>NZ_JBFAQA010000054.1:0-32686 GCF_040677005.1 Nonomuraea sp. NPDC049421
CGGCCTCACCTGCTCACCGGCTGTCTGACCCAGACCGGGCTCACCCTCGATACCCCGGCAAAGCCATGACCGACTCTACGAATTCAACCTGTGTATCTACACTCAGACCCCCAGCCCCGTAACTCGTAAGGCGCCTGACGGCCCAATCAGAGCCTCGACCGTTCAAGCGAGACATAACTAATCTTTCGGTACCACTTATAGGCCCTCTGGGATATCCCAGAGGGCCTACGCCTGTGCACCCGATTCGTCGTAACCGAAGGGATATGCCGGACTGGCTGCGGGGGTCATTTCACTTCTCGCTGGTTGTGGTTCAAAAGAATAGGGCCTTCGGCGAGGCGCCAGTTCACTAGGCCGGACGAGGCGGAGAGCGAATGACGCACCCTGTGATCTGTGAGCGGGCCAAGGGGCATTACTGCGGATGCTCCGCCTGCGGAGGGGCACAGCACGGCTGGACCAACGGTCTCTCGTTGGCCCGCGACCCCTCTCCCGTTGCTCGTCAAAAGGCGAGAGACGACAGTGACCTTGCATGGGCCAGAACTCGGCCTCCCGTAGGGCGGCGCAAGCCGTCCAAGGACAGACAGGCGGCAGCCACCGATAGTGCCACGGTCGACCTCGTTGACTGGCTATCCGAAAACCCGGACACCATCGACCGCATCCAGGAAATCGGAGACATTCTCGCCGGCCCCGTAATCCAGGAACTCGATAAGGGGTTCGGCGGGAGCAGGCCACGAGAGGCCAGGAGGCAACTCAACAGTCATTTATGGTGCGACCTTCTCGCCGCCGTGGCCGAGGCTATCGAAAAGCTCTCGAAGGCCATGGACCGAATCCCGGAGTACGTGACGACGGTCATCCTGCAGTCCCGGAAGGCCGAGGGTCGCAGCGGTCTGCTCGATGCTTTGGTGGGTCTCGCCGTACGGACGGCATGGGAGCCCATCAAGAGCATGATCCACACGACGGGGATCGAGGAGATCCAACGAGGATGCCGGATCCTCGCCGTCC
The DNA here is from genome assembly GCF_040677005.1 of Nonomuraea sp. NPDC049421. Classification (NCBI taxonomy): domain Bacteria; kingdom Bacillati; phylum Actinomycetota; class Actinomycetes; order Streptosporangiales; family Streptosporangiaceae; genus Nonomuraea; species Nonomuraea sp. NPDC049421. Next base: position 1,000 of record NZ_JBFAQA010000054.1, read on the forward strand.
TGATCTGTCCCGCGCCCGAGAACCACAAGGCCGTCCAGGACGGCGCCCTCCTCCCCTTGGCGAAGGAGGGGTTGCTGGAGACCAGCAGGGAGCGGCTTGAGCAGGTCTTCCCCGAGGATTGGGTGCGCCGCCTACGAGAGGGCCTCGACGGTGCTGAGTAGAGCGGCCGGCGTCCCGTCGGCATGAGCTGTTCGCGGGGGATCGGCTGTGCCGGGCCGCGTTGCTGTACGACGCTGCTGTACGGCCACGAAAAAGGCCCTCCGGGATCATCCCGAAGGGCCTTTGACTTGGAGCGCGGCCGAGAGGACTCGAACCCCTAACCTTCTGATCCGTAGCAAGGCCAGAGACGTCCACCACTATCCAGCACCGACAGAAACTCCTGGTCATCAGGGATTCTCGGCCTCGGAGACTCCAGAGCCGTCCAGGGGTGTTCAAGGGTGTTGTTAGCGTCGGCGTTAGCAAGATCATGACAGTCCGGAGTGTTGTCGGTCCTCATGGCTACTCTCCCGCGTATGGCAGTCCCCGAGATCATCCCCATCGTTTATGAACCCGACTACCACACCGGCACGATCGGCCATTGGGATGGCGGTCAGTTCTTCGGCTCCGTCGTCGCAGCCTTTCGTGAGGGCTACACCCGCACCGACGACTGGCAGGCACACAAGCGCTGGTACGTCGTTCTGCACACCTTCGATGCCGCCGGCCGCCACCTCGACTCGCGCATCGAGCACACGGGTGCCGAGGACGACCATCGGGCAAGCGTCGACCTCGCTCACGAGAGACTGAAGCACTGGCTCGACGCGCTTCCGGGCCTTCGCTTCGACGACATCGCCATCCGGCCCTTCCAGCACACGTTCGACGGGGTGCTGTTCGGCCTGGTCATCGAAACCTTCGAAGGCGAAGAACACGCCGAGTTCTACCCGAACAACATCGGTTTCTACGAACCATGGGATGGCGTGTACGACACCTGACCATCTGATCCGTAGGGAAGGGCGCATCCCACGTCGGCGGACTCGCGCCCTGGTAAAGCGGTAGATGCAGGGCGGTGGAGTGTGATCGTGTAAGACGGTGTTGCTGTACGGGACTGCTGTACAACGCTCTCCCGTGAGCTGCGGCGCGCCTCTCTGTCGGCTGTCGCCATACAGGATCTCGATCACCTGGAGCGCGCGTAACAACATGATCCGCTTTGTGCTCGTGCCTTGTCCCCCATCGACCCAGAGCGTACGGAGACTGGCCGGCCGTCGCCCACCGATGTCGGCAACGGGGTGGTCTCCAATCATCCATTAGAGGAGTAACCGATTGATAAATAATCATTATGCTGGTATGGCCATCTGTAGGATGTCTATAACTCGCCACGATATAGACTTCCTGCAGATTCACGGCGGCTTGTCCTCACCGATGTAAGCGGCGAGGCGATCTGCGAGTGCTGAAAATTCGTCCCTGCGAGTCGTAGGGATGATAGGCGATGAGGGCTAAGGTTGACGCACGCAAAAAAGCATCATTTCGTTCCCCAGTTTCTCCTGAGGCGCTTCGCTGGCTCGGGCGAGAAACTCACCGTGCATCATGTGACTAGGGGTGTGATCTTCACCAGTACCGTCCGCAATATCGGTCATCGAAACCTGGGCCACACAATGACGATGCCGGGTAGCGAGCCAGATCACACAACACTCGAAACCGAAATGAGCAAAATAGAAGCAGAAGCCGCAGCGGCCATCTCGAAACTCAGTACATCGAACCATAAAATAGTTCCTGACGAGCTCCGCCCAGCAATCGCGTGGTTTCTCGCACTTCAATGGCAGCGGAGCAGGTTTCTACTTCATGTCACAGAAAAGGAATTGAGCACTCTAGGTCACGACAATGATGCAAAACTTCACCAAACCATTATGTTGAGGCATATAAGATACCGGGTTATTTTTCCCTGGTCTCTTCGACATGATCCCAATGCATACTACAAAGACGCCTGGAATAATCTCGTCGCAATTTTAACTAGCCCCGATATGCATTGGTCATGCTATCGCCCCAAGAATCCATCATTAATCGTCTCCGATGCCAGCATATGCTTCTCAGGGGCAAGGGATGGCTTCGTTCCAGAAATTCCATCAAAATTTCTGGACCATGGAATAGGGGCAGGGTTTCACGGCTTCCGACGCATGACGGTCCCGCTCGGGTCACGCCTGGGACTAATCATATCTAGCGACAGAAATGATGCAAGGAGAATCCGGGCCAGCGAATTCAATAAATTCACCGTGTTTAATAGTCGCGAGTTTGTAGCTCATGCTCCTGACTGGGCGGCAGAAAATCAAGACCTCGCCATGGAACTACAGGAGCATCTTTGGGTCCAACGAACCATCAGTCCTGTGTTCCTTTTCGGCTACTCAGGGAAGACCTGAGCCAGGTCAGCAGACCCTAGTAGGGCTCGGACCCGTTGCTATACCGATAGATCACTCGGAGCCTCTAGCCTGCGGATACATCATAGGAGGAACGAATTCCAGCACATTTCTCTACGCGAGTGAGAACTTGATCGTCCAGGCCCGTCCAGATGAGGCGACGATGGCTGCTCAAGGCCGCCCTAGCGTCGGGCACTGTCCGCGAAGGTCCATGAACGTCCAGGACCGTTGTTAGTATCTCCGTTAGCAGCATCGGACCTCAGTGCGTTAGCCGGACACTGCGGTGACTGAACGCGGCCGATGGCAGGCACTTCGTCTGCGCGATGAGTGAGTGGGCCAACTTACACAATCCGCAACGCTGCATTGTGCAAAAACTTGTAGATAAGTCATCATCAAGAAATACCAAGATCACTCCTCTATAGAGACACTCCATTGAGAAGCCGGAGATCCATCGACTTCTAGGCCATAACAGAGAATCTGCCTGGCCAAATCGGGGTGCTCTTCACTGCCTTCCAAGTCAGCCAGAATGGCGAGCGCGTTAGAACCAGTTACCCTGTCGGCATAGCCCTGATTAATGGCTATCATCATATATTGCTTCGCTTTCCCGGAGTCTCCAACGGCGCGCCACGCCTTTGCCAGCAACAAGAGAGCATCGGCATCCCCATTGTCCGCCTGATTGAGGAGATGACTTGAAATCCACGCGAAGGATTCCTCGTCGTCTTTGATTTCTTCAATCAAGTCATCTTCGATCTCCAAACGCTCCTCTTCGGCATTGCGTAGATTCTCTGCCGCTACTCTAAGGGCTCCAAATTTCTCGTCCATCGCCTCTACGCTGTGCCATGCCTGGCGAAGTAGGTCTCGCAGACCACCTTCATCGTGCGAAAGATCTAGATCGGTCAAAGATTTCTTCGGAGATAGGTTAAACGCTTGCTCTAGAAGGCGGAGTGCATGCTCTTTATTCTGTCCAGGTTCTGTCAAGTAGATAGCGAGCCTCGCTGCTAGCGCCTTATCGCCTACTTGGCCCAATATGCGAGCTGCAGCCTTCTCATCGCCGTGATCCTTTTCAATCTGAGCCAGGTATAGCCACGCATCCTCAATACCCTTGTCAGCCGCATGGCTGAATAGTTTTCTGGCCTCGTCTATCGCGCCAGCAGCTCTACGATGCTCTGCGACGTACAAAATCGCTTCGAGTTCTCCGAGGTTTGCTGCCTGCAAGTACATGAGGGCTGCATAGTTCAATCGACCTCGTATTTGCGCCTCATAGGCCAGGTCAAGCAAACCGTTAGCATCACGCAAGTGTTTGACCGATGAGGTCCAAAAACTGGCGGGCGGAAATTCTTCCCGTCGCACAATTCGGCCAATTTCATCTAGGTAGTCGGCCAAATCGTATGTGGGCTTGCCGACTGCGCCCACTCGCCTCAATCGGAGAGGGCCGGACACTCCAAGGCATGGCTTTCGCGATTGTTTTACCGCTTTCTTAAACCAGTCGCGCTTGACTCCAGCCCATACATCTTCATGCATGTATCCTTGGACCGCACTTCGAAGAAACTCTTCGGAGATCGTTCCCTTGTATCCAAGCCTGCGCACATCCATCATCACGTGGATAAGACTGCGCGCTATTATAGGTAGCGTTTCATACCGGTTAACCAGCTCTAGCGCGCCCGCCAAGAATTGGGTGACTCGCCTATTTCCTTTTGCAGTAGCCTCCTTCAGTCGCCGATCGCGCGATGCCTCTCTGCTCAAGCGCTCGATCTCTTCGCCCAAGAACTCATCAGGAACTAGGACGTGTTGTCCGGTCAGTAGCGCCCTTGCTTGAGAATGAAGGTCAGGTTTTGTAGGGTCCGGCCGAAGCGTAAGGGTCTGCCAATGTTCAGGCCAACATGTGCCAAGGATAATTACCGGTCCGCGGGCAGGATCTTTGATCAACTCCCTCAACTCGGCAGCGATCTCCTCACCTAGATTTGAAGGAGAAGGATTCAAGTAGAACTGGATTTCATTCAACCATAGAACGGTGTATGGCGATATCTGCTTGCGCCTAAGGGCGTTTAGTAGCGCCTCATGTCTACTAGGAGTCAGCGGATGCCAGATGCGCCAGTGGCTACCGAGCGATTTAACGGCCTCCCAGCACGCCCGCGTCTTGCCGGTCGAAGAACCTCCGACCAAAACGCATATCGAGCTGTGATCCGCACTTTTATCGATAATGCTTTCCAGCCCGTGATCATGGGCTCGCTTCACGTATAGCGGAAGGACGGGAGCATTATCGTTTGTTTCTGCACTTATTATCTCGATCGAAGGGTGAACCTCAAGCTCAATTGGATCTGCTGAAACGATTGGGAGGCCCAAGATGCCGGTGTTGATTATGTTCTTGACATGACCAACTGGTGATTCTTTAGCTTCACTCCAGAGAGCCTCCCATGCTTCGAAGCTGTAGAGATGCTGTGCTCCACCGGGATGGCCTTTGCGCGCTCGCGCCATACTAATGAGAGCCCGAAGGACAGGTTTTAGCTCTTTGAAAGAGCTTGGAACGTTTTCTCCAGTTTTCCAGGCACTGATGCGTTTTCCAGTCGGCTGTCGGGATGCTTCTCCGTAACGAGCAGCTGTGCGAGCGACTGAGTCGAGTAAGGGCGTTCCTGCCAGTTTCCACAACTCTTCCAACCGGCTAGCCAGCAAGGATCGTGGCTCCTGGATGCTTCCATCCTGACTCGTCAAGGCTCTTCTCCTGTAGCGACCCATCCGGTCCGGACCGGACCGGACACCTCGCATAGCATCCTTGACCTGAGGACTTGTGCGCAAGCGGCCTGGCCGAGATGGCAGGGCATCGCTGCATAGGGCCTACTTAGCACGTGCGCCGGCCTCCAGGTTGGCCAATGTGTAGGGAGTAGCTCAGTGTCAGCGCTAGCAAGTGCCGTGTACATCAGCAGCGTCGTAGGGCTCATATACAGCTGTCTCGTTGGGGTCATGGCTGTAGTGGGCGTCATATCCCGTAGCGCGCAACGACGTCGCGACGCTCGTCAGATCCTCAAGATCCTCCTTAGAAGAAACAACGAATCTGATGGCCGGAACGAATGACCGCACTGGTTGCTGTACAGGAGGCATAAGCGCTCGGGCTCGGTGGCAAGGGCCGACGAAGTCGGTCCGCGGCAGCCGATCGCCCCGACCACAATGATGAGTACCGAAGTGAGCGATCGTCACGGCCTCGACCACTGCGATGCGGATCCAGCTAAGTGTTCATGTATGAGCGGTTAAGATCACTCGGCCGTCTACGAAAGCCATTGCTCCGTCTGATACGTCGTGTATGGACGTCACATAGAGCTGACCTTGCTCGGCGTGCTCTCGCATCTTCGCGATCGTGGCTTCATCCGGTCGAGCGCACTCGAAGGGCTGAATGGCAACGGGCGCGCGACGGGCTACCACGGAACACCATCCTGCATTGTTCGCGAGAGCGATCCTTCCAACGAAGATCGTGCCCATCGAAGTCCTACCCGGCCAGGTAGAGAGATCTACCCCGGACTGTTCGATGAAGACGTCGAAGTTGATGGGGTCCGAATATTCATCCGTCTCGATCATCTTTGCGTCGTCAGGCTCCGGATGCGAGATCATGGCAACGGCGGCGGGTTGAACGATCAGAACCGCGCGGGTGAATCCTGCTGCAATCTCTGCTGGACGGGTCCAAGCTACGCTTTTGATCTTGTTCCTCTTGTAGTGCCAGGCTCCAGATTCATGAAGGCTGATATGCCCCGCCTTCTCAAGCCCCTCTCGCTCCATGAATAGTTCAGGCTTTCTGGCCCCCGAGCGGACACGCCATGTGCGCGACCGTAATCCCTTGACCTTGATGCCGAAACGAAGGTCCGAGCTGTTGTTTCCCATGAGCCCCGATAGTACTCTTGATCGCTTATCACCTCGCACGGTTATTTAAACCACATACAGCACCTCAACCCGATCACCTCGGCGCCGGAGTCGCCGGAAGGACTCTCTGACCTCATCGACTAGATCCGGGGCCGGCGTTTCGCCTGGTGCTGGTGAATGTCCTGCGCGTGGTTCTGCCTGCGTTCGATGGTGCGGCAGGGTGGCCGGGCGGGACCGGCCCGGAGAGGCCGCACGCCCGCCCGGACCGCCCGGCCGCCCGCCGCCCATCGGGCGGCGGCTTGATGACGTGGAGAGAAGTTGCTTTCTGGTCTGGCCGTAGTTGTGTGTGTTGTCCCGGGACATGCTTGACGGATGAGTCCCAGGACATGGGCGACAGGTGCCGTTATCGGCCAGTCTGTCGTGCGTCGTTGCGGCGTCGTGCGTCGGGAGGCCGGGATTGGCCCTGGTGGATATGTCTGTGGTGGAGCAGCGGTATCGGGCTGTGCTGGCGGTGCTGGCCGGCGCGTCGGTGACCGAGGTCGCCCGGGAGGTGGGGGTGGCGCGGCAGACGTTGTCCGGGTGGGTGTCGCGTTATCGGGAGTCGGGGCTGGGCGGGCTGGTGGATCGCTCGCGGCGGCCTCATTCGTCTCCGTCACAGATGCGGGCGGAGGTGGAGGTGCTGGTGTGTGAGCTTCGGCGCCGGCATCCGCGGTGGGGTCCGGTCCGGCTGGCGCATGAGGCCGGCCGCCGGGGTGTGGATCCGCCGCCGTCGCGGATGGGGGTGTATCGAGCGCTGGTGCGTCACGGGCTGATCGAGCCTGGTGCGGGGCGGCGCAAGCGGATCTATCGGCGCTGGCAGCGGGAGGCGCCGATGGAGTTATGGCAGATGGACATCGTCGGCGGCGTGTTCTTGGCCGACGGACGTGAGGTGAAGGTGGTCACCGGGGTGGATGACCATTCGCGGTTTTGTGTGATCGCCAAGGCGGTGGTGCGGGCCACCGGCCGGGCCGTGTGTTTGGCCTTCACTGAGGCGTTGCGGGCGTTCGGGGCGCCGGGTGAGGTGCTGACGGACAACGGCAAGCAGTTCACCGCGCGGTTCGGTCATGGTGGTGAGGTGCTGTTCGACCGGATCTGCCGGGACAACGCGATCGTGCATCGGCTGACGCAGCCGCGCTCGCCGACGACGACGGGCAAGGTGGAGCGTTTCCACCAGACGCTGCGCCGCGAGCTGCTGGATGACGCCGGCCCGTTCGAGGACCTGGCCGCCTTCCAGGCAGCGCTGGATGCGTGGGTGGAGCATTACAACACTGCCCGTCCGCATCAGAGCCTGGACATGGCGGTCCCCGCTGACCGGTTCAGCCCGGTGGGTGCTGTGGAGCGGGAGTTGCTGCCGTTGCGCCTGCCGGCGATCCTGACCGCCGCGCCGGATCCGGCTCCTGCCGACGCCGCTGCTGCAAGGCCCAAGCCGAAGAGCAGCGACGAGGACGTGCCGGTGGCCGGGCAGCCGGCGGCTCCAGCGGTGTCGTGGTCGGATGGGCCGGTCGAGTTCGAGCGGGTGGTGCCGGCCAGCGGCAATCTGGGGGTGGCGGGCAAGCAGTTCTGGCTGGGTCCGGCCCGCGCCGGTCTGGTGATCACGTTCTGGGCGGATGTGAACGTGATCCATCTGCTGGTGGGCGGGGTGCGGTTGAAGAGCCTGCGTTCGCATCTGTCGACCAGTGATCTGGCCCGGTTGTTCGCCGATGGTGGCCGGGTGGCGGGGCCGTCGCCGCTGCCGCAGGCGGAGAACGATGCGGTGGTGGAGATCGAGCGGACGGTGAACAAGTACGGCATGGTCAGTCTGGCCGGCCGGTATCTGCTGGCCGCGGAGATCCTGGGCGGGCGCCGGGTCACCATCCGGATCGAGGAGAACACGCTGATGTTCCTCGATCCTGAGTCCCGGCAGCTGCTGCGGGTCCGGCCGAATCCGCTGATTTGGGCCAAGTGCCTGCAGTTGCGTGGTGCTCGCCCGGCCGGTCCGCCGCCGGTGCCGGAGCGGTCACCGGTCACGGTGCAGCGCCGCGCGAACGCCTTCGGTGTGATCATGGTGACCCGGCAGAGAGTCTCCCTCGGCCGGCTGTATGTCGGCCGGGTCGTCACGGTGCACGTCAGCGACACCACGCTGACCATCGATCTGGACGAGGGGCCGCGCACGGTGCACCGCACCACCGATCTTCCGGTCCGCAACGTCAAAGCTCATCGGCCGTACAAGGTCGGCCATGTTTCCTAGATCACCTGTCGCCGATGTCGTGGGACAGAAACGTCAGGCATCTCATGGGACTAGACACCTGGCCGAAGCTGTGTCTGGTGAGGCTTGGGTTACTTGTCGCGGCGCTGGGCCACGGTCCAAATGCGGTTGAAGCTGGTCAGGTACGTGCTTGCCGGCCCCTGGTCCTCCGTCCGGTTGAGGTGCATGACAGGGGCGTTGGCTGCTGGGGTGCCGTAGGCGTGGGTGTTGATCAGTAGCTGATCGTCTGCGCGGTAGATGGAGTTGTAGAGCACCGTGCAGTGGAGTCGGATTTCGATGCCGGGGACGTCGATTAGCGGCCAGTACAGCGTGAGCGCGTTCTTGACCCGGGCTGCCATCACCTCGGATCCGATCCCTTCGTTGGCTCCGCGTGTGGCGATTTCCGGGGCTTCGGGGTCGCCGAGGAGGATGCGGACGTTGACGCCGGTCTGGGCTCGTTCGGTGAGGATGCGCAGGGTGGCATGGTCTTCTGCGAGGAACAAGGCGCTGTAGGCGAGGATGTCGATCTCTTCGTTGGCGCTATTGAAGAGGTTGCGCCAGACGGTCTGTGGGATGGCCCAGCGGTGGGGGTAGATCGCCTGTACGCCGTCGGCGAGTGCCTGGCCTCTCGGGGCGGATTCTGGCCATAGGTCGGCTTCGTCAACGTTGAGGAGGTCGGCGACGGCCCAGCGGTGCCGAGGGTAGGGGGTGCGGCCGTTGAGCCAGCGGCTGACGGTTTTGGGGTCGACGGCCAGGGCGGCGGCAACATCGGTGGGGTTGAGCCGGGCGGCGGCCAGTGCGTAGCGGAGGTTGTTGTTCATGACCGGGCTGCTCCTCTCGCAGAACGACCCTGTGCTGCGACGTTAGCATCAGACGTCCCTAGACGTCCCCAAGTTGCGGTGTTCCCGCCCCTGGCCTCGGGGCGAAGCTCGACGTACGGAACCGCACGAGACGTCAGGGAGGACGAGGGTGCGCAAGAGTCAGGCCATCAAGGAGCAGCAGCGGGCGTACGCGGAGCGGCTGCTGGTCGCGCTGGGCGAGCAGCTCGGCGCGCGGGGCGTCACGCACGTGTTGGTCGTCACCCAGGACGGGCGGCCGGCGCTGGATGTGACCGACAGCCGGTGCCGGGTGCGGCGGGTGTTCGTGCACCTGCCGTTCTGCTGGTTCTACTGGGGTGATCAGCAGGACGAGAGGGTGTCGTTTCTGCAGATGGCCGTCGCGGTGGACCGGATCGAGGAGGCCGCGCAGAAGGGGTGGGCGGACGGGGAGCAGGGAGAGCTCACCGTCGATCTGAACAAGCTGCTCGATGCCTACCGCGGCTAGACCTGTGGCTACGGGGCGGTGGCTGACCGGCGGGCGGGTGTACGTCCAGATCGCTGATCGGATGCGGGAGCGTTTCCGGTCGGGTGAGTTCGCTCCGGGTCAGGCGCTGCCCTCGGAGGCGGAGCTGTGCCGGGAGTTCGGGGTGGCGCGCAACACGGTGCGGCGTGGGCTGGCGATCCTGGAGGAGGAGGGGTTGCTGGTCACGGTTCCGTCCAAGGGACGCGTGGCCGCCGGGGAAGATACGGCCGTCCCGTACCGCTATCAGGTGGTTGCCGCATTGCTGCGTGAGCAGATCGAGCGGGGTGACCTCGCTCCAGGTGCGGCATTGCCCAGCGAGGCCAAGCTTCAGCGGGAGCTCACGATCTCGCGCAACACCGTGCGGCAGGCGATGGCCGTGCTGGAACGAGAAGGCCTGATCGTGACGGAGCAGGGGCGGGGGAGGTTCGTCCGGCATGAACCGCCGACGGGGAAGACGTCCCAGGACGTCTAACCGCCTCACGGCGTTTTGCACCGGATTTCGTGCCTATCGTGAGGCACGTGGGACATACCGAATGGGCATATGGCCTGGCCAAGGACCTGCTGGAGACGACGTTGCCCCGGCGGTGGGCACACACCCAGGGGGTTGCCGAGCGGGCCGAGTCCTTGGCTGCGGTGCTCGGTGCGGACACCGACACGTTGATAGCCGCCTGTCTGTTGCATGACATCGGGTACGCCCCGGACCTCGTGGACACCGGCATGCATCAGCTCGACGGTGCCCGCTATCTGCGCGACGTGGCCAGGGCGGATGAGCGGCTGTGCCGTCTGGTGGCCTATCACTCATGTGCGGACAACGAGGCCCGGCAGCGGGACCTGTTCGATGTCCTGGTCAAGGAGTTCGACCAGGAACGGCCAGACCTGGCTAGAGCGCTCACCTACTGCGACATGACCACCGGCCCGGACGGCCGGCACTTGGACGTCCTCGACCGGTTGGCCGAGATCCATTCGCGGTACGGGCCCGAGCATGTGGTCAGCAGGTCGATTACGGATGCCACGCCGTGCATCGTGTCGTCGGTGCGGTCGGTGGAGGCCGCGCTATCCGATGTGCGGCAGGCCGGCGCCGGTTAGGTAGTGCTCGATCCGCATTCGCATCGACGGGTCCATGGGCAGCGACATGATCTCGTTCCGGGGTACCCAGCGGACCTCTCGGGACTCCTCGCTCGGGGTCGGCTCGCCCTCGATGGCGCGGCCGGTCAGGACGATGGAGAACTCTTGGCGGGCCTCACCGTTGGAGGTGTAGAGGATCACGTGCCGAGGGTCGCTGTAGGTGCCGACCAGGCCGGTGATCTCACACGTGATGCCGGTCTCCTCGGCCGTCTCGCGGACGGCCGCCGCGGGGATGGACTCGCCGAGGTCGACGGCGCCGCCGGGCACGGCCCAGTTGTCGTTGTCGCTGCGGCGGATCACCAGGACGTCCCCGGCCGTGTTGGTGACGATGACGTTCACGGACGGGACCAGGCTGTTCGGCGCGGGCGCGGCGGGGTCGTCGTAGAAGTCGATGCGCTTGGCCATGGTCAGGACTCCACCGGGACGGCTGCGGCCCAGACCTTCTCGAAGCTGTCGGCGTAGGTGGTGACCATCTCCCCACCGGCCACCCGACGCAGATGGAGCACGGGGGCGTTCCCGGCGCGCATGCCGTACACGTGCATGTTGACCAGGTAGTCGTCATCGGCCCGGTAGATCGAGTTGTACAGGATCGTCTGATGCAGCCGCAGCTCGAAGTTGTCCAGGCCGAACAGCGGCCGGTAGAGCACCAGAGCGGTACGGATCTGCGAGGCCATGCCGTCCCCCACACCCTCGTCCTGACCGCGCTGAGCGACCTCGGCGCAGTCCGGGTCGCCGAGCAGGATGCGCACCCGGACGCCCGCACGCGCCTTCTCCCCGAGCAGGCGCACCATCGCGGCGTCGTCGGCGAGGAACAACCCGCTGTAGACCAGGACGCCGATCTCCTCGGACGCGGCGGTGAACAGACGTCCCCACGCGTCCCGCGGCACGGCCCACCGGTGCGGGTAGATCGCCAGGACCTCGCTCTCGGACGCGGCGACCACCTGTTCGCGAGAGAGGGCCTGCGGCCACAGGTAGGTCTCGTCCACGCCCAGGTAGGAGGCCGTGGCAAAGCGGTGCTTTCTGTACGGCTCGCGGCCCTTGGTGATCCACCGCTCGACGGTCTTGGGATCGACCTCGATCGCCTCGGCCAGGTCCGCGATGCTCGCGCCCTTCTGCAACAGCGCCGCGCGTAGCCGTTCGTTCGCCATCTCACCTGCTCCCAAGGACGTCCGGGGACCTGGCCATCGTAGGCCGGACGTCTTGAACATGTCCCGTCGTGTAGTGATCTCGTCCTGACTCTGCGTCGCATTCTCGGTTGCACAACGCCACAACGGCAGCAACCGAAGGCGGAGATGCAGCAATGATCAACGAGATCACCATCCCCGGCGAGACGCCCGCCTGCGAGTGCGGCAACGCCCTGACCGAGGGGCAGACCCGATGCTCCAAGTGCCTGGCGCGCAGCCGGTGGGCGCGTAAGGAGCGGGCCAGGAACCGGCGCAACCGGCGGCGGAGCGAGACCAGGCGTCCCCCGCGCGGTCCCCGCGCTGCGGCCGCGATGGGGGTGAGCTGGACGTGAGCTGGCTTCCGCTGATCATCGCCGTCCTGCTCAGTGCCACCGTGCTGGTCGGCTACGTGATGGTCCTGGTCGGCATCCGCCGCCAGGACAAGGCCCTGAGCCTGCGCAGGCACTCCGGCGGGGCTGCGGCCTCGCTGGCGCGGAAGGTTACTGGCTGCTACGTCCGGGACGGCGTGACGTGGACGTAGCCAACTGCTCCTCGACCTTCGCCAGCCGTACCGACAGGTCCCGCACGGTGGCGCGCAGCTCGGCCAGGTCGGCCTGCTCGTCGCCGGCGGGGCGCTCGTCGGCGTCGCGGACGAAGACGCCCTTGCCCTGCTGGCCGATCACGAGGCCTTCATTGCGCAGGATGCCGACGGCCATCTTCACCACGCTCAGCGAGGCGTCGTACTGCTCGGCGAGTTGGGCGGTGGAGGGCAGCGGGGTTCCGGGCGCGAGAGAACCGCCTTGGATCTGCACGCGGAGATCGTCGGCGATCTGGAGGTAGCCGGGGCGCCCGGTGTTGCGGACCATCGCCATCCATCACATCACGAAAGTTCAACCAAGCCAACCGAGAAGACGTTGACAACCAAGCCAACTAGGTTAACTATGTTGGTGAACGACGAAAGAGGAGGTCACAGCCCATGCGTTCCGTCCCGATCCCTGTGGATGTCAGCAAGCTCGCCATCACCTGCGTCAAGGGCCCGCGCCCGCGAGTGCTCAACAAGGACACCGGCGAGATCAAGACCGACAAGAACGGCAACACCGTCTACGAGGTCACTGTCTCCGTCGAGGACGAGTTCGGCCGGATCGAACTCGTCAAGATCGGCATCACCGGCGAACCGCCCATCACCGTCGGCGACCAGGTCAACGCCATCGGCCTGCTCGGCTACGTCTGGGAAATCGCCGGCCGATGGGGCATCGCCTACCGCGCCAACGCCCTGCTCCCCATCAAGGAGACGGCCGATGCATGACGCGCTGCAGATGCTCGCAGTCCTGGCCGCCCTCGCGGCCGGGCTGTGGGCCTGGCGCCGCTACCACCACCCGTCCTTCTGGCTCGCGCTCGGCTTCCCGCTCGTCGCCCTGTCGGTACGGGCCTCGTGGCGGCGGGTCGCCCTCGGCTGCGGCCTGACCAAGAAGCGGCAGCGCTTCTGGTTCACCACCGTCCCCGGCCTGGTCGCCTCCACCGGCGTCGTCCGCGTCCGGCGCAAGTGGCAGCGCATCGCCGTGGACACCAAACCATTCATGTGGCTGCCCCTGCCGACCCGGCACGGCTGGCGCGTCACCATCCACACCCTGGAAGGCCAGACACCTGGCGACTACGCCGACGCTGCCGAACGGCTGGCCCACTCCTGGGGCGTCCACGCCATCCGGGTGTCCTCGCCTGGGCCGGGCCGGGTCGTCCTCATGGCGACCATGCGCGACCCGCTGGTGAAAGTGGACGAACTCCAGCCTTCGCCTGAGCTGCTCAAGGTGACCGTGGGGCGGCTGGAGACCGGCAAACCGTGGATCATCGACTTCCGTACCGTGCCGCACTGGATCAACGCGGGGGCCACCCAGTCCGGCAAGTCCAACCTGGCCAACGCGCTCATCGTCGGTCTCGCCCCGCAACCGGTCGCCCTGGTCGGCTTCGACCTCAAAGGCGGAGTGGAGTTCACCCCATACAGCCCGCGGCTATCGGCGCTGGCCACCTCACGGGCCGAGTCCGTCGGCCTCCTGGATGACTTGGTCGCGCTGATGATCGACCGGATGGGGCTGTGCCGCCAGGCCGGCGCCCGCAACATCTGGCAACTCCCGCCCGGCGTCCGCCCGGTCCCGGCCGTCGTCCTGGTCGACGAGCTGGCCGAGCTCTACCTGATGGCCGACAAGTCCGAGAAGGACGAGATCGCCAAAACGTCAACCGCGCTCCTGCGCGTGGCCCAACTCGGGCGCGCGTTCGGCATCTACCTGTTCTGCTGCGGCCAAAGGATCGGCTCCGACCTCGGCCCCGGTGTCACCGCCCTGCGCGCCCAGTGCTCCGGACGCATCTGCCACCGGGTCAACGACCCAGAGACCGCCACCATGACGCTCGGCGACCTCGACCCCGCCGCCCTGGTCTCCGCCCGCGCCATCGCCGCCGAGACACCCGGCGTCGCCATCGTCGCCTCCCAGGACGGTCAGTGGTACCGCGCCCGCTCCTTCTACGTCACCGAGCAGACAGCCGAACACGCCGCCCGCACCCACGCCCACCTCGCCCCCGCCTGGGACGAGATCACCGCCCACCTCCCGCAGGCCATCAACGCCTGAACCACGAAGGGAGGAACGATGCGACGCTTCGCCTGCCGACTACTCGACACTGGGCCAGTCCTCGTCCTGGCCGCCATCGCGGGTGCCGGATCGTTCACCCACATCCGCGACACCGCCAGCCAGCACGGCCAGACCGGCTGGATGTCCTGGGCCGTCGCCGTCTGCATCGACCTGACCTGCGTCATGGCCGCCCGCGAACGCCAACGCGACAAGAAGACCGGCCGACCCCGGCCCGGCCGCCTCTCCTGGCCCGTCCTCGTCCTGACCGGCGGCATCGTCCTGTCTCTGGCCGCCAACCTCGCTCAAGCCGACCCGACCGTCTGGGGCTGGATCACCGCCGCCACCCCGGCCGCCGCCTTCCTCATCGCCATCTCGATGCTCGAACGCCGTGCGGCGGGGCCCGAACCGTCCGTCACGTCAGTGGCCTCGTCGTCGTCCGTTCTGGCCTCGTCCGCGACCCCGGAACTTGTCCCACACCATGCCCAGGACGAGGACCGCGCCCAGCAAGAACGGAACGGTGACCTCGCGCCCGCGCTCGTCGACTACGCCCGCCGTGTCGCCGACGACCACCACGCCAAACACGGCAAGCCCATCACCTGCGACGCCCTACGCACCCACCTGGGCGTGTCCAGCCAACTCGCCTCCGACCTTCTACGCGCCTTGCGCACCGCTTGAAAGGAGAACCGACCAATGACCGTCACCCACCGCACCGCTTTCATCAACGGCCTGCTCGATTTGGCCGCCTTCCTCGAAACCCACCCCGATGTCCCCGTCCCGCCCAGCGTCACCGTCCACCACTTCCCCGGCCAGGGCAGCGACGCCGACCAGCGCGCCCAGATCGACCAGATCGCCGCTCTCCTCGACTCGGAGATCGACCACGAGGACTCCCCGTACGACCACCACGCCACCTCGCGCCTGTTCGGCCCGGTCGAATACCGCGCCGTCGCCATCCTGGCCGCCGCCCGCGCCCGCTACGACGCCGAAACCAGCTACCGCGGCTGCATCGAACCCGCCTCTTGAACAGGAGAACCGACCGTGCGTATCCGCATCGACGGCACCCGAGCCGAGATCGTCGACGCCCTGTTCCGCCTACGCCTGCACTTCACCGTCATCGGCGTCTCACGCGCCCACCCCGACCGCGCCCGCCCCCACCACTGGCGCGTCTACCTCACCACCGCCCGCGACCGGAAGCCGCCCAGATGAACGAGGTGATCCACTACTGCTGTTGCACCTGCAACGGCACCGGCATCGACCCCGACGACGCCCGCTGCCGCGACTGCGACGGCACCGGCATCGACAACCACGGCGCATAAACGCGCAGTGCCCCCGGCCTGGCCGCACATCCGCCAAGACGACTGCCAGGTCGAGGGCCATCCCTTCACCCCAACGAGCGAAAGGAGGACACCATCTTGCCCACAACCCACGCCACCGCGCACGCCAAAGCGGGCATGATCGCCCGACTCAACCACCCCGACTACGACCGCTGGGCCGCTCAGGTCCGCAACACCGGAGGCTGCCGCCAGCCCATCCACCTACGCGGCAAGGTCGACCACTACGACCGCGCCACCGGCCAGCTCCTGCACCGCTACACCACCAAGCACGAGCCCGACGGCATCCTGCGCGTCCCGTGCAAGACCCGCCGCGCCTCCCGCTGCCCCGCCTGCGCCGAGACCTACCGCGCCGACACCTACCACCTCATCCGTGCCGGCCTCGTCGGCGGCAAGGGCGTCCCGGACACGGTCACGACCCATCCCACCCTGTTCGTCACCCTCACCGCACCCAGCTTTGGAGCGGTCCATGCACGGCAGGAAAAGAACAGTAAGGTCCGGCCCTGTCATGCCCGCCGCAACGCCGCTACGTGCCCGCATGGCCGCGTCATGTCCTGCACTGCTCGCCACAGCAAAGACGATCCGCGCCTGGGCGAACCGCTCTGCCCGGACTGCTACGACTACACCGGCTCTGTCCTGTTCAACGCCCTGGCACCGCTGCTGTGGAAGCGCTTCGCCGACTCCGTACGCCGTCACCTGGCCAAACTCGGCGGCCTGCTCCTCAAGGAACTTCGCCACCACCTCACCCTCTCCTTCGCCAAGGTCGCCGAATACCAGCGGCGAGGCGTCGTCCACTTCCACGCCATCATCCGCCTCGACGGCCACGGCGGCCCCGACGCACCACCACCCCCCTGGGCCACCGCCGACGCGCTCACCCAAGCCATCCAGCACGCGGCCAAGGCCGTCTCCGCCAAAGCCCCCGCATACGCAGACCAGCCCGAACGAGTCCTGCGCTGGGGCGACCAGCTCGACATCCGCCCCATCACCCTTAACGGCGACCTCACCGACCAAGCTGTGGCTGGCTACATCGCCAAGTACGCCACCAAAGCCGCCGAATGCGTTGGCACCCTCGACCGCCGCATCAACCCACTCGACAACCTCGACGCCTACAACCTGCGCGACCACGCCCGCCGCCTCATCACCACCTGCCAGCGCCTCGGCGCCGAACCCGACCTCGCCGAACTCCGCCTCGCCAACTGGGCCCACATGCTCGGCTTCCGCGGCCACTTCTCCACCCGCTCCCGCCATTACTCCACCACCCTCGGCGACATCCGCACCGACCGAGAAACCCACGCCCGCGACAACGACATCACCACCGGCCGCCTCCCTCTCTTCGACGAAGACACCGTTCTCGTCATCAGCGAATGGAAGTACGCGGGCAAGGGCTACGCCGTTGGCGACCAACTCCTCGTCGCCGCCATCACCGGGACATCGCTGCCTGAGATCCCAGGGAGCCGCCCATGACCCGGCTTCTCCTCACCGTCCCTGAGGCTGCCGAGGCCCTCGCCATTTCCCGCAGCAAGCTCTACCAACTGCTCGCCGCTGGCGCTGTCAAC
This sequence comes from Nonomuraea sp. NPDC049421, assembly GCF_040677005.1. Lineage (NCBI taxonomy): Bacteria > Bacillati > Actinomycetota > Actinomycetes > Streptosporangiales > Streptosporangiaceae > Nonomuraea > Nonomuraea sp. NPDC049421. The sequence continues at coordinate 18,624 of NZ_JBFAQA010000054.1, forward strand.
TCCATCCGCATCGACGGCTCCCGCCGCATCCCCGTCTCCGCTCTCACCGACTACATCACCCAACTGGCCAGGAAGGAGATCGCCGTATGACCAAGACACTGGTCGGCACCCCAGATGAGCAACCCCGCAAGAAGCAGGCGGCCAAACTGCGCGACGGCGTCATGAAGCGTGGTACCACCTGGTCATACGTGATCAGGGTTCGAGACGCTGAGACAGGCGAGAGCAAGCCGCGATGGGTGGGCGGCTTCGCCACTGAGGACGACGCGAAGGCGGATCGCGACGAAGCGCGCGTCAAGGCCCGCCGCGGCGAGTACGTCGACCGCAACACGATCACTGTCCGCGAGTACCTCGACGAGTGGATCGAGGCCCACGCGGTCGAGATCAAGCCCAAGACTCTCGCCGACTACCGATACATGATCGACCGGTACGTCAAGCCGAACATTGGCACCCTGCGGCTTCAGGCAGTCAGGGCATCCACGATCACGAAGCTGTACCGGGACCTCAGGGCCGGCGGCGGCAAGAACGGGCGGCCTCTCTCCTCCCGTACAGTCGACTACGTCCACGCCGTCCTTCGGAAGGCGTTCCGAGACGCGGTGAACGTCGACGAGCTGCTCTCGTCCAGCCCTGTGGAGAAGGCCAAGCGCCCCCGGCGCGAGATCAGCGAGCCAGGCACCGTCTGGACCACAGACCAGCTCCGGGCGTTTCTCCGGCACGCCCGCGAGCACCGGCTCTGGGCCTTCTTCCACCTCGCGGCCTACACGGGTGCCCGGCGCGGCGAACTCCTCCACCTCCGCTGGTCGGACGTGGATCTCGACGGCAAGCAGCTTGTCATCCGCGGCTCAGCCTCGTTCATCGACGGTGAGCGCATAGAAGGGACCACCAAGAGCGGCAGGAAGCGGATCGTCAGCCTGGACGACGGCACGATCCAGGTCCTCCGCAACCAGCACAAGATGCAGGCCGCCGACAAGCTGAAGGTCGGCCCCGAATGGCGCGGGGGAGGTGACCACGTGTTCACCACCGGATGGGGCGAGCCGGTGCACCCGGACACCGTCAGCTCACTCTTCCCGATCCTGATCAAGCGCTGCAACGAGGCGTATCCGAACGCCCGGCTGCCGCACGCCAGGCTTCACGACCTCCGCCATATCCACGCGACCACGCTCCTCCTGGCAGGTGTCCCCGTTCACGTCGTCGCGGCCCGCCTGGGCCACGCTGACCCCTCGATCACTCTCAGGGTCTACGCTCACGTGATCCGCGCAGCGGAAGCGTCGGCAGCGGACGTCTTCGCTCGGGCGATCGGCGAGTAGCGGGAGCCACCCAGGAGACACCGTGTTAGCAAGGGTGTTAGCAAGATCCCGGCTTTGTCCTGACAAACAAGAAGGCCCGCTCCAGGATCTCCCTGGTAGCGGGCCTTTCTGCTGTGCGCGGCCGAGAGGACTCGAACCCCTAACCTTCTGATCCGTAGTCAGATGCTCTATCCATTGAGCTACGGCCGCTTAGCTTGTGCGCCTTGACCTGCTCGGTCTCAGCGACAAGAAGACTCTACCAGAGTCGCACGGTGCTTTTAGCCGTCTGATCGGCGCTCAGGGACTCGCGGCTCTCACTTGAGGAGCCAGGGCCTTGCAGGTGGTCACGGTCGGGGTGGTCGGCGTCCTGCGTCGGCGGGCGAGCCGGCGTCGCCACTGCGGTCGGTTGCCTCCGGGCTGGCCTCCCGCCCCCTTCGGGTAGGGGCGGGAGACGTTCTTCGGTGGCTCAGGACAGGGAGACTCGGGCGCCGTCGGAAAAGATCGAGTCGTGTAGTTCGATGGTCTCGGGGGTCAGGTTCTTGGGGATGTCGAACAGGACGACGCCACGTACGGCATTGCCGGGGTTGATCTTCTCGTAGAAGCTCTTCGAGCCCTCCAGGTAGATGGAGGCGCTGGAGTCGGCTTCGTACTCCTTGCCGTTGGCGTACAGCTTCTGGGCGCTGGAGGTGAAGGCCTGTGCCTCGTCGCCGATGTTCTCGACGGTGATGTGGACGAGCAGGAACACGCCCTGTGCTTCGGCACCGAGGAACTCGCTGCCGACTCGGGTGCGTCGCTCCGTCTTGGTGACCGTGAAGGCGAACTTGCCGTCCCGGACGGTGCTGCCGATCTTCGGCGCTTTGGCCTTCTTCGGCCGTGACGTGCGCGATCGGTATGGCCGGATGTGGACAGGGGAGCTGGTGAGGCGGGGCTGTGGATACATCGAAGGGTGTATCCACAGGCGGACCTTCGCAGGAGGTCGCGGGGGGTGGGAGGTGGTGGGATGGGGGCATGTTGCGAGCGGTGTCGGCGGCCGGGGTGGCCTTCGTGGTCGGTGTGCTGCTGATCGCGGGGAACGCCTACCTGCCCCGCGGGGTGCCCTCGTGGGTGCTGGTGGGGCCGTTGACGTTGGTCTGTGCCGGGATCGTGGTGCGGCGGCGGGCGCCGCTCGTCTCGCTCGGCCTCGGGGTGGCCGGGATCGTGTTCGACGGGTTCGTGGGGCCGTCCCTGGGGACGGTGCTGCTGTTCACCGACAACCTGTACGCCGCCGCGCTCTACGGGCCCGCTCGCCTCGCCCGCGTGCTGCTGGGCGCCACCGCGGTGCTGACGATCGTGGCGGGGGCGGTGGCCTGGTTCCTCATGGCCGACTGGCGGCAGCTGACCGTCATGGGGATCCAGGCGGGGCTGGTGCTCATCACGCCGGTCACGACGGCGCTGGTGCTGCGGGAGCAGAGAGACAGGGCGGCGGCGGAGCGGGCGCGGGCCGAGCAGGTCGCGCATCTCGCCGAGCTCGACCGGCAGGCGGCCATCTCGGCCGAGCGTACGCGCATGGCCCGCGAACTCCACGACATGATCGCCAACCACTTCAGCGCCATCGCCATCCAGTCCACGGCCGCGCTGTCCCGGAAGGACCTCGACGCCACGACGGTGCGGACGATCATGGAGTCCGTACGCGAGAACAGCGTCAAGGGCATGGCCGAGATGCGGGCCATGATCGGGCTGCTGCGGCAGGAGGGAGACGACGGGGAGAGCGAGGCCACGCGGCCCCGGCTGGCCGACGCGGAGAGCCTGGTGGAGAGGGTCCGGCGGGCAGGGATGGACGTGGACCTGCAGGTCGAGGGGGACGTACGGGAGCTGCCTGCGGCGGTCGATCTGGCCGGTTACCGGATTCTGCAGGAGGCGCTCACCAACGCGATGAAGCACGGGGAGTCGCCCGTGCTGGTGCGGATCGCCTACGAGGACGAAAGGGTTTCCGTGCGGGTGGAGAACCGGGTCGGCGGAAGGCGGCCGAGGGGGGTCGAGGGGCTGCCGGGGGCCGGGGCGGGGCTGGTCGGCATGCAGGAGCGGACGGTGCTGGTCGGCGGCACCTTCGAGGCAGGTCCGGCGGCGGCGGGGGACGACGGGGTGTGGCGGGTGGTCGCGGTGCTGCCCGCGGAGGCCGGTACGGACGACGTGCCGGCTCTTGGTCGGTAAGGGATTGGCTTCGGGTCTCGGCGGAGGTTCATGGTGGCTATTCGGGTGCTGGTCGCTGATGATCATGCGGCGGTGCGGGTCGGCATCGTGCTGATCCTGGGCGGGGCCGCGGACATCGAGGTCGTGGGCGAGGCCGCCGACGGGGTCGAGGCCGTGGCCATGGCTCGGGAGCTGCGGCCGGACGTCGTGTTGATGGACGTACGGATGCCGCGCCTCGACGGCATCTCCGCCACCCGCGAGCTGGCGGGGGTCTGTGACGTGCTGATCCTCACGACGTTCGACGTGGACGAGTACGTGTTCGGCGCGTTGCGGGCCGGGGCGGCCGGGTTCCTGTTGAAGAACACCGACGCCGATTCCCTGGTCGAGGCCGTACGCGTGGTGGCTCGCGGCGACGGGCTCATCTCGCCAGGGGTGACGCGGAAGCTGATCTCGGCGTTCGCCGAGCAGGCGCCGGTACGCCGGGCCGAGAGCGCCGCCGGTCTCGACGCCCTGACGCCTCGCGAACGTGAGGTGCTGGCCTGCATCGCCAGAGGGATGTCCAATGCCGAGATCGCCAGGGAACTCGACATGGCGGAGGCCACGACCAAGACGCACGTGAGCCGTGTGCTCAACAAGCTGGGGCTGAAGAGCCGGGTGCAGGCCGCGATCTATTACTCGGAGGGCGTGTGACGGGGTAGGTGGGGTGCTGGGCCATAGGGTGTTCGGGGTGAGCGTTTTGTCGTTGCTGTCCGGGTCGTCGTCGGCATCCCTCTCGATGCGGTACGCGCTCGTCGCCGTCGTGATGGGATCGATCATGACGACCAAGGGGGTGGACCGAGCCGATGACCACGACACCGCCGCCGGGGCCTGCTGAGGAGCCCGAGACGCCGAAGCCGGGGCTGGAGGACGCGACGTCTGAGGAGGAGATCGCGCAGGGTGGGGAGCCGCAGTTCCTGCCGCCTCCGACCGGGGAGTCGGTCGGCGTGCCGCCCAGCGCCGAGCCGTCCGGTGGGCAGCCGGTGCCGCCGCCTCCCAGCGGCAGGCCGGTGATGATGCCGCCGCCCACCGGTAAGCCCATCGCCATTCCGCCGCCGTCAGGTGTCCCCCAGCCGATGGCGGTCCCGGACGAAGAGGCATCTGGTACGAAGCCGCCGACCGGCCAAGGCACGTCCGATCAGGGCGCGCCGGCTCAAGGGGCGCCGGCTCAAGGGGCGCCGGCTCAAGGGGTGCCGGGGCAAGGGGTGCCGGGGCAAGGGGTGCCGGGGCAAGGGGCGCCGGGGCAAGGGGGCGTTTCTGGGGAGCAGGCGCCTTCGGGGGCTGGGCGGCCGACGTTCGTGGCGCCCGACACCCCCTACCCCTTGCCCTCCCAGCAACCGCCCCCGCAAAGCGGCCCCTTGTACGAGGGCGGCTTCCCCGGGCAAGCACCCTACGGACCCGCAGCGCCCCATCAAGGCCAACCACCGCACGCCCAGCCGCCCTACGGGACCCAGCCGCCGTACACGAACCAGCCACCGCACGGGGGCCAGCCACCGCACGCAGGCCAGCCACCGTACGCAGGCCAGCCACCGCACGGGGGCCAGCAGTCGTATCCAGGCCAGCCCCAGGGCCCCTACGGGGGGCCGCCGCCGGGCGGCCAGTACCCGCCACCCACGTTCGGCCCCCCACCACCCCCACCCACCACCACCAACACCACCGGCGTCGTGGTCGCCTTCTTCTTCGCCGGCCTGGCCGTCTACAGCGTCCTCAACGCCCTCATCGGCTTCTTCGTCTTCTTCGCCGCCATCAGCGCCCAGGGCAGCTCCAACCCCTACGTCATCGCCGGCACAGTGGTCCTGGCCGCGGTGGGCCTGGTGGCGGGCATCGGGTTGTGCTTCGTCCGCAAGCCGTGGGCGAGAGGCACAGGATTGGGCCTGATGATCGGCTGGGCGTTGTGGTCGATCCTGTCGGCGGGCTTCTGTACGGGACTCAACCCGGGTCTGTACACCTGACATGCCGTACCACGAGATCTTCGTCGGCCTCGGCGTGCTGGTGGCCGCGGTCGTGTTCGTCAGGGAGGCGCGCGGCAGGGGCGCGCTGAACGAGCAGTCGCTGGTCGCGGTGGCCGGCGCCCTGGTCGGCGGGGCGATCGGGATGCGGCTGGCGGGCTGGATGGAGACGCTGGACCTCAAGGACCTCTGGCTGTACGGCTCCCGCAGCATCCTGGGCGGCCTGACCGGCGCGTACGTCGGCGTGCTGATCGCCAAGCGGATCATCGGCTACAAGGAGCGCACGGGCGACCTGTTCGCCCCCGCGGTGGCGCTCGGCATGGCGGTGGGCCGCATCGGCTGCCACCTGACCGAGGCGCCGGGACGCCCGACGGACCTGCCGTGGGGCGTGCACGCGCCGGCGACCACTCCGGAATGCCCGGGATGCCTGACCGGCGAGGCCATGCACCCGTCGTTCATCTACGAGATCATCTTCCAGCTCGCCGCGTTCGTGGCGTTGCGCTGGGCGCGCAGGCGGATGACGCAGCCGGGGGAGCTGTTCACGCTCTACCTGGCGGGGTACGCGGCCTTCCGCTTCCTCGTCGAGTTCACGAGGGCGAACGAGACGGTGTGGCTCGACCTCACCAGACCCCAGTGGTTCCTCCTGCCGGGGCTGGTGCTGCTGGGGATCCGGCTCGCGTACGGGTGGCGGCGCGGTTACTACGATGCCCTTTTCGAGCGGAAGGTCATGACATGAGTGCTGGGATGGGGCTGCGCGGCGACCGGATCCTGCGGTACGTGAACGCGTTCTGCCCGAAATGCCATGGCCGCGACCTGGAGGAGGTCGAGCGGCTGAGCGGCTACCTGGCCGAGCGGGACGGCCGGGTCTGGCTCGAACGCGGCTGCCGCGAGCACGGGTTGATCAGCACGCTGTACGACGAGGACCCGGAGATCCTCGCGTACCTGGAGGAATGGACCGCCCCCACAAAGCAGCACATACCCGACATGTCGGGTAATTTCCGGCCCATCCCCTCCGCCTACCTCCACGGCCTCCCCGAGATGCAGACCCAGCACACCTGCATCCTCCTGGAGGACATCGCCGAGACCTGCAACCTGCGCTGCCCCACCTGCTTCGCCGACAGCTCACCCGACCTGAGCGGCGTCGTCCCGGTCGCGGACGTACTGGCCAACGTCGACCAGCGGCTCCAGCGCGAGAACGGCAAGCTCGACGTCCTCATGCTCAGCGGCGGCGAGCCCACGCTCCACCCCGAGCTCAAGACTCTGCTCGCCGAGCTGACCGCCCGCCCGGTCACCCGCATCCTCATCAACACCAACGGCGTGCTCATCGCCAAGGACGACTCCCTGCTCGACCTGCTCACCGAGCACAGGGAGCGGGTGGAGGTCTACCTCCAGTACGACGGCACGTCGGCCGAGGCGTCCAGGCACCACCGCGGCGGCGACCTGACGAGGATCAAGGCGGACGCCGTACGCCGGCTGTCGGAGCGCGAGATCTTCACCACGCTCGTCATGACCGCCGCGCTCGGGGTGAACGACGGGGAGATCGGCGACGTCGTACGCCTGGCCCTGGACACCCCGTACGTCGGGGGCGTCTCCCTGCAACCCCTGTTCGGCTCCGGCAGGTCGGGCGCCATCGACCCGAACGACCGCCTCACCCACACCGGCGTGCTCAAGCGCCTCGGCCCGCAGACCGACGGGCTGGTGACCTGGCGCGACCTGACCGCGCTGCCCTGCTCGCACCCCCACTGCTGCTCGGTCGGCTACCTGATCCGTGACGACGCGAAGCAGTGGCGTTCGCTGACGGCGTTGATCGGCCACGACCGGCTCAAGGCGAACCTCGGCCTGGTCTCCAACCGCATCGCCGACACCGACATCCCGCGCGAGCTGCGCATGGCCGTCCAGGAGTCGCTGCTCGGGCTGCTGTCGGAGCAGTCGTCGCTGTCGCATCCGCAGATCGGCGACGTGTGGCGGACCATCTGCGAGAACTGCGACCTCGGCGTCTCCACCCTGCTCACGCTGGCCTCGTCGGCGCTGCCGGGCAGGCGGAAGAAGCTGCGCAGGATGCTGGGCGAGCGGGTGGTGCGGATCACGGTCAAGCCGTTCATGGACCTGTCGACCATGATCGAGGAACGGCTCACACAGTGCTGCGTGCACGTGGGGACGCGCGCCGAGCAGGACCAGTGCGCGCCGTTCTGCGCGGTGCAGGCGTGGCCGCAGCTCTCGCGCCAGCGGCTCTCGGCGGTGGCGCGGTGACCCGGCAGAGCGGAGAGGAGCAGCCGTACGATCCGCTGCGCCTGTGCGTGTACGCGACGGTCGCGCTGCTCGCCTGGCTGCTCGGGCCGTGGGCGGTGCTGGGATTCGCGGTGCTCGGGTTCGCCGGTTATTGGCGGGCCAGGCGAGCGGGGCTGTCCAGGAGCAAGTGCTTCCTCAGGGACACCCGGCTCGTGCTGGCCTACCTCGGGCTCATCGGACTGGCCGCGCTGGCCGCGATCGTCGCGGGACTGCTCTGAGCGGTCACTCGGCGGGGACGTACAGGCTGAGGGTCTCGGCGACGCAGGCCGGCCGCTTCTCGCCCTCGATCTCGATCGTCATCTTCAGGGTGGACAGATAGCCGGCCGGGGTGCCCTTGACGTCGGTCAGCTCGCCGACCGCGCGCACCCGCGCGCCCACCGGCACCGGCCTGGGGAAGCGCACCTTGTTGAGCCCGAAGTTGACGCCCATCGCGATGCCCTCGACCTTGACCAGCGAGAACATGAACGACGGCAGCAGCGACAGCGTCAGGTAGCCGTGGGCGATCGTGCCGCCGAACGGCCCCTCCTTGGCCCGCTCCACGTCGACGTGGATCCACTGGTGGTCGTCGGTGGCGTCGGCGAAGGTGTCGACCTGCTCCTGGGTGATGGTGCGCCACTCCGTGGGGCCGAACGTCTCGCCGACGGCCGCCTTGAGTTCCTGTACGTTCGCGAAGGTCCGCATGGCCACGAACGCTATTGCCAGGGCGGGACGGCTGCCAACTTCTCACCGGAGCGCGACGCGCCCGGATCGGCGCCGGGATGACCGGGGGCTCCTGGTGTTCCCAAGATCTTTACTCGAAACCATCGCATAGGTGTTCGAGTCCGCGCTACAGTTCTAGGTACCGCAATCGAACAGAGGTTCGGCCTGGTGAGAGGGGGTGTGTCCGATGACGGTGCTCGCGCCCGCCCCTGCTCGGACACGCCGTAGCACTTTCTTCCCAAATCTAAGACGGCCGCTATATCCGGCAATAAAGTCCGAGAGCGTGGACCCTGTGCGAAACCCCTATGCTCCCGGCGCCGGGCAGCGCCCGCCGGAGCTCGCCGGGCGCGATCGCGAGCTCCAGCAGTTCGAGGTCGTGCTGGAGCGGGTGGCCCGCGGCCGTCCCGAGCGCAGCATGGTCGTGACCGGCCTGCGGGGAGTGGGCAAGACCGTCCTGCTCAACACGTTCAAGTCCATGGCCATGCAGCGGCTGTGGGGCACGGGCAAGATCGAGGCCCGGCCCGACCAGTCGATCAGGCGGCCGGTGGCCGCCGCCCTCCACATGGCCATCCGCGAGCTGGCTCCGCGCCACCGCGCGCCCGAGCGCATCGAGGAGTTCCTCGGCGTGCTCAAGGCGTTCGCGATGCGCGACCCGTCCGCGGCCAAGGGCACCTCCCACTGGTCGCCCGGCATCGAGGTGCCCGCCAGCCGCGGGCGCGCCGACTCGGGTGACCTGGAGATCGACCTCACCGAGCTTTTCGTCGACGCGGCGAGCGTGGCCACCGACCTGGGGGTGGGCATCGCGCTGTTCATCGACGAGATGCAGGACGTGCAGCCCGCCGACGTCTCCGCGCTCTGCGCGGCCTGCCACGAGCTGTCACAGTCGGGCGGGCCGCTGATCGTGGTGGGCGCCGGGCTGCCGCACCTGCCCAGCGTGCTGTCGGCGAGCAAGAGCTATTCCGAGCGGCTCTTCCGCTACGCGCGCATCGACAAGCTCGACCGTGAGGCGGCCGACCTGGCGCTGATCCTGCCGGCCCGCGAGGAGGAGGTGGAGTTCACCCAGGAGGCCCTCGACGCCCTCTACGAGGCCGCCGACGGTTATCCCTACTTCGTGCAGGCCTACGGCAAGGTCGCCTGGGACCTCGCGCCGCGCAGCCCCATCACCCTCGAAGACGTCAAGGTCTCCGCGCCCGAGGCCGAGGAAGAGCTCGCGGTCGGCTTCTTCGGCAGCCGCTACGAGCGCGCCACCCCGGCCGAGCGCGACTACATGCACGCCATGGCGCAGATCGGCGACGAGCCGGTGGCCACCGCCGAGGTGGCCGACGCGCTCGGGCGCAAGCCGTCCAGCCTCTCGCCGGCCCGCGACAGCCTCATCAAGAAAGGGCTCATCTACAGCGCCGAGCGCGGCCAGATCGCGTTCACGGTGCCGCACTTCGGCAAGTTCCTGCGTGCTCAGCCCATCTGAGCGACGCCCCTAGACCTCTATTGGGCTGTCTAGTGGGGAAGCTAGACAGCCCAATAGAGCTATATCGCCATGCCTGTCGAGCGAAATCTAACGCTGTCTAGCGTCAGGCCGATACTGGCGTATATTCCGCGAGAGGCTCGCTGTCCTGCGCGCTGACCACGGCCATTCGCACCGCCGGGCGCCGCCCGCTGAGATAGACCGCGAAGACCACGTCGTCGCCGTCGTTGTTGCGGAAGGCGAAGAAGCGCCAGCACAGCTCCCGCCAGCTGTCGTACGGCTGCGCCGACACCAGCTCCGCCCGGTTGGCCCGCCAGACGCCGCTCGACCTGAGCCGCGACAGGGTGACCGACTCGGCGGGGCCGCGGCGCTGCTCGCAGGGGGCGCGGAAGCGTACGCGGTCGATCAGCTCCTCCACCTCGGGCGACAGCAGCACGAGCAGGGCCACGCCGGCGGCGGCGTACCACGACACGTGGGACACCGACGCCCAGCCCGACACCGGAGCCCACACCGTCATCACCGCCATGCCGGTGAGCACCACCGTGCGGCCGATCGAGCGCAGCCCGACCGGGGCCGAGCTCACCTCGCCGAAGCAGCCGCAGCCCGCGTCGGGCCGCCGCCTGCGCAGCTCCAGCAGCACGTACGTGGACAGCGCGAAGAACGCCACCGTGCCCCACCGGAACAGCGGATGCGTCGTCACCAGCAGCCCCGCGGCCAGCGCCAGCTCGGCCGCCGCGCACACCAGCAGCGCCGGAGCCTGCATGCGCCCCGGCACCAGCACCGCGGGCCCGAGCCGCGACAGCGAACCCGGCTCACCCCCGGAGGTCACCGTGCCCACCTTCGCCACCGTGCCGAGGGCGAGCATGACGATCAGGAGCGGGAGCTGTGATTCAAGCACGAACGTCACCCCAATCCGATCTGCGCATTGAAGCACCCTTTGATGAGGTCGCCGCCGAGTTCGACGTACGAGGAGGGTGAGAGCTCCGCGATCCGCCCGCGCGGGGAGGTGTCGCACTCGACGCACCGGTCACAGAACCGCCCCGCCACGCACCCGCACGCCACCACGGGCACGTTGGCCGAGCGGCTCGTGCACACGTTACGCACCTGCAGCAGCGAGCCGAGCGCGAGGTACGGCAGGCCCGCGCACGACATCCCCGCCTGCGCGCAGCCCGTGTCGGCGCGCTCCAGCATGGGGTACGCCGCGCCGCGCTCTTCCTCGTCGAACGTGTCGGACCAGGTGGCCGTGCCCGCGATGCGGGACTGGGCGCCCGCGTACGCCGGCGGTGGAGGCGGCACCGCCCGCGCCGGGTAGGGCGGCTGCGAGGTGGCGGGCAGCAGCGCGAGACCGGCGCCGTCCTGCCGGATGCCGATCGCGTCGAACAGGTAGCCGGGCTCGAACAGCGGATGGCGCACCTGGAGCCGGCCTGAGGCGCGGTAGGGGATGACGACCGTACGGTGGCCGCGGTGCGGGCCGCAGTCGAGCTCGACGGTCAGGTCACGGCGGCCCTGAATGGACAGGATCGTCCCGGTGATGCGGGTGATGTCGGCCCAGATGCGGTCGACCACCCGGCCCTCGCGCATGGCCCGCATCAGCACCATGCAGCCCACGGGCAGGTCGGCGGGCGCCACCTCGGAGCCGTGCCACGCGGTGGCCCAGGGCGCGATCACGAGGCGCTCCTCGGCGCCGCCCGGGGTCTCGATGGTGATCAGGTGCGGGCTGACGTCGAGCACCTCGCCGGCCACGGCCCGCAGCGGCTCGCCGGTGCCCGCGTCGGCGCCGGGAACGCCCCCCTCGCGGCCGAGCGCCGCCGCGGCGAGCACCCTGCGGCGCTCAACGCTCGGATAGCCCATCCGCCCTCCCTCGCCTCGGGTACTAGGGTCACATGACTCAGAGGCTGATCACGCCGTGGTGGCGGGGATGAGAGCAAAATACGCATCCCTGGGGAAGTGCCTTCACCTACGGCGTCGTACAAACCGCCACCAACCTTGACCTAGCTTTGTCTGCGGTGGGCCGAAACCTGAATTGCGGTTCGGGCACAAATGGGCATCAGGCTGCGATTCTGGCCACGATGCAGACCACCGGCTGGGAAGACGAGTTCCGCGAGTACGTCAGGGCGCGCGGTCCCGCGCTGCTGCGCCAGGCGCATCAGCTCACCGGGCATCCGCTCGACGCGGAGGACCTGTTGCAGAGCGCGCTCACCAAGACGTACCTGGCCTGGCACCGCATCGAGGACCGCGGGGCGCTGGACGGATACGTACGGCGGGCCATGGTCAACATCAACATCTCGCAGTGGCGGCGGCGCAAGGTGGAGGAGTACCCGTCCGATGACCTGCCGGAGGTGGTGCACCACCACCACGAGCCGGTCGGCGAGGTGCACGAGGCGCTCGAACAGGCGCTGCGCGAGCTGCCCGAACGCATGCGCGCGGCGATCGTGCTGCGCTACTACGAGGACATGACCGAGCCCGAGATCGCCAAGACGCTCGGGATCAGCGTGGGAACGGTCAAAAGCACGGTCTCGCGGGCGATGGCCAAGCTCAGGAACGCGCTGGCAGGCTAGGGTCGGCGCCGGCGGTGGCGCAGGGGCGGACGACCTGCCGGATCTTGCGCAGACTCGCCAGGAACGCCTCCAGCTCGTCCTTGTCGAGCTGGCCGGTGAACAGGTCTTCGATGTCCTGTACGTGCTTGGGCAGCACGAGCTCCAGCCGGTCGTGGCCCTCGTCGGTGAGGGCGGCGTAGGAGGCCCTGCGGTCGGTGGGGCAAGCCTCCCTGCGGACCAGGCCCTCACGTTCGAGCCGGTCGACCACTCTGGTCACCCCGCTGGTGGACAGTCCCGTCTGGGCGGCCAGGTCGCTCATGCGCAGGCGGCGGCCGGGGGAACGTGCCAAGCGGATGAGGGCCTCGAAATCGACGTCCGACAACCCCGCGGCGTTGAGCGCCGGCGCTAGCCGGTCCATCAAGCCCGCGTGCACCTCGTGCAGGAGTCCTATCGCCGTCACCCGGGGGTCGTCCACGTTCATCACCTTCATACCTTAGCCGACGATAGTTGACGGGAGGAATATTCCTCGGGTAGAAAGTTGTTGCCGCAGACATCCACGTAACAACCGTCCTTCCAAGGAGAACCCCGATGTCCACCCGTACCTGGGAGTCCCTGACCATCCCCGCCGCCGGGGCGTACACCATTGACGTAGCGCACACGAACGTGGGCTTCGTCGTCAAGCACATGATGGTCAGCAAGGTCCGCGGCCACTTCGGCACGTTCAGCGGCTCGGTCACGATCGCCGAGAACCCGCTCGAGTCGTCCGCCGAGCTCAGCATCGAGACCGCCAGCATCGACACGGGCATGCCCGACCGTGACGGCCACCTGCGCAGCGACGACTTCCTGTCGGCGGAGAAGTTCCCGACCATTACGTTCAAGAGCACGCGCGTGACCGGCCACTCGGGCGACGAGTTCACCGTCGTCGGCGACCTCACCATCCGCGACGTCACGCGCGAGGTCGAGCTCACGGTCGAGTACGGCGGCGCCGGCACCAACCCCTGGGGCCAGGCCGTGTGGGGCTTCTCGATCAGCACGGAGTTCGACCGCGAGGACTTCGGCCTGACCTGGAACCAGGCGCTGGAGACCGGTGGCGTGCTGGTGGGCAAGAAGGTCAAGATCGAGATCGAGGGCGAGGCCAACCCGGCCGCCTGACCCGTCGTTTTGTGGGCCCCTGGCATGACCGACAGATCCGGAACGCCTGGGACCTCCTGTGGAAAACCCACTTATCCACAGCCCCTGAAGCCCGCCCCAACTCTGGGCGGGCTTCATCCACAGGCAGTTACCCACAGCCTGTTGATAACTCGCCGAGGCGGCCTGCGGACCAATCGCTTTGCCGCCTCGCCAGAAGGCCGGTACGCTGTGCTGAGCCGCACTGGCTCCCAGGAGGATTCGCCTAGTCAGGTCTATGGCGCCGCACTGCTAATGCGGTTTGGGTTTACCGCCCATCCGGGGTTCAAATCCCCGATCCTCCGCAGGTGAGAGGCCCTTCCCCGTTCTTCGGGGGAGGGCCTCATTCGATCTTCAGAGGTGCCGTAGTTGCAGCGCTAGTGGCCCGTCACGCAACCTTGGCCGGGTAACTGGTCCAGCTTCGGATAGGTGAAGTGGCGGCGAAGCTGGTCTTTGGTTGGGCGCGGGCGTT
>NZ_JBFAQA010000055.1:0-30907 GCF_040677005.1 Nonomuraea sp. NPDC049421
GGGAGGGTGTGGGAGAGTAGGTCACCGCCGCACAATCTTTCAAGGGAAGGGTCTCGACGCCAGGTTCTGGTGTTGGGGCCCTTTCCGCATGTCCGCACCCCTTTTTCCCGCATGGCCGGGGTCATCGGGTCGTCTTCGCATGGCCGGGGCCTTCAAGGCTGAGGCCTTTCCGCGTGTCCCCGCGGCTCTTTTCGGGTGGTGCCGGCTTTTGGGGCTGCTGCTGGTTCTCGGGGTTCGGCTGGGCTTTGGATCCGGCCGGAGTGGTCGGCGTTCTGGTGGTGTCCCGCGAACCGCGTCGCCCGAAGCCGAGAACCGAGCACCCGCCCACGAACCCAAAACCCAGCGCCCAACCTCCAGGCCCGATTCCCATTCCCGGTCCCAGCCCGGATCCCGAAACTCGACCCCGAGCGGCGAACTGGTCTGCAACGTCGGGCCTGTTCGTCTTGTCGGAGGTTGCGGTGGTTGTTGTTGAGTTAGGCCTCGGTCGGTAATCCGGTCGGGGCCCTTTTGCGTTCAGGAGGAGTTTTCGTCTGTGGGGAGGGGGCGGAGGACGAAGACGCCCCAGCCGAGGTAGTCGCGGCCGTACTCCAGGTGGGAGCGGCGGGAGTGGGCCAGGAAGTCGCGCATCGCTGGGACGTCCGGGTCGTCGGGGTTGTCGCGGAGCCAGTCGCTGACCGCCCACCATTGCGGGGCCATGTAGCGGTCCCAGCTGTCCAGGTCGGCCAGGACCATTTCCAGGAGTTCGAAGCCGGCCTCTTCGGCGCGGTCGGCCGTGCCGAGCAATGAGGTGAACTCGTCCGCGCCGATCTGGAGCGCGGCGAGCGCCTCGGGCGGCGGGGGAGAGGTCCAGTAGCAGTCGCCCACCAGCACGATGCCACCAGGGCGCAGCGAGCGGCGCATCAGGGACAGCGTCCCCTGGAGGCCGCCGCCGATCCAGGTGGCGCCGATGCAGGACACGACGTCGTACGACTC
Organism: Nonomuraea sp. NPDC049421; assembly: GCF_040677005.1. NCBI lineage: Bacteria > Bacillati > Actinomycetota > Actinomycetes > Streptosporangiales > Streptosporangiaceae > Nonomuraea > Nonomuraea sp. NPDC049421. Next base: position 973 of record NZ_JBFAQA010000055.1, read on the forward strand.
GGGAACGTCCATGTACGTACTCGCGTCGGCTTCCACGAACTCGACGCGGTCGGCGACGGACAGTTCTTCCGCGCGATTTCTGGCGGCGTCGAGAAACACCTTGCTGATGTCGACGCCCACGCCCTCGATCGCGTATTCGGTTGCCCAGCGGGAAAGGAGCTCGCCCTTTCCGCAGGCCAGGTCGAGGATGCGGGTGCCGGGGGTGAAACCGCAGATCTCGCCGAGCAGGCGGAGTTTGTCATCCGTCAGGGGGTTCAGAATTCGGTGGCGGGATTCGGCGATTTCGTGGAAGCGCAGTGACATGCTGAGCAGTCTCGCTGACGGTGTGTTCCGGTGCCACTCATTATCGGATTGCGGCAGGCTCGGAGACGTTCCGGGGCTTGCTAGGCTGGGAGGACACCGGGCCACCCCAGGGGTGGCCTTCGTCGCGTAAGGCCCGCAGGCGGGCGGCGACCAGCCACGGTGGACCGTTGTTGAGAGTCCGCTGGGTGAGCCAACGAAATGGACCAGAAGTGAACAGAGATAACGGATCGGACGGCGGACAGCGCGGGCGCGGCGACTACGGGGACAGGCGCTCCGGCGAAGGGGGCAGAAGCGGCGGGTACGGATCCCGCGGGCGTGACTCCGGCGGCGACCGTCCGTTCCGTTCCGACGACAGGTCGCGCTACGGCAACCGCGGTGACCGTGGGCCGAGGCGCGACGACTCCCGAGACGACCGCGGCGGACGCCGCGACGGCGACGACCGTCGTTCCTACCGGGACCGTGATGACCGGGGGCCGCGTCGTGAGTACGGATCCCGGGATGACCGTGGTCCTCGCCGCGAGGGCGGGTTCCGCGATGACCGTGGCCCTCGGCGTGAAGGTGACGATCGTCGTACCTATCGGGATAGGGATGATCGTGGGCCGCGTCGTGAGGGTGGTTACCGTGATGATCGGGGTCCGCGCCGTGAGGGTGGCTTCCGTGATGATCGTGGGCCGCGTCGTGAGGGTGGCTTCCGTGATGATCGGGGTCCTCGCCGTGAGGGTGGCTTCCGTGATGATCGTGGGCCGCGTCGTGAGGGCGGGTTCCGTGATGATCGGGGTCCTCGCCGTGAGGGCGGGTTCCGTGATGATCGGGGTCCGCGTCGGGATGATCGCAGTCCTCGGCGTGAAGGTGACGATCGTCGTACCTACCGGGACCGCGACGACCGTGGGCCGCGCCGCGAGGGCGGTTACGGGGATCGGCGTGAGGGTGGTTACTCGCCGCGTCGTGAGGGCGGATTCAGGGACGACCGCGGGCCGCGCCGTGAAGGCGGCTACCGCGATGACCGTGGTCCTCGCCGTGAGGGCGGGTTCCGTGATGATCGGGGTCCTCGCCGTGAGGGCGGGTCTCGGGACGATCGGGGTCCGCGTCGCGAGGGTGGCTTCCGTGATGATCGTGGGCCGCGTCGCGAGGGCGGGTTCCGTGATGATCGGGGTCCTCGCCGTGAGGGCGGGTTCCGGGACGATCGGGGTCCGCGTCGCGAGGGTGGCTTCCGTGATGATCGGGGTCCTCGCCGTGAAGGCGGGTTCCGGGATGACCGGGGTCCTCGGCGTGAAGGTGACGATCGTCGTCCCTTCCGGGACCGGGACGATCGCGGACCGCGTCGCGAGGGCGGCTACGGCGGCCGGCGCGAAGGGGGTTACGGCGACCGCCGTGAAGGCCCCCAGCGTGACCGAGGACGTGGCGACTCCCGTCCGTTCTCGCGTGACAGCCGTCGTGAGGACGGCCCCGCAGGCACCCGCGCCCGCTACGGCAGGAGCGACCGCGACGCCGCCCCTGAGGCGCCGCAGCGGGAGAGGCTGCCCGAGGTGGCGCCCGACATCACCGTCGACGAGCTCGACAAGGAGGTGCTGGAGGAGCTGGGTTCGCTCCCCGGCGACCTCGCCGACCTGGTCGGACGGCACCTCGTCGCGGCCGAGCGGGCCCTCGAGGAGGACGACCCCGACAGGGCGCACGAGCACACCAAGGTGGCGCGTAGGTTCGCGGCGCGCATCGGCGTCGTACGCGAGGCGGCGGGCATCGTCGCCTACCGTGCCGGGCACTACTCCGAGGCGCTGAGCGACCTGCGGGCGGCCAGGAGGATGACGGGGTCGGAGGCGTACCTGCCGGTCATGGCCGACTGCGAGCGTGGTCTCGGCCGTCCCGAGCGGGCCATCGACCTCGTACGTTCCCCCGAAGCCGAACGCCTCGACCGGGCCGGACGCATCGAGCTGACCATCGTCGAGTCCGGCGCCCGCCGTGACCTCGGCCAGCACGACGCCGCCGTCATCACGCTGCAGCGGCTGCCCGAGCTGCGTGACCCGCAGCCGCGGCCGTGGTCGGCGCGGCTGGCGTTCGCGTACGCGGACGCATTGGCCGAAGCCGGGCACCAGGAGGCGGCGACCGACTGGTTCGGGCGGGCGATGGCGTTCGACGAGGACGGCGAGACGGACGCGGCCGAGCGGTACGCGGAGCTGACCGGGTCCGTCATCGAGGACGTCGAAGAGGACTACGACTACGAGGACGACTTCGACGACGCCGGAGCCGTGGAGACCGGGACCGCCGCCGAGGCGGACGAGGACACGGACGACGACGCCGCGCTCGCCGAGGCCGGTGACCTGCTGGGTGCGGACGCCGTGACCGAGGAGGGCGCGGAGGACCTACCGGAGGAGACCGTGTTCGAGGCTCCTGAAGCGGTCGGATCGGCTGAGGCCGAAGAGGACTCCGTGAACGAGGACTCCGGAGACGAGGACTCCGTGGACGAGGACTCCGTGGACGAGGACTCCGTGGACGAGGACTCCGTCGGCGGCGAGGTCGCCGGAAACGGCGAGGACGCAGCCGCCTCGGCTGCCCCGGGCTCCCAGGCCGGCGGTGAGCCTGAGCCTGCGGTTGAGGCTCAGGCCGGTGAGGTGCCCGGCATCACGCCGGCGTTCATCGAGCCCCACTTCGATGAGGAGCCGGGCAAGGAGAAGCCGGGCAAGTCGGACGACTGACCGGCACTACCGCTGACATGGGTGCGGCGGGCACGCGCGTTATCGCGTGTGCCCGCCGCACGTCTGTTTCGGCGCTTCGCAGCCGCTCCACCTGCTGCCTCGTCGTTCTCGGCACGTACCGGCTCTGACCAGAGGGCTGGTTCTGACGCACTGTTGGCCCTCCTGGAAGCCGTCACTGGTCTGCGTGCGTGCGGCGGAGGAGCGAGGGAGCGTCAGGGTGAGACGCGGTTGAGCCAGTGCAGGATTCCCGCCACGTTGGACGGCGCCCCGCTCAGCAGCTCGAACTGCTCGGCGCGTTCCTCACCGGACGTCAGCGCGGTGTAGCGCTCCTTCGTCCGGTCCCTGACCATGGCGACGGCATGGTCGAGGTCCATGCCCTCGGAATGGGCCTGCCGCGTCAGGTCCACCCATACCCGGAGCTCTTCGGCAGACCGTTCAAGCGTCTCCTTGACGGCGTCGACCGGCCCGTAGTGGCTGAACAGCAGCCGTTGTGGCTCAAGGGCCTCGAACAACGCGATCGAGTCGAGTGCCGTCTGCAGGTCGAAGTCCGGCGGCGGGGTGGCGGGGCGCAGATCGCCCGTTTCCGGCAGGTAGACGCCGGCCGCGTCGCCGACGTACAGATCGCCGGTGGCCGAGTCGACCAGGCCCACGTGGTGTTTGGCGTGGCCGGGGGAGTAGTGGCTGCTCAGCGTACGTCCGTTGCCCAGGTCGATGGCGCCGGTGTCGCCGAGGGCGACGATGCGTTCGGCCTCGGTGGGGGACAGCTCGCCGAAGAGCGTGTCGAGCTTGTCGCCCCAGACCATGCGCGCGCTGGCCATCAGCCGCGAGGGCTCGGCGAGGTGACGTGCGCCCTTCTCATGGACGACGACCTGCGCGGATGGGAAGAACCTGGCGATGTCACCCACCCCGCCGGCGTGGTCGAGGTGGATGTGGGTCACGACGACCGTGGCCAGGTCCTCGGGTCCGACACCGAGCGAGGCGATCGCGTCGCGCACCACGGGTGCCGAGGTCGACGTACCCGTCTCCACCAGGCACGGCCGGTCGCTCATGATGAGATAGCCGGCCGTGATGCCGGAGTATCCGGCCATCTTGGTGTCGATCTCATAGACGTCGCCGCCCAGCGCGGTGATGTTCTCCACAGGCACTCCCGATCGTCCAGCCGCTGTCCCCAGAACGGCATTCCAGCCGATCCGGCCTCCTCCACATCGTAGAGAGTGATCTCCACCAGAGCACCGATAGGAGGACGACCGTGGACCGAAACGAAGTCTTGCTGGTGGGGAGGCTGTCAGCGCCGGTCGAGGAGCACCCCTTGCCGAGCGGCGACACGGCGACGAAGTGGCGCATCATAGTCCGCCGCCGCCGAAACCGCCGGGGTGCGGCCCTGACCGACAGCATCCCGTGCGTCACGTTCGACCCGGAGACGGCCGCCGTGGTCCGCGCCCTCAAGCCCCGCGACTACGTCGAGGTGACGGGGTCGTTCCGCTGCCGCGTCTTCGGGCCGTCGGCGGCCAAGATCTGGCGGTACGAGGTGGAGGTGAGCGACGCCAAACCGTACGAGGCCGACCTCCCCGCCCCGGGTTCCGGACCCGAGGACGACACCGACGGGAGCCAGGTGGTGACCCTGATCCCCCGGCAGGTGCAGTACTTGGCCCCCACAGGCTGACCGTCCGTTTGACGGGCGCAACCGAACAGCCCCATAGGACACACCGCCCGCCCCCAGCCCGCAGCCCGCAGCCCGCAGCCCGCGGGCTCCGTCGTCATGAGCTTCGGTGACCGCATGCGGCCTTGCGCTCGGGATGCCCCGGGTAGCTGTGCACATCCGGTTTTTGGGTGACGATGTGAGACTTCGGCGAGCCGTCCCGACAACGCCGAAGGAGGTTGACTGCTTCTCATCGGAGTCCCTTGTGGACGTCTCTAGGCGCGTTCAGGAGCGCCTCTTGGCCTTTCTGGCTATCTGGTTCGAGGGTTTGCCGGTTGAGGGTTCCTGGGGCTCCACGGCTGCGGGCTCGGCACGTACCGCGACGGCTTGGCTACGACGGAGGCCGGGAGTGATCGCTTGAAGGGGGACGTGGAGTGTGGGCTCTTGGGGAACGGCCACTGGGTTGGTCCTGTTGGGGGTGGGGTGGTGGCTGGTGTTTGTTTTCGTGGCTTAGGTCGGGTGGTGTCAGAGACGTCCGTGCGGGAGTGGGAGTGAGGGTTGTTGGTTTTGTGTGATGGTTGCTGGGGGCAAGGCAGGAAGCGGCGGGGGTGTTTTTCTCTACCGGCAAGTGAGGGCAGGGTGGGACTCATCCCGCCAATTCCCCTGGTCAGGCGGCTCGGTGGGGAGAAGGAATCACACCGGAGCTGTAGATCGACCCCACGTTCGCGTCCGTCTGCTGTCACCATAGGCCGCAGTTAGCAGGCCCGGCAGTCCTGCCTGGCCACGGCACTATCGCAACAGGGTAGGTCGGATGGACGTAGAGGCAGAGATCACCATCCTCAAGCAGCGCCTCGAGGTGCTGGAGGCCGCGTCGCCCGCTGGTGCGGACGAGGTCGCGACATCGGGTGATGCCGGCGCTCCTGTCGTTTTCCAGTTCTCGCAGGAAGTGGCCGACGAGCTGGAGGCCCTCAACGTGGAGATCACGGGGCTCCGCTGGCAGATGAGGGATTACCACGCGTCCACCCAGGCCCAGCTCCAGCAGCAGCTCGACGATCTCCGTATCGGTATGTGTCTGCTCGACTGCAAACTCGATGAGTTGCTCAAGAGGAGCACGGCTTAGGGGGAGAAAGGCCGGAATAGGCGGGGTAGGGGCTTCGCAGTTCTCTGCGGGCCCCTTTCCATTCCATTGGCGGGCCGACGGTCCCCGGTAGCCATACCAGGCGAGGCGGCGATCGTATGTCTCTGCTCCGGCGTGGCGGGCGCCCCGGGTTGTTGTCAGTCGATGGCGAAGGTGCGGAGGAGCAGGCCGGTACGGGGCTTGGGGCCGAAGGAGGTGGATTTGCGGGGGACGCGTTCGCCTGCTGCGGCGACGGCCAATACGTCCTCCACCGCCAGCGGGTTCAGCAGAACCGCGGTGCCGCCGGTTCGGGTGGCCAGGTCGGTGGCGGCCTGGGCGTCGTGGTGGACGATGCGTACGTCCTGGTCGCTGTCCTGCATGCCCCACACCATCGGGAGGATGAACTCCGTGAGGATGGAGGTGTTGAGCGTGTTCCAGCGGTCGGAGTGGTCGGCGGGCATGGCGCGGGCCAGCTGTAGGGGATCCGGGTTGGTGAGCAGGTGGGCGCTGTGCGCGTCGGCCAGGAGGAAGGCGGGCTCGGCGGCCTCCTGGAGTGCGGCGAGGCCGTCGGGCAGGGTCTCGTAGTCCTGGACCCGCCAGGCGCCCTTGGCCTTGGCGGTGGCCTCGGCGAGGGGGAGTCCGGGGATGACGCGGTGGATGGCCTTGAGGTCGGGCGGGTACGCGCCGGAGTCCACCAGCAGGGCGAGGCCGAAGTCCCAGGGGCCGGCGGCGGGCGCGTCGCGGGTGGCGCGTTCCTGCCGCTGGAGTACGCGGTACGTCGCGTACCGATGGTGGCCGTCGGCGATGAGGGCCTGGCGGGGGTGGAGGTCGGCGTTGACGGCGGCTATTTCGGACTCGTCGGTGACAGCCCACAGGCGGTGGGTCAGTCCGTCCTCGGTGCGCGCGGTGACCAGGGGACGGCGGGTCGTCGCGACCTCGTCCACCAGGCCGGTTGCGGTGCCGCCGGAGCCGTCGTAGAGGAGGAAGATCGGCTCCAGGTTGGCCTGCGTCGTGCTCATGAGGGCCAGGCGGTCGGCGACGGGGCCGGGCATGACGTCCTCGTGCGGCAGGATGACGCGCTGGGCGGGGTCGGCGAGTGCGACGTCGCCGATGAGGCCGCGCTGCAGGACGCCGGGGCCGCTCTGCTCGTAGACGTAGAGGGCGGGCTGCTCGTCGGCGACCAGGACGCCCGACTCGAGCCAGGCGCGCAGGGTCTCCCTGGCGTCGGCGTACTGGCCGGGTGACGGCTGGGACGTCGCTGCGTTCCTGATACCTGAGGAGTCGCCTGAAGGCGGACAGGGAAGGATGAGACGGACGACGTTGTTCGGGTGAGAGTCAAGGAGGACCTCGACGTCGGCGTCGGAGATCAGGTCGTACGGCGGGGAGGTCACCTTGGCGGGATCTTCGACAGCGAAACGTACGCCGCGGAAGGGCCGTAGCGCCAGTCCACCTGGTATCGGCAGTTCAGGAGTCCCCATACCGGGCATGCTGCCATAAATGCCTGTGCCTTCCGAAAACCGGCCCATCGATGGCAGTCGTGCCCGTACCGCGGTGGAGCGGAGCGGGGTCGCCGTACAGCGATGAAGGAGTTCTCACCCATGGCTCACGAGGGAAACGGACATGACGAGAAACCGGGTGCTCCCAGGGGTGGTGTTTACGACTGGTACCAGCGCGGGGTCAAGCTGCTGAAGGAGGGCAGCCCCGCGGCCGCGGCGGCGTTGCTGGAACGTGCCGCCGAGGCGGAGCCCGACTCACGCAGCATCCTGGAGGCGCTGGCGCGGGCCCAGTTCAACTCGCGGCAGTACGCCGAGGCCGCGGCGCGGTTCCGGCAGATCGTGGACGCCAACCCGACCGAGGACTATGCCTACTTCGGCCTGGGATTGGCGTTGTGGCGGACGGGGGACGTGGAAGGCGCCCAGGAACCGCTGGCCATCGCGGTGGCCATGCGGCCCGACGACAGGAATTACGTGAAGGCGCTGAGGAGCGTGCGTGCGACCTTGAAGGCCCGCAGGGAGATGTGACCTTCCGCGGGGCCGGTGAGAGAGCGGCGCTAGAGTCGCACGCGGCGTGACAGGCGAACGGGAAGAGGCGCTGTGCTGATCGACGGCTTTGACACCCTGCTGCTCGACCTCGACGGCGTGGTCTATCTGGGCAGGCAGGCGATCCCCGGTGCCGGCGAGGCGCTGCAGGAGGCGCGGGCGCGCGGGGCGCGGCTCGCGTACGTCACCAACAACGCCTCACGCACCCCCTCCGCGATCGCCGCCCACCTGCGCGCGCTCGGGGCGCCCGCCACCGCGGCCGACGTCGTGACCTCGGCGCAGGCCGCCGCCCGGCTGGTCGCCGAGCGGGTCGCGCCCGGCGCGAACGTGCTCGTCGTCGGCGGTTCCGGGCTGCGGCTGGCCGTACGCGACCGGGGGCTCAGGCCGGTCTCGACGGCTGCGGAGTCGCCGGTGGCGGTGGTGCAGGGGTTCACGTACGAGCTGTCGTACGCGCTGATCGCCGAAGGGGCGCTGGCGGTGCGGCAGGGGGCGCTGTTCGTGGCCTCCAACAGCGACAGCACGCTGCCGAGCCCGCGCGGCGAGCTGCCGGGCAACGGCGCCCTGGTACGCGTGATCGCCACGGCCACCGGAGTCGAGCCCATCTATGCCGGCAAGCCGGACCCGCCGCTGCACCGCGAGTCCATGATCAGGACGAACGCGCGGCGTCCCCTGGTCGTGGGCGATCGGCTCGACACCGACATCGAGGGGGCCACCAACGCGGGGGTCGAGAGCCTGCTCGTGCTGACCGGGGTCGCGACGCCGGCCGACGTGTTGACGGCCGAGCCCCGCCACCGGCCGACGTACGTGGGCGAGGACCTGCGGGCGCTGCTGGAGCCGTATCCCGAGGTACGCGACGGCGCCTGCGGCGGCTGGCGGGCCCGGTGGGAGGACGGGGCGCTGCGCCTGGAAGGGGACGGCAGCAGGATCGACGGGCTGCGCGCCGCCTGCGACGCCGCCTGGGCGGCCGTCGGCGAGGGCCGCCTGGAGGAGGACGCCGTGAAGCCCGCCCTCGACCGGCTCACGTAACAAGCTCACGTAACAAGAGGAAAGGCGCCGGGCGGCCCGAGGAGGACGCGGGATTCGGCGCACGTCCGATCGCTGGGCGGGCAGGTGGACGGCGTGGTATTCGGCACACGTCCGATCGCCGGGGCGGCCGGTGGACGGCGCGGGATTCGGTGTACGCCCGATCGGCTTGGGCGGCCGGTGGAGGGGCTGCTTGAGTGGGGTCAGAGGAGGCGGCGGAGGCGCAGGAGGTCGCCGAAGCTGGCGTCGACCTTCACGCGGCCCCCGAGCAGCGCCCGCGCCAGGTCGAGCTCCCCGTCCACCAGCGCCACCAGGTCGTCGCTGACGATCGTGAGCTTGACGTCGGCGGGCTTGCCGTCGGCCGGCGGCGACTCCGCGAACGGGTCGAGCCCCCCGTGATGCAGCCGGCCGTAGAACGTCACGTCGAGGTCGGACACCCGGCAGCTGACCGTACGCTCGACCACGTGCTTGGCGCGATCCGCCTCATCGATCTCGTCGAACTGGGTGACGAGCTTGGCCAGTGCCGCCCGGCACTCCTCGACGCTTGCCATGGTGCGTATCCTTTCATCCCTTTGCGGACGGTAGCGTTCCACATCAGTAGCACCCCCGTACGAGCTTCAACGAGTGACACGCCTGCCAAGGTCCCGGCCGCTCGCGGGAGGCGTTACGGTCGAGTCATGAGTGAGCTGCCGCAGGAGAGCGGCGACGCGCGGGTCGACGCCATCGTGGCGGGCCTCGCCCGGCTGGGCGAGCTGCCCGTGGCCGAGCACGTCGCGGTCTTCGACGAGGCGTTCTCGGGGCTGGAGAGCACGCTTGCCGCCGTAGAAGGGCACGTGGAAGGGCACGTGGACGAGCCGGCCGGGCCGCGCGTCCCTGGTCCGCCCGTCCCTGGTCCGCCCGCCGTGGGACGCCCGTGAGCCGCAGGATCCGCCTCGACAGCGAGCTGGTCCGCCGCGGCATGGCCAGATCGCGTGAGCAGGCCGTCCAGCTGATCGAGGCGGGCCGGGTCAGCGTCGGCGGTCAGCGGGCGCGCAAGCCCGCCACCCAGGTCGACACGGCCGCCGCCATCGTCGTCGCCGCCTCGGACGAGGGCCCCGACTACGTTTCGCGCGGAGCGCACAAGCTGCTCGGCGCGCTCAGCGCGTTCACCGCCTTGAAGGTCGAGGGGCGCCGCTGCCTCGACGCGGGCGCCTCCACCGGCGGGTTCACCGACGTGCTGCTGCGCCACGGCGCGGCCCACGTGCTGGCGGTCGACGTCGGCTACGGCCAGCTCGCCTGGTCGCTGCGCTCCGACGACCGGGTGACGGTCATGGAGCGGGTGAACGTCCGCGACCTCACCCCCGAGATGGTCGGCGAGCCGCCCACGCTGGTGGTCGGCGACCTGTCGTTCATCTCGCTGCGGCTGGTGCTGCCGGCGCTCGCCGCGGTCGCCGCCCCTGAGGCCGACTTCGTCATGCTGGTGAAGCCGCAGTTCGAGGTGGGCAAGGAGCGCGTGGGGGCGGGCGGCGTCGTCCGCGATCCCGAGCTGCGCGCGGGTGCGGTGCGCGATGCCGCGGCCAAGGCGCTGGAGCTGGGGATGAGCGTGCGCGGTGTGACGGCGAGCCCGCTGCCGGGCCCGTCGGGGAATGTGGAATACCTGCTCTGGCTGGGCAAGGGGCAGGGCGAGCCGGGGGTCGACGACCTCGAGGCAGAGATCCAGCGTGCCGTCGCGGAAGGGCCGCAATGAATCGCACCGTGCTGGTCGCCGTGCACACCGGGCGCGACGCCGCCATCGACAGTGCCCGGCTGGTCATCAACCGGCTGGTCGACGCCGGCATCACGGTCAGGGTGCTCGACACCGAGGCCGCCGAGCTGGGCTGCGGCGGCATCGATGCGGTGCCGGGCGACCCCGGCGCGGCCAAGGACGCCGAGGTGATGATCGTGCTGGGCGGCGACGGTTCGCTGCTGCGCGCCGCCGAGCTGGCCAAGCCAGCGGGCACGCCGCTGCTCGGCGTCAACCTCGGGCACGTCGGGTTCCTCGCCGAGGCGGAGGTCGCCGACCTGGCCGCCGCCGTCGACAGCGTCGTGGCGGGCCGCTACGACGTCGAGGAGCGCATGACGATCGACGTTCTCGCCAGGCAGAACGGCCGGGTGCTCGCCGACACCTGGGCGCTCAACGAGATCACCGTCGAGAAGCAGGAACGCATGCTGGAGGTGGTCGCCGAGATCGACGGCCGCCCGCTGTCGCGCTGGGGCTGCGACGGCGTGATCTGCGCCACCCCGACCGGCTCCACCGCCTACGCCTTCTCCGCCGGCGGCCCGGTCGTCTGGCCGGAGGTCGAGGCGCTGCTCATGGTGCCCATCAGCGCCCACGCGCTGTTCGCCAAGCCGCTGGTCGTCTCGCCGCGCTCGACGCTGGCCGTGGAGATCCTGCCCGACACCCCGGGAGGCGTCATGTGGTGTGACGGGCGCCGCAAGTTCGAGGTGCCGTCGGGCACCCGCGTCGAGGTGCGCAGGGGCGCGGAGCCCGTACGCCTGGCCCGCCTGCACGGCGTCGAGAGCACCGGCGCCCCCTTCACCGACCGGCTGGTCGCCAAGTTCGAACTGCCCGTCCAGGGGTGGCGCGGAAGGGCGCGACCCTGAGTGAATGGAGTACGGAGCGCGTAGGATCACGTGGTCAGCACGATCGACCGCGGACAGCGGCGTCAGACACGGCAGAGACACGGTAGAGACACGGCAGTGAACGGGAGTGGGCAGTGCGACCCAGGGTCGAGGAGGTCCGCATCCAGGGGCTCGGCGTCATCGACGAGGCCGTGCTCGAGCTTTCGCCTGGCTTCAACGTGGTCACCGGCGAGACCGGCGCGGGCAAGACGATGGTCGTGACCGGGCTCGGGCTGCTGTTCGGCGGCCGGGCCGATCCCGCGCGGGTGCGGCCCGGCGCCGATCGCGCGAGCGTGGAGGGTACGCTGGTCATCGAGCCAGGCGGGCGGGTCGCGCAGCAGGTCGAGGACATCGGGGGCGAGATCGAGGACGGCGAGCTGATCATCTCGCGCACCGTCTCGGCCGAGGGCAGGTCCAGGGCCTGGCTCGGCGGGCGCACGGTGCCGGTGGGCACGCTGACGTACCTCGCCGACGACCTGGTGGCGGTGCACGGGCAGATGGACCAGCAGCGGCTGCTGCAGCCGGCCAGGCAGCGCGCCGCGCTCGACCGCTACGCCGGTGACGAGCTGGTCAAGCCGCTGCGGGCGTACGCGCAGGCGTACAAACGGCACAAGCAGGTCGCCGCGCAGCTGGAGGAGCTGACGACCAGGGCGCGCGAGCGGGCGCAGGAGGCCGACCTGCTGCGTTTCGGCCTGGAGGAGATCGAGAAGGTCGACCCCAAGGCGGGCGAGGACGACGAGCTGCGCGGCGAGGAGGAGCGGCTCTCCCACGCCGACGCGCTGCGCAGCGCCGCGACGACCGCCCACACCGCGCTGCTCGGCGACCCGATGGAGGCCGCGGGCGGGGCTCGCGACGTGATCTCGCTGCTGGGGGAGGCGCGGGCGGCCGTGGATGCCGTACGCGACTTCGACAGCCAGCTCGCGGGCATGGCCGACCGGCTGGCCGAGGCCGGCTACCTGATCTCCGACGTGGCCACCGACCTCGCGGCCTACGCGGAGTCCGTCGAGGCCGACCCGGCGCGGCTGGCGGCGGTGCAGGAGCGGCGTTCCGTCCTGTCCAGCCTGATCAGGAAATACGCCGCCGACAGCTCGGGCGTCCTGGCGTGGGCCCAGCAGGCCGCCGCCCGCCTGGGCGAGCTGGAGGGCGACGACGAGCGCATCGACGAGCTGACCCGCGAACACGACGAGCTGACCGTCCGGCTCACCGAGCTGGCCGACCGGCTGACCAAGGTGCGCGAGTCGGCGGCGGAGCGGTTCGGCAAGGCGGTCACGGAAGAGCTGACCGCGCTCGCCATGCCGCACGCCAGGGTCGTGGTCGAGCTCACCCAGAGCGCGGAGTTCGGGCCAGAGGGCCGCGACGAGGTGGAGCTGCGGATGGCCGCCCATCCCGCCGCGCCGCCGCTGCCGCTCACCAAGGGCGCGTCCGGCGGTGAGCTGAGCCGCGTGATGCTGGCCATCGAAGTGGTGTTCGCGGGCGCCGACCCGGTGCCGACGTTCGTGTTCGACGAGGTCGACGCGGGAGTCGGCGGGAAGGCCGCGGTCGAGATCGGCCGCCGGCTGGCCAGGCTCGCCCGCACCGCGCAGGTGATCGTGGTCACCCACCTGCCGCAGGTCGCCGCCTTCGCCGACCAGCACCTCGTGGTGGAGAAGGCGAGCGACGGCAGCATCGTGCGCAGCGGCGTGGTGACGCTCGATCACGAAGGACGTGTACGCGAACTGTCGCGCATGCTGGCCGGCATGGAGGACTCCGAGCTGGGCAGAGCCCACGCCGAGGAGTTGCTCGGCCTGGCCGCGGCGGACAGGTGATGCTGGGTGACATAGCGGACACGCCGCGTCATGCGTGGCCCCCGCGCTGTTTCACTCTGGCAGGATGGTCTTGATGAAGGTTCCGGGAAGCAAGAGGCCGGGCCTCCGTGGCAGGAAGGTCGGGGACCTTCCCGGTATAACGGCAGTGGCGAGGATCGACCGGCGCACCAAGAGGCTGACAAAACGCCTCCAGCCCGGGGAAATCGCGATTATCGACCACGTCGACGTTGACCGGGTCAGCGCGGAGGCGCTTGTCGCGTGCGGTGCTTCCGCCGTGGTCAACGTCGCAAGCGGCATCAGCGGCCGCTACCCCAACCTGGGGCCACAGATCCTGCTCGAAGCCGGTGTCCCGTTCATCGACAACGCCAACCAGGAGTTGTTCGAGCGGGTCAAGGACGGCGATCTCGTACGCGTCTGCGACGGCGTCGTCTACCTCGACGACGACGTGATCGGCAAGGGCGAGGAGCAGACCCCCGAGACGGTCGAGGCCGCCATGGCCGAGGCCCGCGCCGGGCTGTCGGTGCAGATCGAGGCCTTCGCCGTCAACACCATGGAATACGTGCGCGGTGAGGGCAAGCTCCTCATCGACGGGGTCGGCGTGCCCGAGATCCGCACGTCCATGGAGGGCCGGCACGTCCTCATCGTGGTCCGCGGCTACCACTACAAAGAGGACATCGCGACCCTCCGCCCCTACATCCGCGAATACCGTCCCGTCCTCGTCGGTGTCGACGGCGGCGCCGACGCGCTGCTGGAGGCCGGCTACCTCCCCGACGTCATCGTGGGCGACTTCGACTCCGTCTCCACCAAGGCGCTGACCTGCGGCGCCGAGCTGGTCGTGCACGCCTACCGCGACGGCAGGGCACCCGGGCTCGAGCGCGTGCACCAGCTCGGCAGGGAGGCGGTGATCTTCCCCGCCACCGGCACCAGCGAAGACATCGCCATGCTGCTGGCCGACGACAAGGGCGCCGAGCTGATCGTCGCCGTCGGCACCCACGGCACGCTGGAGGAGTTCCTCGACAAGGGCCGCTCCGGCATGGCCAGCACCTTCCTCACCCGTCTCATCATCGGCAGCAAGCTCATCGACGCCAAGGGCGTCAGCAGGCTCTACCGCAGTCGCATCACCACCTCGCAACTGCTCCTGCTGGTGATCACCGCGCTGATCACCATGGGGGTCGCGCTCTTCCTGTCGCCGCTCGGCCAGACCTGGCTGAACGGTCTTCAGGACGTCTGGAACGCGTTCATCTTCTGGCTGGTCGGACTCTTCTCGTGATCGATTTTCGCTACCATCTCGTCTCCATCGTCGCCATCTTCCTGGCGCTCGCGGTCGGCATCGTGCTCGGCACCACGCTGCTGCAGGAACCGGCGGTGAAGTCCGCCCAGGAGCTCACCGCGCAGCTCACCAAGACGAAGGAGGAGCTGCGCGCCCAGATCGACACGCTGCAGGGCCGCGAGGCCGGCAACGACGCCTTCATCAGCGCCGTGACGCCCGAGCTCGTCGCCGGCGACCTGGCCGGCCAGCGCGTGCTGCTGATCGAGACGCCGGGCTCCGGCACCGCCTGGCGCGAGGCCGCCCAGCAGGTGCTCGACCAGGCGGGCGCGGAGATCACCGGGCGCGTGACGTTCACCGAGAAGTTCCTCGACCCCAAGGGCACCGGCGTGCTCGACGGCCTGGTCAACCAGCTCAAGCCGGTCAACATGGTCTTTCCCGAGACCGCCACGAGCTGGGGCAGGGCCGCCGCGCTGCTCGGCGCCTCCCTGGTCACCAACGACCCCGCCCAGGCCGGCACGCCCAACCCCGCCACCGCCGACGTCGTCGGCGCGTTCGAGGCGGGCGGGCTGCTCGCCGTCGACGGTGACCCGGCCAAGCGGGCCACGCTCGCCGTCATGTTCGCGCCCGAGCGGCCGTACGAAGGGGAGAGCGCCGAGACCCAGGCGGGCGCGCTCGTCTCCGTGGCCGACGGCTTCGACGCGGCGAGCAAGGGCACGGTGCTGGCCGGCATCGCCGCCACCACGGTCACCCCGGGAGACGTCATCACCGCCCTGCGCGACGAGGGCGAGGTGTCCAAGCGGGTCACCGGCGTCGATACGGCCGACATGCCGCTCGGGCCGGTCGCGATCGTCTACTCTCTGCAGGAGCAACTGTCCGGGCGGGCCGGCCAATACGGCAACGGCAAGGGCGCATCCGGCCCCATCCCCGCCGAGGCGGCCCCCACCCCATCCCCCACCACCGAGTCAGGGAGCTGACATGCCCAGCCGGGCCCGTGGCCTGCTCTACGCGCTGGCCGGCGCCACCATCGGCGCCGTGGCCGCCCGCGTCGCCTACTCCGCCTTCACCCGCAACAAGCCCGCCGACCTGAGCGGCCGCTGGACCAGGAAGAACCACCGCGGCGAGCCCATCACGCTGCTCGAAGGCCCCGCGTTCGTGGCCGGCGCCGGCGCCGCCGCGGCGCTCACGCCCGGCCTCACCCCGCGTGTGCGCGCCGCCGCGCTGCTCGCGGGCGCCGGCAGCGGCGCGCTCGGCGCGTACGACGACCTCTACGGCACCACGTCGTTCAAGGGCTTCAAGGGTCACCTGAGCGCGCTGGCCCGCGGCGAGGTCACCAGCGGCGCCGTCAAGATCCTCGGCATCGGCGCCACCGGGCTCGGCGCCGCCGCCCTCGTCTCCCAGGGCCCCGCCGACATCCTGGTCAACGGCGCCGCCATCGCCGGCTCCGCCAACCTCGCCAACCTCTTCGACCTGCGTCCCGGACGCGCCGTCAAGGTCGGCCTGCTGACCGGCGGGCCGCTGCTGGCCGCCGCGCTCTTCCGCGACCAGCCCGCCGCGGGCGCGCTGGCCGCCGTGCCGCTGGGGGCCGCCGCCGCGCTGCTGCCCGACGACCTCGGCGAGCGCGCCATGCTCGGTGACGCGGGCGCCAACGCCCTGGGCGCGCTGCTCGGCCTCGCCGCCATCACCAAGCTCGGCAGGCCCGGCCGCTACGCGCTGCTCGGCACCGTCGTGGCGCTGACGGCCGCCGCCGAGAAGGTCAGCTTCACCAAGGTCATCGCCGGCAACCCGGTGCTCAACCGCATCGACATGCTGGGCCGCCGCCCCGTCGACCCCATCTGACGCCGCTGTTGTCGGTACGGCCTGCCAGGATGTTCGCGTACGGTTGGTCGGCTGCGCGTTCGGGGGAGGCCGGGTGGGTGTGGTGACGGCGAGGGGCGTCGCGGGCGGCGCGATGCTCATCGGGGCGATCACCGTGCTGGCGCGGGTCGCCGGGTTCGCCAAGCAATACGCCTTCGCCCAGACCGTCGGCACCAACTGCCTGGCCACCGCTTACATGACGGCCAACCAGATCCCCAACATCGTCTTCGAGGTGGTCGTCGGCGGGGCGCTGGCGGGCATGGTGGTGCCCGTGCTGGCCGGGGTGTCGCGCGAGCGGGCCGGCCTCATCGGGTCGGCGCTGCTGACCTGGGTGGTCGTGGTGCTCGTCCCCGTCGGGGTGCTCACGGCGGTGCTCGCCGGGCCCGTCATCGGGCTGTTCCTCGGCGGTGCCATCGAGGGGTGCGCCGATCTGTCCGCGATGGGGGAGATCGCCACCCGCATGCTGGTCGTCTTCGCGCCCCAGATCCCGCTCTACGGCGTGGCCGTGGTGCTCTACGGCGTGCTCCAGGCCAACGACCGTTTCGCGGGGCCCGCCGTCGCGCCTCTGGTGTCGAGCATCGTGGTCATCGTCGCGTACCTGCTGTTCGTGCCGCTCAGCGGTGGGCACCGCGACCTCGACGGCCTGCCCATGGCGGGCGAGCTGGCGCTGTCGGTGGGCACGAGTCTCGGCGTGCTGTCGCTGGTGCTGACCGTGGTCGGGCCCGTCGGGCGGCTCGGGCTGCGGTGGCGGCCGACCTTACGGTTCCCCGACGGGGTGGCCGGGCGGGTGCGCACGCTGGCGCTCGCGGGCATCGCGGCGCTGCTGGCGCAGCAGGCGGCCATGATCGTGGTGCTGCTGCTGGCCAACAAGGTTGTCGGCGGCGGGGCCATCGCGGCGTACAACTACGCGTGGGCGATCTACCTGGTGCCGTACGCCGTGCTGGCCGTGCCCATCGCCACCAGCGCGTTCCCCCGGCTGTCGGCACAGGCCGGCGAGCCTGCGGCCTTCGCGGCGCTCGCGGCGCGCACCACCAGGGCCGTCGTGCTGGTGTCCGGGCTGGCGGCCGGCGTGCTCGCGGCGGCGTCGGGGCCCGGTGCCGTGGTGTTCCTCGCCGACAAGAGCGACGTCCCAGCCGGTGAGCTGGCGGCGGCCATCGCGCTGTTCGCGCCCGGCCTCGTCGGCTACGGGCTCCTCGCCCACCTCAGCCGCGTCCTCTACGCGGCCGGCCAGGGCCGCGCGGTCGCCACCGGCACCGTCGCCGGATGGCTCGTCGTGATGGTGGCCCAGACCGTGCTCGTGCTCGTGGTGCCTCCCGAGTGGGGCATCGGGGCGATGGCGCTCGGCATGAGCATCGGCATGAGCGTGGGTGGCGGCTTGCTGCTGGCGTCCGTCGTACGGACGCGCGGCGGCGCTGCGGCGGCCGGCCTGCCCCGCGCGCTGGGGGCCGCGGTGGCCGGAGGGGTGGCCGGGTTCCTCGCGGGGGCCGGGGTCGTCGGCCTCCTGGGGGCCGTGTCCCTCTGGGCGAACGTGGGGGCCGCCGTGCTAGCTGCGGTGGTGGCGCTGGCGGTCGGGGTCGCGGTCGTGGCCCTGCTGGACCGGCCCGACGCCGCGTCGGTGGCCGGTCTGCTGCGTCGCGGTGGAGCCGGGTGAGGTCGGGCGGAGTGAGTGTCAGGCCGGGTGAGGTCGGGCGGAGTGAGGTCGGGCGGAGTGAGGTCGGGCGGATCCGGGCGGAGTGAGGGAGGCTGGCGTGCGGGTGGCTTTTGTGCTGGGGACCACGTCGGGTGGTACCGGGCGGCACGTTCTGATGCTGGTGGAGGGGCTCGTGCGGCGGGGGCACCAGGTGCTGGTGGTCGGGCCGCGCAGTGTTGAGGAGCGGTTCTCGTTCGGGACGGCGGGGGCGCGGTTCGTCGAGGTGGCGGTTTCCGATCGGCCTCATCCCTTGAACGATCTGCGTGCGGTGCTCGCCGTCCGCCGACTGACCAAGGGCGCCGACGTCGTGCACGCCCATGGTCTGCGGGCCGGAGCTCTGGCGGCCTTGGGAAGCCCTGCGCGCAGGCCCGTCGTGACGTTGCACAACGCGCTGACCGCCGGTGGGTTCGTGGGGCTGGTCTATGGCGTGCTGGAGCGGATCGTGGCGCGGCGGGGCGGGCACGTGCTGGTGGTCTCGCCCGATCTCGGTGAGCGGATGACCGCGCTGGGCGCCAGGGACGTGCGGCCTGCGCTGGTGGCCGCGCCCGTGCCGGCTACGGCCAAGCGGACACCTCAGGAGATCAGGGACGAACTCGGCGCCGGCGAGCGTCCGATCCTGCTCACCGTCGCCCGGCTGGCCCAGCAGAAGGGGCTGGAGACGCTGCTCGATGTGGCGGCCGGACCGTGGGAGGGTGACCCGCTGTTCGTGGTGGCGGGTGAAGGGCCGTTGCGGGGGGAGTTGCAGCGGCGGATCGACGCGGAGGACCTCCCCGTACGCCTGCTGGGCAACCGGGACGACGTGGCCGACCTGATGCGTGCCGCCACGGCTCTGGTGATGCCGAGCCGGTGGGAGGGGCAGCCGCTCACCCTCAGGGAGGCGCTCATGACCGGCACCCCGGCCGTCGCCTCCGAGGTCGGCGGCATCCCGGAGATCCTGGGGGACGCGGGGATCCTGGTGCCGTACGGCGACGTGGCCGGCTTCCGCGCGGCCGTGCGGCGGCTGCTCGCCGCACCCGAGGACGCGCGGGCGCTGGCCGAGGCGGCGCGGCGGCGCGGCGACGAGATGCCCGACGGCGACGACGCGGTGGAGAGCGTGCTCGCGGTCTACAGGGCGTGAGCCGGCGGGCCCAAGGGGATTTGCGGTCTGCTGGTGTGAATCCGCGGGCTCGCAGAGGCGGTGGTTCACCGATCGTGAGGTCGCGGGCTCGCAGAGGGCGGTCGTTATGCGTGGGCTCGCGGCGGGCGGTCGTTCACCGATCGTGAATCCGTGGGCTCGCGGCGGGCGGTCGTTCACCGATCGTGAGGTCGCGGGCGTGAGGGGAAGCCGTGGTCTACGGAGGGTGAGGGGGCTTGGTTGAGGGGGAGGATGATTAGGTGCGGTCGAGGGGTTCTCGTATACTGCGTGGGTTAGGGAGGGGAGTATCCCTTCGCGACAGCCTCGTCATCACGGTGCAGCCCCACTCCACGGGGCCCCCGGGGCTGCCGGTCCGCAGGTGAGCGCGGGCGGGAGAGACCTCCGGCAATGAAGCGTGCATGCCGGAGGGTCTGAGTGACTGAACCTTTGTGGGCCTGGATCGCCGTGATCGGCGGTCTGCTGTTGGTCATCGCCATCGACCTGTGGATCGTCGACCGTGGAGAAGCACGTGAGTTCTCCATGCGCCAGGCGGGCTACTGGGTCTCTTTCTACGTCTTCCTCGCCGTGTTGTTCGGGGTATTGCTGTGGTTCACCTCCGGCCCCGACAGAGCCGGTGAGTTCTTCGCCGGTTACATCACCGAATACAGCTTGAGCGTCGACAACCTGTTCATCTTCTTCATCATCATGAGCCGGTTCGCGGTGCCGAAGGCGTACCAGCACAAGGTGCTGCTCGTCGGCATCCTGCTCGCGCTGGTGATGCGCGGCCTCTTCATCGCGCTCGGCGCGGCCGCGCTCGAGCGGTTCAGCTGGCTGTTCTACGTGTTCGGCGCCTTCCTCGTCTACACGGCGGTCAACATCGTCCGCCAGCACCTCAAGGGCGAGGAAGAGGAGTTCAACGAGAACGTCCTGCTGCGGTGGGTGCGCAGGGCGTTCCCCACCACCGAGGGCTACGTCGGCTCCAAGGTCACCGTCAAGATCGACGGCAGGCGCATGGTCACCCCCATGCTCATCGTGATGGTCGCGATCGGCACCACCGACCTGCTGTTCGCGCTCGACTCGATTCCGGCCATCTTCGGGCTCACCAAAGACCCCTTCATTGTCTTCACCGCCAACGCGTTTGCCCTGATGGGCCTGCGTCAGCTCTACTTCCTGCTGGGCGGCCTGCTGCAGCGCCTCGTCTACATCAGCTACGGTTTGGCGTTCATCCTGGGGTTCATCGGGGTTAAGCTCGTATTGGAGGCGTTGCACTCCAGCCATGTCTCCTGGGCGCCCGAAATTCCCATCTGGGTGTCGCTCTCGGTCATCGGCACCACCATGGTCATCACCACTGTGGCCAGCCTGATCAAAGCTCGCATCGACGCGCGCAAGGGCGAGGAGACGCATCCGGAGCAGGTCTAGCGAAATGGGCTTCGAGGCGCTTTGCTTGTGTAGTTATGCCGTGTCATAGTTGCTGGTTCTGTAACATCACGGCAAAGCGCCCAGTCCAGTCACCACCAAAGGTTGTACGTGTCCGACGATTCTGCTAAGCCGAGCCGCATGAGGCTCGCGCGCGGGGTCTCCCCGTGGCTCCTCCCGACGGTCGCCGCGGCGGCCGCCACCGCTCTGCTGACGCGCCGAGACCGGCGATGGGCGCTTGCGGCGGTGCCGCTGAGCGCGCTCACCGGGGGCATGCTCTGGTTCTTCCGAGACCCGGACCGCACGATCGGCGAGGGCCGCGTCCTGTCACCCGCCGACGGCGTCGTGCAGAGCATCGACCCGTGGCCCGACGGCCGTACCAGGGTCGCGATCTTCATGAACCCGCTGAACGTGCACGTCAACCGTGCCCCTCTTGCGGGAAATGTCACCTCCGTGCAGCATGTGGCAGGTGGGTTCCTGCCGGCGTTCAACAAGGACAGCGACCAGAACGAGCGTGTGGTGTGGCATTTCGAGACCACGCTGGGCGACATCGAGATGGTGCAGATCGCGGGCGCCGTGGCGCGCAGGATCGTGCCGTACCTGAGCGACGGCGCCAAGGTCGAGCAGGGTGAGCGGATCGGGCTGATCAGGTTGGGATCCCGGGTCGACATCTACCTTCCCGAAGGGATTTCTCCCGCGGTGTCCGTGGGCGACAAGACGGTTGCGGGGGTGACCAGAATTGACCACGGCTGACGCCAGTAGCTGGCGAACGGAAGAGGAAGAACCTCGCGGTCCCGTCGGCAAGGCGTTCCGCCTGTCCGCCGCCGACTCCCTGTCGCTGGGCAACGCCGTCTGCGGGTTCCTCGCGGTGTGCGTGCTGGCCTACTCCGCCATCCAGCAGCTGCAGGTCGACGGCGGCCGGTTCACGCCCGCGCCGAGCTACTTCGCCACCGCCATCGTGCTGCTGCTCATCGGCGCCACCTGCGACCTGTTCGACGGGCTCGTGGCGCGCCGCTTCCGTGCCTCCGCGATGGGGGCCGAGCTCGACAACCTCGCCGACGTCATCAGCTTCGGCTTCGCGCCGGCGTTCATGGTCGTCATCTGGGGCATCGGCGTGCCGGAGAGCGTGCCCTTCACGGCCGTGCTCGCCGCGGCGGCGGCCGTGCTGGTCGCCGGTGTCGTACGCCTGGCCAGGTTCGCCTGCGTCAAGACCAAGAGCGGCGACTTCATGGGGCTGCCCATCCCGATGGGCGCCATGACCGTGATCTCCATCGTGCTGCTGTTCCAGCCGAGCATCTGGTCGCTGCTGGCCGTGCTCGGGGTGGCGTGGCTGATGGTCAGCCGCATCGAGTACCCCAAGCCGAAGGGGCAGCTCGCCGCCGTAGTGCTGGGCTGGATCATGGTGAACGTGGCGTTCCTGACGGTCTGGGTGGCCTGGCCCGAAGGCGGCGACATGCCGATCAAGATCGGGGCCACCATGCAGATCGCGCTCGTCGCGGCCATCCCGCTGCGGGTGCTGTTCTACAAGCGCGAGCAGCGTAAGGAAGCCGCTCGTCTGGGCCGCTGACCGGCCTCCGATGAGCAACTGACGGGATTTTTCGTCTTATTTCGGCTTTGATAGAGCCATGTCGGCCACGCCGCGCGAGCACACGCGTACGTACTACCTCGGCAAGCTGGCGACGGAGCTGGAACAACGCGGGCTGACCGCCCTGCTGCGGTCGGACCCGCCCGCGTTGCGCATCAGCCACCCCGACGCGGCCCTGATGGCCGAGACCGTGGACTGCGCCGCCCTGTCGGAGGGCTGGTTCTACCGGTGGTCGTGGGGCGAGCTCGTCGGGCTCGCCGACGATCCCGCCCTGGCGGCCGAGCGCATCGCCCACGTGCTCGCCACCCGCTGACCGTCCCCCTGTTACCAGCCCCTGGCCTTCCACTCCGGGAGGGCCGGGCGCTCGGCGCCGAGCGTCGTGTCCTTGCCGTGGCCCGGGTAGACCCAGGTCTCGTCGGGCAGGCGGTCGAAGATCCGCTCGGCGACGTCGGTGAAGAGCCGGCCGAACCGCTCGGGGTCCTTCTGGGTGTTGCCCACGCCGCCGGGGAACAGCGAGTCGCCGGTGAACAGGTGGTGGCCCTCGGGGCCGGCGTCGTACAGCAGGGCGATCGAGCCGGGCGTGTGGCCGCGCAGGTGGATGACCTCCAGCGTGACCTCGCCGAACGTGATCGTGTCGCCGTGCTCGACCGTGCGGTCGGCCGGGACGGGGAGCGCGGGCGCGTCGAGCGGATGGGCGATCACCTGGGCGCCGGTCACCTTCGTCACCTGCTCAAGCGCCTGCCAGTGGTCGCCGTGCTGGTGGGTGGTGATGACCGCGCCGACGGGCCGGTCGCCCATGAGGGCCAGCAGCCGGTCGGACTCGGCGGCGGCGTCGATGAGCACGGAATCGCCGGTCGCGACGCAGCGCAGCAGATAGGCGTTGTTGTCGAACGGGCCTACGGCGAGCTTGGAGATCGTCAGCGCGGGCAGCTCGCGCACGTCGGCGGGGCCGCCGACCTGGACGTCACCGGTATAGGTCATGGGTAGTCCTCTGGGGGTGTCGTGGGCAGATCAGCGGGGGCCGGCATCGTCAGCCACGGCGGCGGATCGGGAAGACCCGCACCTGCATCGCCACCGACTTCTCCGCGTCCGGGAGTGGACGACCGCCCCACGGGCACCAGACTAACCCCCTCGCCACGCGACCTGCCGGTGAGCCAGGCCAGCATGTCGTGCGGCGCGCCGCGGACGGCAGGACCGTCGCCGAGCTCGTGCGTGGCGGTGACCTGGCCGTCCTCGACGAGCTCGATCCGGCCCACCGCCTTGTGGCCGCGGGGCCAGATGGCCAGGCAGTCGTGCAGCTCCCGGCGTACGAAGGGGGCGGGCCAGTCGGCGGGGGTGTGACCGGCGGCCAGGTCGACGTGGTGGAAGCCGATCTCGCGCAGCCGGCGGACGAGCAGGTACCAGGCGGGGTGCGGCGGCGGGCGCATGCCCTCCACCTGCGCCGACCAGGCGTACGCGGGCAGGTCACGGATGGCGGCGGCCAGGCGGGCGGCGCCGTCCTCCAGCTCGGCGAGGTGGCGGGCCACGGGGTGGGTCGCGGCGGCCTCGATCGCGGTGGACCTGGCGGCGAACGAGGCGTACTGAGGGGTGCGGACGCCGGTTCGCGCCCAGGTCAGCAGGTTGAGGTGGGAACCGGCGTTCTGGGCGAGGTGGGCGAGCACGTGGCCCCTGGTCCAGTCCGGCAGGAGCGAGGGGGCGGCGAGGTCGGCGTCGGAGAGGGACGCGGCCGTGGCCAGCAGCCGGTTGGTGGCCGCGGCCAGCTCGGCCTGCAACGCGGGTAGGACGCTCATGTACGGATATTTCACCATCTGCGGCCGCCGAAGTGAGGAGGGCATAAAACCGCAGGTCAGCGAGTTGAGATTCCAAGGGGTCCTCCCCTGCCGGGAGATGGCCGTAACCTGGGAGGGACGGATTTTCGGGGGCCGTGGATCGGGCCGCCGAAATTGTCGGAGCCGCCGTCTACCATCCCCCGTGGACCTATCCGCCTTTCGACTTCCGGGATCGCCGTGGCTGACCGCCTGATCGTGCGTGGTGCACGAGAACACAACCTCAAAGACGTCTCGCTGGACCTGCCGCGAGACTCGCTGATCGTCTTCACCGGCCTATCCGGCTCGGGCAAGTCGAGCCTGGCCTTCGACACGATCTTCGCTGAGGGCCAGCGGCGCTACGTCGAGTCGCTGTCGGCGTACGCCCGCCAGTTCCTCGGCCAGATGGACAAGCCCGACGTCGACTTCATCGAGGGCCTGTCGCCGGCGGTCTCCATCGACCAGAAGGCCACCAGCAAGAACCCCCGCTCCACCGTCGGCACCATCACCGAGGTCTACGACTACCTGCGGCTGCTGTGGGCCCGCATCGGCAAGCCGCACTGCCCGGTGTGCGCGCGCCCGATCGCCCGCCAGTCGCCGCAGCAGATCGTCGACCGCGTGATGGACCTCGAAGAGGGCACCAGGTTCCAGGTCCTCGCGCCGGTCGTCAGGGGGCGCAAGGGCGAATACGCCGAGCTGTTCCGCGAGCTGCAGACCAAGGGCTTCGCCAGGGCGCGGGTCGACGGCACCGTCGTGCGGCTGGAGGAGCCGCCGACGCTGAAGAAGTACGAGAAGCACGACATCGAGGTCATCGTCGACCGGCTGTCGGTCAAGGAGTCGGCGCGGCGGCGGCTCAACGACTCGGTCGAGACGGCGCTGCAGCTGTCCGGCGGGACGATCACCCTGGAGTTCGTCGACCTGCCGGAAGACGACCCCAACCGCGAGCGCTTCTACTCCGAGCACCTCTACTGCCCCTACGACGACCTGTCGTTCGAGGAGATGGAGCCGCGCTCGTTCTCCTTCAACTCGCCGTTCGGCGCCTGCCCCGAGTGCACAGGTCTCGGCACCAAGATGGAGGTCGACCCCGACCTCGTCGTGCCCGACCCCGAGCGCGCGCTCGGCGACGGCGCCATCCACCCCTGGTCGGGCGGCCACACCAGCGAATACTTCACCAGGCTGATCGAGGCGCTCGGCCACGCCATGGGGTTCGGCCTCGACACGCCGTGGGAGCGGCTGCCGAAGAAGGCCCAGAAGTCGCTGCTCTACGGGCACGAGGAGCAGATCCACGTGCGCTACAGCAACCGCTTCGGCCGCCAGCGCGCCTACTACACCACCTACGACGGCGTCATCCCGTGGGTGCAGCGCAGGCACGCCGAGGCCGAGAGCGACGCGGCGCGCGAGCGGTTCGAGGGCTACATGCGCGAGATCCCGTGTCCCGCCTGTAAGGGGGCCAGGCTCAAGCCGGTCAGCCTGTCGGTCACGGTCGCCGGGAAGTCGATCGCCGAGGTCTCGTCGATGTCGATCGGCGAGTGCGCCAAGTTCCTCGCCGCGCTCAAGCTGTCCGACCGCGACATGCAGATCGCCGAGCGGGTGGTCAAGGAGATCAACGCCCGCATGGGCTTCCTGCTCGACGTCGGCCTTGACTACCTCACGATGGACCGCGCCGCCGCCACCCTCGCCGGTGGTGAGGCGCAGCGCATCAGGCTCGCCACGCAGATCGGCTCCGGGCTGGTCGGCGTGCTCTACGTGCTCGACGAGCCGTCCATCGGGCTGCACCAGCGCGACAACATGCGGCTGCTCGACACCCTGGTCAGGCTGCGCGACATGGGCAACACGCTGATCGTGGTCGAGCACGACGAGGACACCATCGCCGCCGCCGACTGGGTGGTCGACATCGGGCCGGGCGCCGGCGAGCACGGCGGCCAGGTCGTGGTGTCCGGCACCGTCCAGGACCTCCTCGCCAGCGAGGAGTCGATGACGGGTGCGTACCTGTCGGGGCGCAAGAGCATCGCCGTGCCCGCCAAGCGCCGCAAGCGCGACAAGAAGCGGCAGATCACCGTCAAGGGGGCGCGCGAGCACAACCTCAAGGGCGTCGACATCGAGTTCCCGCTCGGCGTGTTCACCGCGGTCACCGGAGTGTCGGGGTCGGGCAAGTCGACGCTGGTCAACGACATCCTCTACAACGCGCTGGCCAAGGAGCTCAACGGCGCCCGTACGGTGCCCGGGCGGCACTCCCGTATCAACGGCATGGATCAGGTGGACAAGGTCGTCCACGTCGACCAGTCGCCGATCGGGCGCACCCCGCGCTCCAACCCGGCCACCTACACCGGCGTCTTCGACCATGTCCGCAAGCTGTTCGCGGCCACGGCCGAGGCGAAGGTGCGCGGCTACCAGCCGGGGCGCTTCAGCTTCAACGTCAAGGGCGGGCGCTGCGAGGCGTGCGCGGGCGACGGCACCATCAAGATCGAGATGAACTTCCTGCCCGACGTCTACGTCCCGTGCGAGGTCTGCCACGGTGCCCGCTACAACAGGGAGACGCTGGAGGTCCACTACAAGGGCAAGACGATCGCCGAGGTGCTCGACATGCCGATCGAAGAGGCGCTCGGCTTCTTCGACGCGATCCCCGCCATCAAGCGGCACCTGCAGACGCTCAACGACGTGGGCCTCGGTTACGTACGCCTCGGGCAGCCGGCCACCACGCTGTCCGGCGGTGAGGCGCAGCGCGTCAAGCTGGCCTCCGAGCTGCAGCGGCGGCAGACCGGGCGGACGATCTACGTCCTCGACGAGCCCACCACCGGGCTGCACTTCGAGGACATCAGGCGGCTGCTCGGCGTGCTCGGGCGGCTGGTCGACGGCGGCAACACCGTCATCGTCATCGAGCACAACCTCGACGTCATCAAGACCGCCGACTGGATCATCGACATGGGTCCCGAGGGCGGGTCGCGCGGCGGCTCGCTGGTGGCGGCGGGGACGCCGGAGGAGGTCGCGCTGGTGGACGACAGCCACACGGGCCGCTTCCTCCGCAAGATCCTCTCCCTCTGACCCACCCACCCACCCGATCCGCCCCCTGACGTCCGGGGGCGGATCGCCCGGTCTTGGGTGCTGACGGCCAGGGGGTGGGTCTCGCGGCCGATGGGTCGATGTGGCCGGTCGGTGCTCGCGTGCTCGGGTGTGGTGGTCGGTTGTCAGGTTGTGCGGTGGGTTCCAGTGTGGTGGTAGTTGCCAGGTCGGGTCGGTGTGGTGCTGGTCGTCAGGTTGTGCGGTGGGTGCGGGCGCGGCGCTTGGCGGCGTCGGTGCGTTCCAGCCACCACTCGGCCACCAGCAGGGGCAGCACCCAGCCGAGCCAGGCGCTCAGGGCCGCGATCGTCTGCATCAGCTGCGTCTCGTCGCCGTTGAACGTCGTGTCGAGCTGGGGGAAGAGCAGGATTCCGAACAGCACGCCGTAGATGCGGTTGGTGACGATCGACATGGTCAGGGCGAAGCTGCGCACCATCCAGCGGCGGTGGTCCACGAAGCGGCGCTGCCTGGCCATCCGCCAGCCGGCCAGCGTGCAGCCCAGCCAGAGCAGGGCCAGCAGGACGTTGCTGACCATCGTGACCGGGCCCCATGGTGTCGCCACGCCCACGGTCAGGCCGAGGAGACCGCTCGGGAGGCAGCCGGCGAAGACGTACACGCGGCCGATCCGGCGGTGTGCGCGGGGGTGACGGGCGCGGAACCACGGCCAGATCTGCAGGCAGCACGTGATCATCGCGATCGAGCCGAACACCACGTGCAGGGAGAGCACCGCGAAGTGCGGCGGGAAGAAGTCAGGGGCCGGCACTCGTGACTGTGCGGGGTCCAGCGACAGGTACGGCGGCAGCGAGAACGCCACGAACGCCGCCGCCACCACCATCAACGGCGCCACCCACGGCCTGCGCCACCATCGGGGACGCGGGCTTGAGCCAGGAGCGTCCCGACCGGAGGTGGCTCGGTGGGAGGCGGCTCGGTGGGAGGTGAGCGGGCCGGTGGGGGTTGGGTTGGTGGGGATGGTCATGGTCCGAGGGTGGGGGGTGGCGCTGACCGTGGGCGTACCACCCGCTGACCGGACCGAGGGGGGCCGTCAATAAGCTGTTTTCACGATGATGGCCGCAATCGGGGGCGACACCGGCGGTCGGCAGATACGGCACGCGCATTCGTACGCGCGAAGAACATCAGGCGACGGGACAGATCGGGGCGGAGCCATGTCCGGAAACGGGTTGGGGCGGCGGGAGATGCTGGGTGCGGCGGGGGTGGCGGCCTGTGGGCTGGCGGCGCTGACCGCGTGCGGCTCAGGGGGCGCGCAGGCGCAGCCGAGCCTCAAGGGGAAGGTGCTGGCCAAGACGGCGGACGTGCCGGTGGGCGGTGGGAAGCTCATCGAGGACCTGAAGGTCGTGGTGACGCAGCCCGAGCCGGGGGTCTTCAAGGCGTTCAGCTCGCTGTGCACGCACAAGGGATGCCAGGTCGGTACGCCCAAGGACAACGTCATCAGGTGCGCGTGCCACGGCAGCGAGTTCACCGCGGACACCGGCAAGGCGACGAAGGGTCCGGCCACCGGGTCGCTGCCCTCGTTCCCGGTCAAGGTGGAAGGCGACGGCATCGTGATCGTCGGCTGAGCACTCCGGCCGCCGGAGGTGTTCCGCCAATCGGTAATTGTGCGTAGTCGCCTCGATTGGGGTGCGGCACGCTGAACCCCTGCCAGGGCGCGGGCCGTACCTGGGAGTGAAAGCCGATCTGGGAGGACGCACGATGACGGAAACGACGCGGCGGACGGTTGTCTTCGGGGCCGGCACCGCCGGCCTGGCGGCCGTGCTGACGGCCTGCGCGAGCTACGGCACGCCGGAGACCGAGGCGGACGTGGAGGCGCCGGTTGAGGAGGAGGCGTCGTCCGCACCCAAGAAGGGCGAGGCCAAGGCCAAGGCGAAGGCGCTGGCCGACACCAGCGACATCCCCGAGGGCGGGGGCAAGGTCTTCAAGAACCAGCAGGTCGTCGTGACGCAGCCGACGGCCGGCGAGTTCAAGGCGTTCAGCGCGGTCTGCACCCACCAGGGCTGTACGGTCGCCTCCGTCTCGAACCAGACGATCAACTGCCCCTGCCACGGCAGCAAGTTCAGCATCGCCGACGGCTCGGTGACGGACGGACCCGCGGGCAGCCCGCTGGAGGAGAAGCAGATCGAGGTGGACGGCGAGAAGATCAGACTCGCCTGAGACTCATCTCATGAATTTCTAAGCTGGGTGCGCTTGGGTGAGGCGCATGGCAGATGACCTTCAGAGCCGCAGAGCGGTGTTCGCGAGTGTCGGCGTGGGTGGCTTGGCGCTGGCGATCAGCGCGTGCAGCGGCGACTCCGGTACCGACACGGCGCAGACCGCGCCATCCCCAGCCGAGTCGAGCGCCCCGCAGTCGGGCGCCCCCGAGGCGAGCGCGACGGCGTCCGAGGCCCCGGCCGGCGGCGCGCTGGCCAAGACCGCCGACATCCCGGTGGGCGGCGGCACGGTCTTCAAGGACCAGAAGATCGTGGTGACGCAGCCCACCGAGGGCGAGTTCAAGGCGTTCAGCGCGTTGTGCACGCACAAGGGCTGCCCGGTCACCAGCGTCGAGAACGGCGCGATCGTGTGCCCGTGCCACAACAGCATGTTCGCCATCGCCGACGGATCCGTGTCCGGCGGGCCGGCGCAGAAGCCCCTGCCGGCGCAGGAGATCAAGGTCGAGGGCGACAGCATCATGCTGGCCTGACCATGCCAGCCTGACCATGCCGGCCTGATCATGCCGGCCTGACTGGGTGCCCGCCGTACGAGCGCGAAGAGTACGGCGGGCAACTCTGTCGGTATGGGCTACTAGGAGCCTTCTGAAGATGTTGCTGGTGTGACGGAGCGGGGGTTGAAGGTGGGTGGTTAAGGGGCGGGGGTTGGACCTTGCCTCGGGTTGCTTG
>NZ_JBFAQA010000056.1:0-29227 GCF_040677005.1 Nonomuraea sp. NPDC049421
GTGTGGTCCTTCTCCAGGGTGGCCCGCATCGACTCGTACTGGCCGAAGCGCTCGAGAATCTGTTCGTTGGTCCATCCCAGTGCCTTGAGAAGCACCGTGGCGGGCTGCTTGCGCTTGCGGTCGACGCGTACGGCGACGTTGTCGCGCTTGTCGATCTCGAACTCCAGCCAGGCGCCCCGCGACGGGATGACCCGGCAGCCGAACAGGTCCTTGTCGGAGGTCTTGTCGATGCTGCGCTCGAAATAGACGCCCGGCGAGCGCACGAGCTGCGACGACACCACGCGCTCCGTGCCGTTGACGATGAACGTGCCCTTGGGCGTCATGAGCGGGAAGTCGCCCATGAACACCGTCTGGCTCTTGATCTCGCCGGTGGCGTTGTTGATGAACTCGGCGGTGACGAACAGGGGGGCGGAGAAGGTCATGTCCTTCTCCTTGCACTCGTCCACGGAGTGCTTGGGCGGCTCGAAGCGGTGGTCGCGGAACGACAGCGACATGGTCCCCGAGAAGTCCTCGATGGGGCTGATCTCGTCGAAGATCTCCTGCAGGCCCGACTGGGCGGGGACGTCGGTGCGCCCGGCCTGGCGGGCCGCCTCGATCCGGGCGCTCCACCGCTCGTTGCCGACCAGCCAGTCGTAGGACTCGGTCTGCAGGGCGAGCAGGTGGGGGACTTCGAGAGGCTCCTGGATGCGGGCGAAGGAGACGCGGCGGGGCGAACCGGTGGGCAGGGCGGAGGTGCGCGAGGCTGCCAAGTGAGGTCCTTCCGAAGGGCACGGATGGGTGGAGCTCCACGCATGCCAAACGCCCCGTCGATCGCGAGGGCGAAAGCGGGACGTCACGGCAACGTGAGGGAAGCAGCGTAACGCAAAAGGGAAACGGCTGTCCACCACTAGTTACAGTGTCAACCCTCCGTGCCGCTTTCACTATGTCATGGCGGGGTCGGCCCGTCAACCGGCGGCGTCGTTCGTGTCGCGTGTCCCCTCCGGCCCGCCCGCTCCGGCCCGCCTCCGGGGCGGCGGACCGGAGAGGGCGAGGTCAGGCGCAGGTGTAGCCGGACGGGAGTGCGGTGTCGCCGGACGGGCGGTTCACCTGGAAGCCGACACTGCCGATGGAGGCGCCGGGCGCCAGGGCGCCGTTGTGCGCGACGTTCCTGATGGTGACGGTCTGCCCGCTGACGGTCGTGGTGCCGTTCCATGAGCCGGCGAGCTGGTGCCCGGCGGGCAGGGCGAAGGTGACCGTCCAGCCGTTCATCGCCGAGGTGCCGGTGTTGGTGATGGTGAGGGGCTGGACGACGTACCCGGTGCTCCACTGCGTCTGTACGGTCGGGACCGCCGTGCAGCCGCCGCCTCCCGAGCCCGGCTGGGTGGTGACCTGCACGGTGCCGGAGACCGGCGAGGTGTTGCCGGCCGCGTCGCGGGCCCTGACCTGGTAGCGGTAGGTGGTGGCGGGGGTCAGGCCCGTGTCGGCGTACGAGGTGGTGGCCGAGGTGCCGACCTGCGCGAACGTGCCGCCGCTCGCGCCCGTCGCGCGCAGGACGTCGTAGCCGGTCACGCCGGTGTCGTCGGTGGCCGCCGTCCAGCTCAGCGAGGTCCCGGTGGACGTGGTGCCCGAGGCCGCGAGGCCGGTCGGGGCGGTGGGCGGGGTGGTGTCGCCGCCGCCGTCGCCGAGCGTGGGCGTCTGCCAGTCGCGCCACTCGGCCAGGTTGCCGCTCTTGTTGGCGGCGATCCGCATGGAGCCGGTGTAGCTGCCGGTGTTGAGCAGGAACTTCTGGATGTTCTGCTGCAGCGGCGTGCGCCACTCCGACCGGCTGGCGCAGTGGGTGCCGTCCTGGACGGCCGACCAGTACGTGATGTTGCCCCCGGCCCCGAGCGCCTTGTAGATCTCGGCGCCGCCGAGCGCGGCCACGCTCGCGGACCTGGCGGCGAGCCAGTCGATGTGCGGGTTGTCCATGATGAACAGCCCGCGCGGCGCGATCATGCCGACCACCGAGTGGGTGTCGACGGGCAGCCGCGCGGGACTTCCGGTGAACGAGCTGAACGCGTCCCCGAGCCACGGCTGCTCGGAGTAGGCGCTGCTCAGCGGCTGGGCGCCGCTCTCACCCTGGATGGCGCGGAAGGCGGCCACGCCGCCGCTGCCCGACTCGATCGGCATGGTGAGCGCGATGCGCTGGTCGAACGCGCCGACGACGAACGCGCCCTTGCCGTAGCGCGAGCAGCCCGTGACGCCGGTCGCGTCGGATCGCAGGATGCTGCCGCCGGACTGTTCGAGCACGTCGATGATGCGGCTCACGCCCCAGGCCCAGGCGGCGAGTATGCCGGTGGAGCTGTTGGCGCCGTAGATCGTGTAGAAGGCGCCCTGTTTGTTGTTGCGCGGGGTGCCCTCCCTGCCGACGGCGAGGGGGTCGTAGGTGATGACGGCCGCGCCCGCGGCCTTGATCGCGGCGGTGTCGGCACCGAACCCGCCGAGCACGACGACGGCGGGGAAGGGACCCGTGCCGCTCGGCAGGTCCACGCCCGCGGAGAAGGAGGCGGTCCTGCCGTTGTGCGAGACGTTGACGGTGATGCCGGTCCGCGACACCGTGCCCGTCACACTGGACGGCTTGGCCGGCTTCTCGCCGTAGACGAACTTCTCCGCCAGCCTCTTGATCTCCTCGCGGCGGCAGCGCCAGTCGGACTTGGTGGTGATGCGCGTCCCGTTCAGCTTGGTGAAGGGGTCGGGCAGCCGGGAGACGGTGGGTAAGGAGCCCGCGTCGGGCAGGCCGGGGACCTGGCAGTCGGCGCCCTCGTTCTCGGATCCGTCGGCCGCCACGGCCGGTGCGGGGGTCGCCGCCACCGCTCCCGCGGCGGCGAGCGTGGCCGCCAGTGCCAGCGCGACCATCCTGAAGCCGATCGTGGAGCGGGCCAAGCTGGTGATCACTGGAGGGCTCCCTTCCGGGTGGGGTGTTGGCGATCAGTGTGCGAACACCCCCGAAATGTGTCAATCACCACCCGAAATATTTCGGCATCGGTACTTGTACCCGTTGCCCTGACCTGCTCCTCTGTCGCTCCTGATGCCGAAATTATCGGAAATTAGGTGAAATTAAGGAGCGTCGGTGACGGATCGCGGGTCCACCAGCCGGCTGGGCTTCAGGCAGCGCATGGGGAGCCGCTCCCCGGCAGGCCCTCCCTGGCCGCGCCCGTCGGCGGGACGGCTCTCCGCCGGCCTGGCCAGCGGCAGGCGGAGCACGAACCTGGCGCCCGCCGGCGAGTCCTCGACCCGGAGGCTGCCGTAATGGGTGTGCGCGATGTCGCGGGAGATGGCGAGGCCGAGCCCGCTTCCGCCGGGGTCGCGGCGGCGGCCGTCGTCCAGGCGGACGAAGCGTTCGAAGACGCGCTCGCGGTGCGCGGGAGGGACGCCGGGGCCGTCGTCGGTGACGGCGAGCACGGCCTGGCCGTCCTCCACGGTCAGGGACACGTCCACTCCCGAGCCGGCGTGGCGCTGCGCGTTGGCCAGGAGGTTGTTGAGCACCCTCGCGAGCTGCACGCGTGACCCGCGGACGACGACCCCTTGCCGCGCCTCGACCGCGATGGGCACACGGTGGGGCAGGTTGGCGACCTCGGCACGGGTCAGCTCGCCGAGATCGACGGGCTCCGGCGGCGCGGGGTCGCCCTGGCGCAGCCGGGCCAGCTGCAGCAGGTCGTCCACGATGGCCTCGAGCCGGTCGGTGGAGGCGAGCGCGTTGCGGATGGTCTCGTGCGGGTCGATGTCGCCGGGGTAGTGGACCGCCTCCTCCAGCTGGGTGCGCAGCCCCGCGATGGGGGTGCGCAGCTCGTGGGAAGTGGTGGAGGCGAAGCGGCGCTGCTGCTCGACCGCGTCCTCCAGGCGGGCGAGCGTCTGGTTGGCGGTGGTGGCGAGCTGGGCGATCTCGTCGTTCCCATGCGGTACGGGCACCCGCAGGCTCAGGTCGCTCACCGTGATCTCGGAGATGCGCGACCTGATCGCCTCGACGGGCCGCAGGGTGCGCCCGACCAGCGTCCAGGTCCGGTACGCCGTCAGGCCCACCAGGAAAGCGATCGCGCCTCCGATGCCCAGCTCCAGGCCGCCTCCCGAGATCAGCTCGGCCTCGGGCCTGGCGGCGTAGACGACACCGGCGTCGGCCTCGGGGGTCAGCCTGATGGCCATCAGCGCCAGGCAGCCGCCCTCCGGCCGGCATTCGACGGTGTGCTGGAACCTGTCGTCGGGCGGCGGCCGCATCCAGCTGAGCGGGACGGTCGACGACGCCTGCTTGCTGGCGTCCACCACGTGGTGGCGGGCGTCGACGACCTGAATGAGCTCGACGGGGGCGTACGCGGGGATGGGGCGCGGCAGCACACCGCCGCGCGCCGTCGCGCTCCACTGGCTGGCCACCCGTTCGACCTGATCGAACGCGGTGGTCTGCAGCTGGTTGCGGACCACGAGGTCCAGCGTCGCGCCGAGCGCGCCGAGGATGATGAGGGAGAACACGGCGGCGGCCACCGTGTACCTGGCCCGGATGGAGCTCTTCCATGACCTGGTCATAGCCACAGTGTCATAATTATCCCGTTTCAAACACAATACACGTTATGTCCGTTTTATACGCTGGGCGTATGGACGTGCAGCTACGCCAGCTCCGCGCCTTCGTGGCGGTCGTCGACGAGGGCACCTTCACCGACGCGGCACTCCTGCTCGGCGTCTCGCAGGCCGCGGTGTCCCGTTCCGTCGCAGCCCTGGAGACCACGCTCGGCACCCGCCTGCTGGACCGCTCGAACCAGCGCGTCACGCTCACGGGCGCCGGCGGCCGGATCGTCAACCGCGCCAGACGCGTGCTCGACGAGGTCGACCGCCTCGAACGCATCGCCCAGGAGGCCCGCCCCGAGCTGCGCGTGGGCTACGCCTACGCCGCCCTGGGCAAGCACACCCGGCACCTGATGAAGGCGTGGGCCGTCGCCCACCCGGCGGTGCCGCTGATGTTCGTGCAGTCCAACACGCCGACGGCGGGGCTCAGCGAGGGCATCGCGGACATCGCCGTCATCCGCCGCGCGCTCGTCGACGAGCGGTTCGACATGGCCTCGGTGGGCTGCGAGGCCCGCTACGCCGCCGTGGACACCGAGCATCCGCTCGCCAGGCGCCGCTCCGTACGGCTGGAGCAGCTCGCCCGCTACACCGTCGCGATCGACAAGCGCAGCGGCACCACCACGCCCGAGCTGTGGCCGGCCACCACGCGCCCGCGCACCAAGACCGTGGACGGCGTGGACGAGTGGCTGACGGTCATCGCCGGCGGCCAGGCCATCGGCGTCACGGCGGAGGCCACCGCCAACCAGAACCCGCGCCCCGGGGTCGCGTACCGGCTGGTCACCGACGCGCCCCGCATCGACGTGCGGCTGGCCTGGTGGAAGGACGACCCGCCGCCGTGCCTCGACACGCTGCTGGCGATGATCCGCGAGCTGTACACCGCCGCGCCGCCCGGCCTGCCCCGGCAGCGGGTGCCCATGGTCGTCCCGCCGAGAGCGCGCGGACGTCACTAGCGTCACGGAAGGAGGCCGGAGATGATCTCGGCCGTCGTCATGCCGGGGCCTGGCGCCCCGCTGGAGCCGCGCGCGTACGAGCGGCCCGACCTGGAGCCGGGGGCGGTGCTGCTGAGGACGCTCGGCAGCGAGGTGTGCGGCACCGACGTGCACCTGTGGGAAGGGCGGCTGGCCGGCGTGCCGTACCCGATCATCCCCGGCCACATCTCCGTGGGCAAGGTGGCGGAGCTGGGGCCCGGAGCTCCGGCGCGCGACATCTGGGGCGATCCGCTGGAGATCGGCCAGACGGTCACCTTCCACGACGTGCACGGCACCTGCGGCCGGTGCTGGTTCTGCACGGTCGCGCACGCCACCACCCGATGCCCCGAGCGCAAGGTCTACGGGGTGACGATGTCCGCCGACGAGGGCCTGTTCGGCGGCTGGGCCGAGTACGTCCACCTCAAGCCCGGCGTCCACGTGGTGGCCCTGCCGCCCGACCTCGACTGGCGGGCCTTCCTGGCGGGCGGCTGCGGCCTGCCGACCGCGCTGCACGCGGCCACGCTCGGCGAGATCGCGTTCGGCGACACCGTGATCGTGCAGGGCACCGGCCCGGTCGGGCTGTGCGCGATGGCGCTGGCGCAGCTGCGCGGGGCCGGGCAGGTGATCGCGATCGGCGGTTCGCGGGTGCGGCTGCAGGCGGCCGGCCGGCTCGGCGCCGACCTCGTGCTCGACATCGACGCCATGACGCCGGACGAGCGCCTGGAGACGGTCAGGGACGTGACGGGCGGGCGGGGCGCCGACGTGACCATCGAGGCGACCGGCGTGCCGGCGGCGGTGCCCGAGGGCATGCGCCTGACCCGCGACGCCGGCCGGTACGTCGTGGCAGGCCAGTACACCGACACCGGCGACGCCACGTTCAACCCGCACCGCGACCTCAACCGCCGCCACCTGGACGTGCGCGGCTGCTGGGGCAGCGACGCGGGTCACCTCTGGCGCGGCGTCCAGGTGCTGGCCCGCTACCAGCGCCTGTTCCCGTGGGCGAGCCTGATCAGCGGCGAGTACGACCTGCGCGACGCGCAGCGCGCCCTGGCGGACGTGGCCGCGCAGCGGGTGGTCAAAGCGCTGATAGTGCCCCGAGCGGGGCGGTCGTAGACTGCCGGGCGTGAACATCTGCGTCTTCTGCTCCGCCGCCGACCTCGACGACCGCTACACCGTGCCCGCCCGCGAGTTCGCCGGCCTGATCGGCAAGGGCGGCCACACGCTGGTGTGGGGCGGCTCCGACTCCGGGCTGATGAAGGTGGTGGCCGACGGCGTGCAGGAGGCTGGCGGCCGGCTGGTGGGCGTCTCGGTGGAGTTCCTCGCCCACCTGGCGCGGCCCGGCGCCGACGAGATGGTGGTCACCCGCGACCTGGCCGAGCGCAAGGCGCAGCTGCTGGCCCGCGCCGACGCCTTCGTCATCATGGTGGGCGGCAGCGGCACGCTCGACGAGGCCACCGAGATCCTGGAGCTGAAGAAGCACGGCCTGCACGCCAAGCCCGTGGTGCTGCTCAACACGGCCGGCTTCTACGACGGGCTCAGGGAGCAGTTCCAGCGCATGGAGGCCGAGGGCTTCCTGCCCGTGCCGCTCACCGAGCTGGTGTTCTTCGCCGAGGAGGGCGTCGGGGCGCTGGCGTACCTGGAGGAGCAGGCCGGGACCCGCTAGATCGCCCCGGCCTTCGAGCACGTCCGCCTCTGCGATCATGGCCTTCGTGTCCTTACGGTCTCTGGTCGCCGCCGCCGGTTACCGTCCCGACGAGCCGCTTATGGTGGGAGTCACGCGTCGTGACGCGCCGCCCGTCCTCCTGACCCAGGGCACGGCCGCCGCCGGCGATCCGGTCACCGCCACGACCCTCGTCTACGCCGCGTCCCTGTCCAAGCAGCTGACCGCCGCGTGCGCGGCGCTGCTGGTCAAGGACGGTGTGCTGGACGTGGACGCGCCGCTGTCACGCTGGCTGCCCGAGTTACCCGCGTGGGCGTCCGAGGTGCGGCTTCGGCACCTCGTCCACCACACGGCGGGCCTGCCCGACGACCGCGACATCGACGCGGACTGCACCACCGCGGGGGTCCTCCGCGCGCTCGCCCGCTTCCCCTCCCTGCGCCGCCGCCCCGGCACCGCGTACGCGTACTCCAACGCCGGGTACGTGTGCCTGGCCGTCGCGGTGGAGCGCTGTGCCGGGCGCCCGCTGCCCGCTTTCGCCCGTGAGCGCCTGTTCACGCCGCTGGGCATGACGCGTACCCGCTTCTGGCCCGGCCCCTCCCCCGCGCCGGACGGACCCGGAAGTGTCGCGCCGGTCGCCGGTCCCGCGCCGCTCTCCCTCGGCGACGGCGGGGTGTGGACCACGCTCACCGATCTCCTGAGGTGGGGGCAGGCCCTCAACGCCGACGAGCCCGGCATCGCGCGGCTCGTCCAGACGCCGGGCCCGGCCTGACGCTGGCCCTCGTCGCCCTCGACGACCGCACCGAGCGCCGGGTCACGCTGATGGACGGCCTGCTGGACGCCTACCTCAGCTCGCCCTCCAGCAGCCCCATCATCAGGTAGTCGTAGCGCTTGCCCCGCGACCGGAACGCCTCCCGCCGCCGCCCCTCCTCCACGAACCCGACCTTCCGGTACGCCCGCACCGCCGCGGCGTTGTCCGCCACCACCCACAGCATCAGCCGGTGCAGGCCCATCTCCTCGAAGGTGTACCGGCTGATCACCCGCACGGCGTCGGTGCCGTAGCCGCCGCCCCTGAAGTCCCGTTCGCCGATGGCGACGCTCTGCAGGACGGCCTCCCCGTGCACGAAGTCGGTGTCGCCGAGCACGACGTACCCGATGAACGTCTGGTCTTGGAGGGTCTCGATGCCGAGCTGCATCAGCTCGTACGTGTTGCGCGGCCGGTTCTGCCCCTTCTCCATGTTCTGGGCCAGCGAGATCGGCGGATCGCTGCCCATCCACCTGCCGACCTCGGGATCGTGGTACCACCGCCACAACGCCTCGCTGTCGGCGGGCTCGAGCGCCCGCAGCCTGACGAGCTCACCGGTGAGCATCGCCACCCCCTCGTGCTCGGAAAACGCCAGGTCTACCAACCCGGCCGGGACGAGGGCAACGCATTTTCTTGTGAGACGAACCCGTGCCCGCCGCTCTCACTTCGACTAAGCGGAATGTCATCGTCCGCTAGTGTTCGCATCAGCAGGACGAGCACGAAGGAGATGCGTTCCGTGAAAGCAGTCGTGATCCAGGAGTTCGGCGCGCCCGAGGGCATGGCGGTCGTCGAGCTGCCCGACCCGAGCCCCGGCCAGGGAGAGGTGCTGGTCGAGGTCGAGGCGACCGGGGTCGCCGGCGCCGACGTCTTCATCCGCAAGGGCGCGCCCGGCTTCGAGAAGGGCCACATCCCCGGCGGCGAGATCGCGGGCACCGTGACCGCGGCAGGCCCAGGCGCCGACCCGTCGTGGGTGGGGCGGCGCGTGTGGGCGTTCACCGGGGTAGGCGGGGGCTACGTCGAGCGGGCCGTCGTCCCGGTCACGGCGCTGCACGCCCTGCCCGGCGACCTGACGGCCGTGGACGCCGTGGCGCTCGGCAACGCCGGCGTGGTGGCCCACTTCGGCCTGCGGCACGCCCGTTTCGAGGCCGGCGAGTCGGTGCTGGTGCGCGGCGCGGCGGGCAGCCTCGGCATCATGACGGTGCAGCTCGCCGCGCAGGCCGGCGCGAGCGCGGTGGCGGTCACGACGTCGTCGCGGGAACGCGGCGAGCGCCTGCGCCGGCTGGGCGCGACCCACGTGCTCGACCGTTCCGGCGAGGGGGACGGTCCCGCGGGCTTCGACGTCATCATCGACGTCGCCGCCGGCCCCGGCCTGCCCGCGTTCTTCGCCAGGCTCAACCCCAACGGCCGCATGGTGGCGGTCGGCGCGGTGGCGGGCATGCCGCCGGCGGACTTCGGCATGGCAATGTTCGCGGCGTTCCAGCGGTCGCTGACGTTCGCCACGTTCAGCGCGAACACGGTGCCGGAGGCCGACCGGCTTCGCCTGACCGGCGAGCAGTTCGCCGCCGCGAGCCGCGGCGAGCTGACCCCCGTGGTGCACGAGCGGCTGCCCCTGGAGGAGGCGGTACGCGCGCACCGCGCGATGGACGCGGGCGAGGTGTTCGGCCGGATCGTGCTCACCCCCGCGAAGAGCTGACCCTTCACGGGAGATTTCTCCGGATTCCTGTCACAGGGGCGTGTCCCGCCCTGTCTTAGCTGGCGACCGGACGGCATGAAGGGCCGCCGGCAGGACGAAAGGGAACCGCATGAAGATCGTCGTCATCGGCGGAACGGGCCTGATCGGCTCGAAGCTCGTGGCGAAGCTGCGCGAGCACGGCCACGAAGCCGTGGCGGCCTCGCCGAACACCGGCGTCAACACCCTCACCGGCGAGGGGCTGGCCGAGGTGCTGCGCGGGGCTCAGGTGGTCGTGGACGTGTCGAACTCGCCGTCGTTCGAGCCCGCCGCCGTGCTGGCCTTCTTCGAGACCTCCACCCGCAACCTGCTCGCCGCCGAGGCGGAGGCGGGCGTCGGGCACCACGTGGCGGTCTCGATCGTCGGCACGGAGCGGCTGCCGGACAACGGCTACTTCCGCGCCAAGATCGCTCAGGAGCAGCTCATCGAGAAGTCGGGCATCCCGTTCTCGCTGGTGCACGCGACGCAGTTCTTCGAGTTCACGAAGGGCATCGCGGACGAGGCCACCCGCGACGACGGCCGTGCCCACATCGCGCCCGTCCAGTTCCAGCCCATGGCGGGCGACGACGTCGCGGCGGCCGTCGGCAGGACCGCCGTCGGGGCACCGGTCAACGGGCGGATCGAGATCGCCGGGCCCGACCGGTACCGGATGGACGAGTTCTTCCGCCAGGCGCTGGCCGGGATGGGCGACACCCGCGAGGTGGTCACCGACCCGCACGCCCGCTACTTCGGCAGCAAGCTGGAGGAGCTCTCGCTGGTCCCGCTCGGCGAGGCGGCGCTCGGCGAGATCCACTACCGCGACTGGGCCGCCCGCTAGTAGGCCGGGGAGGAAAGAGCGATGAACGGCCAGGACGGCGAGGGCGAGTTCCTGTACGAGCTGCACGCCGAGGTCGACCTCGAGCTGATCGAGGTCGCGGCGAGCCATCCCGAGCAGGAGGAACGCCTGCCGATCGAGGAGTGGCTGTTCGACCCGGCGGACGCCGAGCGCGCGGCCGTCGGCCTGCGCGGCGTCCGCGACGCGGTCGAGGCCCTGGAGGACCTCCTCCTTCAGGACGAGTCCCCGGACGACGCCGCCTGACCGTCAGGCGCCGCAGGGGGAGGGGCACGCGGAGGACGGTCGGGCCGCCGGGCGGGCGAAGGGTCAGCCGGCCCTCTGCCCGGCGGTCACGGCGTGTGTCGGGCAGCGGTACCCCTGGCTGTACCACCATTGGGGCGTACGCGGGAACGACGGGAGAGGGTCCCCGCTGGTGTGCTTGTCCTGTCCGTCAAGCACACCTCCCCAAGGGATTACACCGACATGGCTGTCGACAGCACCCCCGGTCTCCAGACCCCGCCGCGCCAGGGCGGGCTGGGCGGGCTCATCCGCCGCTACCCGCTGACCGGCTACTTCGTCCTGGCGAACCTGCTGAGCTGGGTCGCATGGTTGCCGTACGCGCTCTCCAACCAGGGCATGGGCGTCTGGAACTTCGACTTCCCCGCCCTGCTCGGCACGACCCAGCTCGCCGGAGTGCTGCCCGGCGCCTACCTCGGCCCCATCTTCTCCGCCTACCTGGTGACCCGGCTGACCGAGGGCAAGGAGGGCGTGCGCCGCTGGATCGGCCGCATGACGAAGTGGCGGGTGCACTGGGGCTGGTACGCGGGCGCCGCCCTGGGCGTGCCCGCCGCCCTCATCGTCACCTCCCTGGCCGTCTCCGACGGCGCCGCGCAGGTGCCGCCCATGATGCTGCTCGTCGCGTACATCCCGGGTCTGCTGCTGCAGATGATCACCACGGGTCTGGCCGAGGAGCCCGGCTGGCGTGACTTCGCGCTGGCCCGCATGCAGCGCAGGTACGGCCCGCTGCGCGCCACCGCCGTCCTGGGCCCGCTGTGGGGCGTGTGGCACCTGCCCCTCTACCTCACCGAGTGGGGCGGTTACCCGGACGTCACCTGGCAGCGGATCGGCATCTTCGTCATCTTCGCCAGCGCCTTCAGCTTCGTCATCACCTGGGTGTTCAACCGCACCGGCCAGAGCCTGCCCCTGGTGATCGTGCTGCACGTCAGCGTCAACAACTTCATGTCGATCATCTACTCCGACATGTTCCCCTCGATCGCCGACGCCGACAGCGCCGGCATGGTCACCCTGCTCGCCGGTCTGACCGGGGCGCTGGTGGTGCTGATCGCCACGCGCGGCAAGCTCGGCTACCGCCCGGAGGCCGAGCAACCGCACTGAGATCGCAGCACCGCCGGGCGGGCGCGGCGTGTACGTGCTCGACCGCGCTACCGGCGAGGAGCACGCCAAGGACGTGGTGGCGCCGCTGGCACGCAAGACGGTGCTGCCGGAGCGCAGCGGCACGGGCCGGGTGTCGGCCCGCGCGGCCGGGCTGGCCGTCGACCTGGCGCAGGAGCAGGGCGGCAGCACGATCAGGGCGGTGACCGCGCAGGCCGAGGTGGACCTGGAGGTGCCGCTGCCCGAGGGGCACGAGTCGCTGGGCGTGGTGGTGCCGTGGGAGCCACGGCGTTTCCAGGGCTGGGCGGAGGAGGCCCGCCAGCGCTGGTGAGTCAGGGGTTACGGCGGGCGATGGCGGTGTTGAGCGCGGTGGCGAAGACCGTCCATCCCGCGTACGGCAGCAGGGCCAGGGCCGCGCGCCGGTCGGCCGGCCAGGTCCGGCGGATGAGCAGCACGTTGGAGGCGTTGAGCACGAGGATCTCGGCGAGCGCCAGCTTCGGGGTGCGGGTGCGGAAGAACAGCGCCGGCCAGGCCGCGTTGAGCAGCAGGTTCGCGGTCAGTGCCCGCTTGACCGCCTGGCCGCGCTCGGGGCCGGTCCGGGAGAAGGCGCGGGCGCCCGCGTACGTGATGAGCCCGTACAACGGGGTCCAGACCAGCGGGAACGCCTGGGGCGGCGGCTGCCACGGCGGCTTCTTCAGCCGTTGGTACCAGGTGGAGCGCGGGTCGGTGCCGAGCGAGCCGGCGACGGCGGTCGCGGTCACCGCGAGTGCGGTCTTCAGGAGGACTTTGCCCTTCATGACGTTCCCCCTGCCCCACCGGCGTCCATCGACGCACGCCGCTGAGGCTGGACCCCGGGCCCGGCCGGCGTCAACCGGCCCGGGGCGAGGGCGGAGTCCGGCCGGGGGTCGCCATTCCCACCGGCCAGGCCGTGGCCCGGCGGCCCTCTTCTTTCAGGGTCGCGTGTCCAGGCGAAGACAGCTGATCAACGCTGGACGATCTCCACGATAGGCAGGCGTTGAACGCCCCGGCCACCGATTATTCGCCGGCGTCATTCGCCGACGCCTGCGCGGCTCTCCGGCGTCTCCACGCGGAAGCGCGGCAGCGACTCGGGGAAGTTCTCCCTGACGTAGTTGACGAGGAACTCGCGCACGTCGCACTTGAGGTCCCACGACGACGGCGAGTCGGCGGCGCTCATCAGGGCCCGCAGCTCGACCAGGCCGTTCGGCAGCACCTCGGTGACCTGCAGCGTCCAGTCCTTCTGGTCCCACAGCGGGTTCTCCTGGAGGAAGGCGTAGAGGGCCTCGCGCAGCTTGGGCACCGGCACGGACCAGTCCACCCGCAGGTACACCACGGCGAGCACGCGGCTGCCGTGGCGGGTCCAGTTCTCGAACGGGTTCTGGGTGAAGTACGAGACCGGCAGCACCAGGCGGCGCTCGTCCCAGAGCCTGAGCACGACGTACGTGAGCGTCAGCTCCTCGATGCGCCCCCACTCCTTCTGCACCACGACCACGTCGTCCAGCCGCAGCGCGTCGCTGAAGGCGAGCTGCAGCCCGGCCAGCACGTTGCCGATGGTGGACTGGGCGGCGATGCCGACGACGGCGCCCGCGATGCCGGCCGAGGCGAGCAGCCCGGCGCCGAGCGCCCGCACCTGGGGGAAGGAGAAGAGCATCGCGCCGAGGGCGATGACGATGACGACGGCGGCGGCGATGCGGCGCACCAGCCCGATCTGCGTCATGATGCGCCGGGCCCGCCGGTTGCGCTCGCCCTCGACCTGCACGAGCCGGTCGAGGATGACGTCGGTCAGCGCGTACGCGGCCTGCACGATGAGCCAGGTGACCACGGCGATGGTGACGAGGCCGAGCGCCTGCTGCACGGTCGCGCCGAGGGCCCGCTCGGAGGGCGAGTCGCCGAACATGCCGGGCCCGAACACGAGGTTGAACGCGACGATCGCGGCCGTCAGGAAGGCGGGCCACGTGCAGTGCTCCACGAGGTGCTGGGCCAGTGCCCACTTGCGGCCGGCCCTGTTGAGCAGGCGCCGGGCCACTTCCACCAGGAGGATCGAGCCGACCACTGAAATCAAGAGGATCGGCCAGTCCGCTGGAGACTGCACGTTTCTTGCCCCCTATGTCTTAGAACGTCTCGTCAAAGCTCACATTGCCCTCAACCGCCACCTGGTACGCAGAGACACGCCGTTCGAAGAAGTTGGCCAGCTCCTGCACGTCCTGCAGCTCCATGAACGCGAAGGGGTTGGCCGAGCCGTACCTGCGGGGCAGGCCGAGCCGGGCGAGCCGCTGGTCGGCGACGTACTCAAGATATCGGCGCATCTGGTCCACGCTCATGCCCGGCATGCCGTCGCCGCACAGGTCGGCGGCGAAGGCCAGCTCGGCGGCCACGGCCTCCTCCAGCATCTCGGTGACCTGCTTGCCCAGCTCGTCGTCGAA
Source organism: Nonomuraea sp. NPDC049421 (assembly GCF_040677005.1). NCBI lineage: Bacteria > Bacillati > Actinomycetota > Actinomycetes > Streptosporangiales > Streptosporangiaceae > Nonomuraea > Nonomuraea sp. NPDC049421. The sequence goes on from NZ_JBFAQA010000056.1 coordinate 14,376, forward strand.
CAGTTCGGGCTCCTCGGCCCGTACGGTGTCCACCACGCTGAAGGCGAACTCCATGTGCATGGACTCGTCCCTGAACACCCAGTTCGTCCCGGTGGCCAGGCCGCTGAGCAGCCCGCGTGAGCGGAACCAGTAGACGTAGGCGAAGGCGCCGTAGAAGAACAGGCCCTCGATGCAGGCGGCGAAGCAGATGAGGTTCAGCAGGAACTGGCGGCGCTCGGCGGCCGTCTCCAGCCGCTGCAGGCCGCCGATCGAGTCGATCCACTTGAAGCAGAACTCCGCCTTGTCGCGGATCGACGGGATGTGCTCGATCGCGGCGAACGCCTTGACCCGCTCGTCGGGGTCGGGCAGGTAGGTGTCGAGCAGCGTGAGGTAGAACTGCACGTGCACGGCCTCCTCGTAGAGCTGCCTGCTCAGGTACAGGCGCGCCTCGGGGGCGTTGACGTGCTGGTAGAGGTTGAGCACGAGGTTGTTGGCCACGATCGAGTCGCCGGTGGCGAAGAAGGCGACCAGCCGGTTGATGAGGTGCCGCTCCTGCGGCGTCATCCTCGCCAGGTCGGCGAGGTCGGAGTGCAGGTCCACCTCCTCGACCGTCCAGGTGTTGCGGATCGCGGCGCGGTAGCGCTCGTAGAAGTCGGGGTAGCGCATGGGCCGCAGGGTGAGGTCCATACCGGGGTCGAGCAGCATGTCGCGGGGGCTCCTTACTGGCAGGCTTCGCAGGTTTCCGGGTTCTCCAGCGAGCAGGCCACCGCCTGCGCCGCGGGCGCGGCGACCGTGGTCTGCGCGATGCGCGTCGCGGGCCGCGAGCGCAGGTAATAGGTGGTCTTCAGGCCCTTCTTCCAGGCGTAGGCGTACATCGAGGAGAGCTTGCCGATGGTCGGGCTGGCCATGAACAGGTTGAGCGACTGCGACTGGTCGATGTACGGCTGCCGCGCGGCGGCCAGGTCGATCAGCGCCTTCTGCGGCAGCTCCCAGGCCGTGCGGTAGAGCAGCTTGAGGTCGTCGGGCACGCCTGGCACCTGCTGCACCGAGCCGTCGGCCCGCTTGAGGTCGTCGCGCAGCGCCGCCGTCCACAGCCCGCGCGCCTGCAGGTCGGCCACCAGGTAGCGATTGACCTGAAGAAACTCGCCCGACAGGGTCTCGCGCTTGAACACGTTGGACACCTGCGGCTCGATGCACTCGTAGCAGCCGGCGATCGAGGCGATGGTGGCGGTCGGGGCGATGGCGACCATGAGCGAGTTGCGCAGGCCGGTCGTGGCGATCTTCGCGCGCAGCGCGTCCCAGCGGGGTCCGGTGGCGGCGCCGTAGTGGTCGGGGTGCAGCACTCCCCCGGCCGCCCTGGTCTCGTCGTACGACGGGTGCCTGCCGCGCTCGGCCGCGAGGTCGGCCGAGGTGTCGTACGCGGCCAGCGCGATCTCCTCGGCGATCCGGGTGGACAGCTCCAGCGCCCGCGGCGAGTCGAACGGCAGCCGCAGCGTGAAGAACACGTCGGCCAGGCCCATCACGCCGAGCCCGATCGGCCGCCACCGCTTGTTGGCCGCCTCGGCCTGCGGCGTCGGGTAGAAGCCGAGGTCGATGGTGCGGTCGAGGAAGCGCACGGCGGTCCGCACGGTGCTTCGCAGCCGCTGCCAGTCCAGATCGTCGCCCGCGAGGTGGGCGGCCAGGTTGACCGAGCCGAGGTTGCACACCGCGGTCTCGGCGTCGCTGGTGACCTCCAGGATCTCGGTGCACAGGTTGGACAGGTGGATGACGTTCTCGGGGCGGGCGGTCTGGTTGGAGGTGCGGTTGGCGGCGTCCTTGAACGTCATCCAGCCGTTGCCGGTCTGGGCGAGGGTGCGCATCATGCGGCCGTAGAGGGTGCGGGCCGGAATCTGCCGGACATATCGCCCGGCGTCCTCGTAAGCGCGATATCTCGCCTCGAACGCCGATCCGTACAGGTCGGTGAGGTCGGGCACCTCCTTCGGGTCGAACAGCGACCACATCTCGTCCGCCTCGACCCGGCGCATGAACTCGTCGGGCACCCAGTTGGCCAGGTTGAGGTTGTGGGTGCGGCGGGCGTCCTCACCGGTGTTGTCGCGCAGCTCCAGGAACTCCTCGATGTCGGCGTGCCAGCTCTCCAGGTAGACGCAGGCCGCGCCCTTGCGCCGGCCGCCCTGGTTGACCGCGGCCACCGAGGAGTCGAGCGTGCGCAGCCACGGCACGATGCCGTTGGAGTGGCCGTTGGTGCCCCGGATCAGCGAACCGCGCGAGCGCACCCTGGTCCAGGAGATGCCGATGCCGCCGGCGTACTTCGACAGCCGCGCCACCTGGCCGTAGCGGTCGTAGATGGCCTCCAGCTCGTCGCGGGGCGAGTCGAGCAGGAAGCAGGACGACAGCTGCGGGCGGCGCGAGCCGGAGTTGAACAGCGTGGGCGAGCTGGGCAGGTACGACAGCGTGGACATGAGCGCATACAGCTCGGCCGCCTCGGCCACGGTCTCCGACAGCCCGCAGGCCACCCGCAGGAAGAAGTGCTGGGGCCGCTCCAGCACGGCGCGCGTCTCGGGGTGGCGCAGCAGGTAGCGGTCGTAGACCGTGCGCAGCCCGAAGTACTCGAAGCGGTCGTCCGCCGCGTCCGAGACCAGCGCGTCCAGCTCGGCCGCGTGCGCGGCGACGAACGCGGCAAGGCGGTCCTGGACGAGCCCGGCCGCGTGGGTGGCGGCGATCGACTCGGAGAACGTCCGCACGCCGTGCCCGGCCGCCTCGTCGGCGATCTCCTCGGCCAGCAGCCGGGCGGCGACCCGGGAGTTGGCCGGATCGGCGATCACCCGGGCGGCGGCCTCCTCGATGGCCAGGCGGCGGTCAACCTCAACGATCTGGGTCACGTGCTCTCTCTCCTCGCGAGCTTCCCCATGAGGGCAGGCGAGAGCACGGCGGAGCGCGGCGCGAGGCGCGCCGGACCGCGTGTGCCAGACCCGCCCTCGAGGCCATGAACACTGCACACCGCTGGCAGGTCTTCGGGCTCGCGGGCCCGCTCCACGTCCGTGGAGCTCCTACTGGCCGTCGCTTCCCGGATCTCTCCAGTGCTCTGTGACGGCGGTCGTTCCCGCTCACCGCTGCGGGGCAGCCCCGGAATCGCACCGGGTTCCCTTTTGCTCCGCCTCCGAGGAGGCGAACCAGCGACGACCGAGATCCTACATCTAGTGGCCGTTCCCGCAACTACCCCAGCATGTTGTGGCTTTGGTCGTGTCGACCATGCCGAGATCCCGCAGCACGGCGCGGGTGCGGGCCAGCTCGGTGTCCAGCCAGTGGGCGAAGTCGTCGCCCGCGAGCGGGATCGGCAGCCAGCCCGCGGCCCGGCAGGCGGCCTCCCACGCGGCCGAGCCGAGCACCTCCTCGCACAGGCGCACGGCCGCCTCGCGGCTCTCCTCGTCCATGTCCTCGGGCCCGAACGCGCCCACCCACTCGGCGAAGTCGACCCGCACGCCGCACTCCAGCAGGGTCGGCGCGTCCAGCTCCGGCACGCGGACGGCCGAGGAGACCGCGAGCGGCCTGATCCGCCCGCGTTTGAGCCCCGGCCGCCAGTCGGACAGCGGCCCGGCGGCGGCCACGGCCCTGCCGGACAGCAGCGCGGCCACGGCCTCGGGCCCGCTGGGGTAGCCGGTGTAGTCGACCTGGCGGGTGTCGGCGCCGAGCGCCCGCGCGATCAGGCCGAACAGCAGGTGGTCCGGCTCGCCCTGTGACCCGCCCGCCAGCATGGTGTGGCCTGGATCGGCCAGCAGGCGCGCCCCGAAGTCGCCGAAGTCCTTCAGCGGAGAGGAGTCGGGGACGACCACGACCAGCGCCTCGCCGCTGAGCCTGGCGAGCGGGGTGGCGGTGTCGATGATGCTCTGGCCGTTGTTCAGCTCGGCCGCGGCCAGCGCGGGCAGGCCGCTCAGGGCCAGGTCGAAGCCGCCGCCCGGCTCGTACCCGACGGCGAGGGCCGCTCCCGCGAACGCCTGCCCGACCCGCTCCCAGCGCCGCCCGTCCGGCTTGAGGGTGAACCCGGTGATCGGCACGTGCCCGCCGGCCCGCTCCGTGCCGCAGCCCGCGATGGCGGCGGCCACTCCCAGCCCGCAGGCCAGAAAGCGCCGCCGGCGCATGTGCTTCTCCCCCGAATCCCCCATTACTCTAGGTTATTAACCCATTACGGCAGGCTATACACCGGGGTCATGGTCGCTATTCAAAATCGATATATGTTGCGCTTTTTCTTGATTTTCGGGCTTATTAGGCTTTACGGGCGACTCCGGCCATAAGGGACGAAGGGAGCGACCAGTCACCCACCAGCTTGGGCCGGTCCGGCCGCCAGTCCGTCGCCTGCACCAGCCCCGGCGGCTCCATCGGGAAGTCGCCGAAGAACGCCCGGATGCGCGCCGGCGAACGATCCGTCCCGCTGCCCGCGCGGCCCCGCGGAGGCTCCTCGTCCTCGCCGCGTGAGGTCGTGGCGTGCGAGACGACCAGGAAACTTCCCGGCGCCAGCCGCTCGCGCAGCGCCGCCACCGCGCCCTGCGGGTCGTCGGAGTCGGGCAGGAAGTGCAGGATCGACACCAGCAGCACGCCGACCGGCCGCTCGAAGTCGAGGAACTCCCCCGCGCCGGCCAGCACGTCCTCGGTGTCGAGCAGGTCGGCCTGGACGAACCTGGCCCGGCCGGGAGTGCGCCTGAGCAGGACCGCCGCGTGCGCCCCCACCACCGGATCGCTGTCGACGTAGACGACCTTGGCGTCCGGGGCCACCTCGTGCGCGCTGCCCTGCGTGGGCAGGCCGCTGCCGAGGTCGAGGAACTGCTCGACCCCGGCGCGGGCGACGTAGCGTACGGCACGCTGAAGGAAGGCCCGGTTCGCGCGGGCCAGCGGGACCGCCTCCGGGATCAGCTCGGCGAGCTGATCGAGGGCCTGGCGATCGACCGCGAAGTTGTCCTTCCCACCGAGCATGTAGTCATACATGCGTGCGGGATGGGGCCTGCGATGGTCGAACTGCCGCACCCTTTGAATTTATGCCGTCCGGGCCGAGATAACGATAGTCCGGGCGAATTTGGATTAGCTACTCAACCGTAACGCTCTTGGCGAGATTGCGCGGCTTGTCAACGTCGCGGCCCAGCGCCACGGCCGCGTAGTAGGCCAGGAGCTGCAGCGGGATCGTCAGCAGGATCGGGTCGAGCTCGATCTCGTTCTTCGGGATCACGATCACGTCGTCGGCCAGCTTGGCGTCGGGCTCGCGGTGGCCGACCATGAGCACCTGGCCGCCGCGGGCGCGGATCTCGCCGAGCGTGGTGAGGTTCTTGTCGAGCAGCTCGTCGTCGGGGACGATCGCGACCGTCGGCATGTCGGGGCCGATCAGCGCGAGCGGCCCGTGCTTGAGCTCGCTGGCCGGGTACGCCTCGGCGTGCACGTACGAGATCTCCTTGAGCTTCTGCGCGCCCTCGCGGGCCACCGGGTAGCCGCGCACGCGCCCGACGAACATCATGCTCGGGTGCGGCGCGTACTTCTTGGCCAGCTCGGCGATGCGGTCGCTCTGCCCGAGGACCTGCTCGATCTGGCCGGGCAGCCGGCGCAGGCCCTCGACGATGCGGCGGCCGTCGGCGGGCGACAGGTCGCGCACCCGGCCGAGGTGCAGCGCGAGCAGCGCGAAGGCCAGGCACGTCGAGGTGAACGCCTTCGTCGACGCCACCGAGACCTCGGGCCCCGCGTGCAGGTAGATGCCGCCGTCCACCTCCCGGGCGATGGCGCTGCCGACCGCGTTGACGATGCCGATGACCCGGCCGCCCTTGCGCTTGAGCTCCTGCACGGCGGCGAGCGTGTCGTAGGTCTCGCCGGACTGGCTGATCGCGACGTAGAGGGTGTCGGGGTCGACCACGGGGTTGCGGTAGCGGAACTCGCTGGCCGGCTCGGCGTCGGACGGGATGCGCGCCAGCTCCTCGATGAGCTGCGCCCCGATCTGCCCCGAGTAGTACGCCGACCCGCACCCGATGATCTTCACCCGGCGGAAGCCGCGCGTCTCGCGGGCGTCCATGTTGAGCCCGCCCAGGTGGGCCACGTGGAAACGCTCGTCGAGCCGGCCGCTCATCGTGCGGGTGATCGTCTCGGGCTGCTCGGAGATCTCCTTGAGCAGGTAGTGCTCGTAGCCGCCGGTGTCGTAGTGGCCGGCGTCCCAGTCGACGGTCAGCGGCTCCTTGGCCGTCTCGCGCGCGTCGCTGGAGAAGGTGTGGAAGCCGTCAGCCTTGAGCACGGCCAGCTCGCCGTCCTCCAGGTGCACGACCTGGCGGGTGTAGCGGACCAGCGCGGCGACGTCGGAGGCGGCGAACATCTCCTTCTCGCCGATGCCGAGCACGATCGGGCTGCCGTTGCGGGCCACGACCACCTCGCCGGGCCGCTCGGCGTCGATCACCGCTATGCCGTACGTGCCGACGACGCTCTTGAGCGTCTTCCTGACGGCTTCTTCCAGCGTGTCGTTCTCGTCCGCGGCGTGGGCGATCAGGTGGGCCAGCACCTCGGTGTCGGTCTCCGACGCGAACACCACGCCGTCGGCCTCCAGCTTGGCGCGCAGCTCGGCGGCGTTCTCGATGATGCCGTTGTGGACGACGGCGATGCGCTCGTCGGCCGACAGGTGGGGGTGGGCGTTGACGTCACTCGGCACGCCGTGGGTGGCCCAGCGGGTGTGGCCGATGCCGAGGCTGCCCTTGAACCGCGCGGGCACCACCTTCGCCAGGTCGGCGACCCGGCCCTTGACCTTGCGTACCTTCAGTCCCTTGTTGGACACCACGACCCCGGCCGAGTCGTAGCCCCGGTATTCCAGCCGCTGCAGCCCCTCCAGCAGGATGGGCGCGGCGTCCTTGGGGCCGACATAGGCCACGATTCCGCACATCGAGGTCTCCTCTTCATCTCATCCGTAGACGATCCTGCGGAGCTGCCTGAGCGACAGCTCCGGAGCCGCGACCCTGCGGCTCCGTAACTCGGAGGCGATCCGGGGGAAGATCTCGTCGTTGGTCAGGCCGCGCGCCTTGAGCTCGCCGTGCCGCCGCCTGACGAACTCCTCGGCGGGCTCGGAGAAGTAGGCGAGCACGTCGGCGACCACGCGGGCCGCCTCGCCCGGACCGAGCGGACTCGTCCGTGTGAGGTGCGCGATGAGGTCTTCGTACGGATGCCGTGCCGTGGACACAGACGAGGACCCTACGGCTCTGGAGTGAGACACGCCAACATCCTGCCCGATATCGGGCAGGAAATGCGCTCAAGGGCACCGCTTCACTGATCGGGATGCCGCGTTCGAAGCCGATCACATCCGTATCATCCGACCCGCCTGACACATCCCTTTCTGGGAACGGTTACGGTGAGTAGTCGTATCGTGACGTTCCTGGGGAGATGTTCATGCAGCTCTGGCTCGCCGCCGCCCTCGCCGCCGGCGTCCTCACCGCGCCGGCCACGGTCCCCCTCATGTCCGCGCCCGCCGCCTCAGCCACTGGGCGGCAGGCCGACTTCGCCGCCGCCGCCCGCGAGTACGGGGTGCCGGAGAGCGTGCTGCTGGCGGTGTCGTACCTGGAGTCGCGGTGGGACGCCAACGGCGGCCGGCCCAGCACCGCCGGCGGGTACGGGCCGATGCACCTGGTGGACGCGTTCCCCGCCGGCGTCCACGAGCACCTCGGCGACGCCCACGGCGACCCGCGCGGTGACGAGACTCGCCCGATGACGCCCGTTCACGCGCACGCGGCGCTGCGGGTCTCCGACGCTCAGCAGCAGACCACGCTCCCCGAGGCGGGCCGGCTCGCCGGGCTGCCGCCCGAGCTGCTGCGCGACGACCCGGCCGCCAACATCCGCGCCGGCGCCGCCCTGCTCGCCTCCTACCAGGACGAGCCCAGCTCCGACCCCGCCGACTGGCACGGCGCCGTCGCCAAGTACGCCGGCACCGACGACCCGAAGGCGGCCGGCGCGTTCGCCGACGAGGTGTTCTCGGTGATGCGGGAGGGGGCGCGGCGGCGTACCGACGACGGGCACCTGGTGGAGCTCGACCCCGTGCCCGACCTGGGGACCTGGGACCCTGACACGTTCCCCCACCTCGGCGACCCCGACGACTTCGCCTGGGACGACGACATCCCCGAGACCGACGAGCAGGAGCAGCCGAGCACGCCCAAGGGCCACACGGCTGGAGGCGGCACCGAGGGCGGTAAGGCCGAGTGCCCGGCCTCGCTGCACTGCGAGTGGATGCCCGCCGCGTTCAAGCGCTTCGGCAAGAAGAAGAACCGCGACTACGGCAACCACGACCGCCTGTCGCGCAAGCGCTCGGTCGACTACATCGTCATCCACGACACCGAGGGCGGCTACCAGGGCATCCCCTCCCTCATCCGCAACCCCAAGTACGTGAGCTGGCACTACACCATCCGCTCCCGTGACGGGCACGTCGCCCAGCACGTCGCCACCAACGACATCGCCTGGCACGCCGGCAACTGGGACGTCAACACCCGCTCGATCGGCATCGAGCACGAGGGCTACCTGGCCAAGGGCGGCACCTGGTACACCGAGGCGATGTACCGGTCGTCGGCCCGCCTGGTGCGCTATCTCGCCGCCAAGCACCGCATCCCGCTCAACCGGGCGCACATCCTCGGCCACGACAACGTCCCAGGGACGACGCCCGCGACCGTGGCCGGCATGCACGAGGACCCCGGGCCCTACTGGGACTGGGCGCACTACTTCGAGCTGATGAAGAAACCGTTCAAGGCGGCCAAGAACGGCGATTCCATCATCATCCGCCCCGACTACGCCACGCACCGGCCGCGCTTCACCGGCTGCGAGACCACCAAGCCCGACAAGAAGTGCCCGCCGCACGGGGCCTCCACTGTGTGGCTGCACAAGTCGCCGAGCCACAGCGCCCCCCTGGTCGACGACATCGGCAAGCATCCGGGGAAGGCGAGCACCTACAGCGTGTACGACCACAGCGCCCGCGCCTCCACCGGCCAGCGGTACGCGGTAGCCGAGCGCAAGGGCGACTGGACGGCCATCTGGTACCTGGGACAGAAGGCGTGGTTCCACAACCCGGCCTCGAACCCGACCGCCGTCCCCGCAAAGGGCCCGCTGGCGACGCCCCTCTCGGGGGCGGTCAAGGTGTACGGGCGGGCCTATCCTGAGAAGTCCGCCTACGCGAAGGCGTCGGTGCAGCCGCTGACGCCGCTCAAGTACACGATCCCGCCGGGGCAGACGTACACGGTGGGCGACACGATCACCGGCACCCACTACTCCGCCAACGCCTACCGCCCCTCCAAACACGTCACCACCACCGGCAAGACCCGCTACCACCAGATCCAGCTCGGTCACCGGGTGATGTTCGTGATGGCGTCGGACGTACGGCTGGTGCATCCGTCCGCCTGAACCCGGCTCTTGTTTCGACCAGGAACCCCTGCGATGCGCACGGGCACTCCGCGGAGACGATATGGTTTTCCCGTGGACCCGGCGCATCGCCGCCGGGGGCAGACACGCGGAAGTGGCTCAGTGGTAGAGCATCACCTTGCCAAGGTGAGGGTCGCGGGTTCGAATCCCGTCTTCCGCTCGGAGCAAGACTCCTGGTGGAGTGGCCGAGAGGCGAGGCAGCGGCCTGCAAAGCCGTCTACACGGGTTCAAATCCCGTCTCCACCTCGGCGGCCGGCGGACCCTCCGGGATCCGCTAAAGTAAAGACAGCGCCATGCGGAAGTGGCTCAGTGGTAGAGCATCACCTTGCCAAGGTGAGGGTCGCGGGTTCGAATCCCGTCTTCCGCTCTGAGTGACAACTCAACACGGACGATTAGCTCAGCGGGAGAGCGCTTCCCTGACACGGAAGAGGTCACTGGTTCAATCCCAGTATCGTCCACCCCTTTCCGGCCCCAGCCCACAGTTTCGTGGTCTGGGGCTTTTCGTCGTCCGGAACGCCCGGCCCCGGACTGTCCAGGACACCGTCCCTGCCTTACTGAGAGCCGTCTCGTCGAGAACGTCAGATGGCGATCACCGTTTCCACGCCTCTCGCCGTGAAGGGCTCCAGGAGGTCGTCCGTGGCGGAGGTGTCCGTGACCAGCGTCCAGTGGTCGGGCATGCGGGCCCAGGCGTGGAAGGGGCGGCGGCCCAGCTTGGCGGCGTGGACCAGGACGTAGACGTGGTGGGAGCGGGCCATCATCAGCTCCTTCAGGCGGGTCTGCTGGAGGCTGGCCTCGCAGATCCCGTCCTCCGCCGTCACCCCGTCCGCGCCCAGGAACGCCCGGTCGAACGTCATCCGGCTCAGCGCCGCCTCCGCGAGCGGGCCCACGAAGCCCTGGCTGACGTGGCGCAGCGTGCCGCCCAGGCACTCGACGTGCACGCCGGTCCCCACCAGCTCCTGCAGCGCGGTCAGCCCCGTGGTCGCCACGGTCAGGTCGGTCGCGTCCCGTAGCTCGTGGGCCAGGGCGCCCGTGGTCGAGCCCGAGTCCAGCAGGATCGTCTCCCCCGGCCGTACCTGCGCCGCCGCCCAGCTCGCGATGGCCCGCTTGGCCTCGAACGCCTCCCCGATCCGCTGCCGCAGCGAAGCCTCGGGGTGCGTGACGACCGCGATCGCGCCGCCGTACGTGCGGGTCAGCAGCCCGGCCGCCTTCAGATGCGCCAGGTCGCGCCGGATCGTGGACTGCGTGACGCCGAACCGCGCCGCCAGCTCCTCGACGCTGGCCAGGCCGGTCTCGGTGGCCAGCCGCACGATCTCCTCCCGCCGCACGTCCGCCGCCCGCTCCCCCACGGCCCGCCCCTTCGCCCCCTGCTTGCCCACGGCTCGCTCCTCCGCGCCCCGTTCTCTCGTAGGCCGCTCGTCCTTCCCCAGGTGCGGTGATGGGGTCGTCATGAGGTTCGGGTCTGGGAGAGTTCGGCGGCCTGGCGGAGGGCTTCGAGCATGCTGCCGGGGTCGGCGAGGCCCTTGCCGGCGATGTCGAAGGCCGTGCCGTGGTCCACCGAGGTACGGATGACGGGGAGGCCGACGGTGATGTTGACGCCGGCCTCCAGGCCGAGGATCTTGACGGGGCCGTGGCCCTGGTCGTGGTACATGGCCACGATGAGGTCGTAGTCCCCGCGTCCGGCCAGGAAGAAGGCGGTGTCGGCGGGGAGCGGGCCGTGCACGTCCATGCCCTCGGCGCGCAGCCGATCGAGGGCGGGCACGATCTTCTCCTCCTCCTCGCCGTACCCGAACAGGCCGTTCTCCCCCGCGTGCGGGTTGATGCCGCACACGCCGATCTTGGGACGCTCCAGCCCGGAGCCGCGCATCGCCGCCGCGCCCCGCCGGATCGTCCGCTCGACCAGGCCGGGCTCGATGCGGGCGACCGCGTCGATGAGGCCGATGTGGGTGGTGACGTGGATGACCTTGACCTTGGCGGTCGAGAGCATCATCGACACCTCCTCCGTGCCGGTCAGGTGGGCGAGCAGCTCGGTGTGTCCGGGGAAGATGTGGCCGGCGGCGTGCAGGGCCTCCTTGTTGAGCGGAGCGGTGCAGATCGCCTGCACCTCCCCGGACATCGCCAGCGAGCCGGCCAGCCGGACGTACTCGTACGCCGCGTTCCCGGCCACCGCCGACACCTCGCCCCACGGGAGGTCGGCGGGCAGCAGGCCGGGGTCGATGACGTTGATCCGGCCCGGCTCGAACACCGCCTCGCTCACCCCGCCGACCTTCTCCACCCTGGCGGGCACGCCGAGGACGGCGGCGGCCTGGCGCAGGCGTCCGGCGTCGCCGATGACGACCGGGCGGCAGAACCCGGCCGGCTCGGGAGCCAGCAGGGCGCCGACGATGACCTCCGGACCGACGCCGGAGCCGTCCCCCATGGTGAGGGCGATCAGAGGTGTGCTCATGTCAGCCTTTCGAAGTGGTGAGGCGCGAGGTGGGCGGCCATGCGCAGCAGGCTGTCACGGCCGCCGAAGCTGCCGGGCCTGGTGACGACCGCGTGGCCCTGCGGCGTGTGGCTGTGGACGGCGCCGTGGTGCACCTGTCCGACGGGGGTCAGCTCGCGGACGCCGAGCGCGTCGAGCACCCGCCGCGCCGTGCCGCCGCCGGTCAGGACGAGGTTCGCGGGACGGCCCCCGAGGGCGCCCGTGACGATCTCCTCCAGAGCGCCCGTCAAGGGGCCCGAGGTGGTGAGGACGGCAGGCCCGGTGTCCAGGGCTCGTCGCAGGCGCGGTGCCGCGATGTCCTGTGGCTCGTCCGCGCTCAGTGCGATCTGCTGGACGTCGTGCTGGAGCAGCAGCTCGACCTGGGCGGACACGCCGGGGTGCGCGGTGCCGACGATCACCAGGAGGGGCGCGTCGCCGGCCGGCTTCGCGGGACGGGGCGCGTCGGCGACGGTCCCGCCGAGCGTGCGGGCGAGGGCCGCGGCGAGGCCGCCCGCACCTGCCAGCCGGGTACGCGGGCCGGCGGCGAGCGCGGCGGCCACGATCGCGTCGAGGTCGCCGTCCGTCTCCGCGTCGCAGATCGCCACCCCCTCTGCCCCGTTGAGCGCTCGCGTCAACGCGGGGTGCCCCGCGCGGACGGTGGCGAGGGGGATGAGGGTGGCGGGGTGGCCGTCGAGTGCCTCGGCGACCGTGGCGGGTGCGGGGCGAGGCTCGATGTGCCAGGTGCGCGTTTCGCGCAGCGGGACACCTTCGACGTACGGGACTCCGCCCACGACCGTACGACCGGCGGACGGCAGCGCGGGGGCCAGCACCACGGGCGCGTCGAGGCAGGCGGCGGCGACGGTGGCGGCGACGTTCCCGCGCAGCAGGGAGTCGATCTTGACGAGGACCCTGCGATCGCCCGCGTGCGCGAGTGCCGCTCGTACCAGGGAATTCGTGTCGGAGTGGTACCGGCTGCCGAGGTCGGCGACCAGCACCGGCGGCGCGTACTCGTAGGGCGGCCCGGACAGCGCGATCAGCGCGGCGCCGGCGGCGGGCATCAGCACGGCCGCCGTCTCCGCCGCGCCGGTCAGATCGTCGGCGAGTACGAGCACCGCATCCGCCTGTGCGCGAATCACGCAATCAGCATTGCACGAAACGCGCAGGTGATGCCAGAGTGAGCGAAAGGGCGTACACGAGGAGTCAGGAGAGGCCCGTGACCGCAGCCGAGTTCGCCAGGAAGATCCGTGATCGGGAACGAGCCGTCGGCTACTGGGTGGTCCTGGACGCGCCCGTCGCCACCGAGCGGCTGGCCCGGCTCGGGTACGACTACGTGGCCCTCGACGGCCAGCACGGCTTCATCGGCACGTCGGGGCTGCTCGCCAACCTCATGGCCATCGACGCGGGCGGCCGGTCCGCCGGGCTGGTCAGGGTGGAGTCGGGTGACCCGGCGGTGATCGGCCGGGCTTTGGACTTCGGTGCGGCGGGCGTCATCGTGCCGCTCGTGGACAGCGCCGCCGACGCCGCCCGTGCCGTCTCCGCCGCGCGCTACCCCGGTGCGGGGCGCCGCTCGTACGGGCCCATGCGCTCGATGCTGCGCATCGGCCCAACGCCCGCGGAGGCGGACGCGACCGTGCTCGTCCTGGCGATGATCGAGACGCCGGAGGGGCTGGCCGGCATCGAGGAGATCTGCGCCACGCCGGGGCTGGACGGCGTGTACGTCGGGCCGTCCGACCTGTGCCTGGCCGTGGGCGGCCGGTTCCCGAACGACCCCGAGGTCGCCGACGTCTTCGAGGCGGCACTTGAGCGGATCCGTACGGCGGCGGCCGACGCCGGCATCGCGGCCGGCATCCACAATCCGAGCGGCGAGCAGGCGGCGCGCCGGCTGGCGGAGGGCTTCACCTTCGCCACCGTCGCGGGCGACCTCAACCACCTGGAACAGTCCGCCGCCGCCCACCTGAAGGCCGCCACCTCCACCTGACCCGCCCCACCCACTGAGGCGGAAGCCGAAGGCGAGGCGCCTTTACGTGATATAGGAAGTTTTGACCGCAATGTGAAGTATTTGGTGGCTCTCTGTGTATAGGCGGTTTCTGTCCGGGTAGCGCCGAGGCATTGGCTCCTCAGAGGAGGAAACCGTGGACATCAATTTCGGCCAAGGCATAGCTGACGCCTGGCGGTCAATAGCGGCGTTCGTTCCGAAGCTGGTCGCGTTCCTCGTGATTCTCATCATCGGGTGGATCGTGGCCAAGGCTCTGGAGAAGATCGTCGACAAGGTGCTCGAACGGGTCGGCTTCGACCGGGCGGTCGAGCGCAGCGGGATGCGGCGCTGGCTCGAACGCAGCAAGTACGATGCGAGCAGCCTGATCGCCAAGATCGTCTTTTATGCGATCCTGCTGGTCACCCTGCAGATAGCGTTCAACGTCTTCGGGCCCAACCCGGTCTCGGCGCTGCTTGCCGCGGTGGTGGGCTGGCTGCCGCTGGCGATCGTGGCCATCGTGATCATCGTGGTGGCGGGCGCCGTGGCCAGGGCCGTCAGGGACATCCTGTCCGGCGCGCTCGGCGGCCTGTCGTACGGTCGCTGGATCGCGACGGCGGCGGCGGTGTTCATCTGGGCGCTCGGCATCATCGCGGCGCTCAACCAGATCGGCGTGGCCACGACCGTCACCACGCCGGTGCTGGTCACGGTGCTGGCCACCATCGGCGCGATCGCGGCGATCGGCATCGGCGGCGGGCTCATCCGGCCGATGCAGCAGCGCTGGGAGCGCTGGCTGGGCCGCATCGAGGAGGAGGCTCCGCAGGCCAGGGCGCATGCGGAGGCGTATCAGCGCGGGCGGGAGGACGCCCGGTCGATGAGCGAGGAGACGGCCCCGATGCGCAGCACGCGCGGCGGCGGCGCCACCCGCTCCGACATGCCAGGTCTCGGTCGCCGTGACCGTGCCGGGCAGGCCGGGGACGGCGGCGCGCGGTGCCCGCCGGCCGTTCACGTAGAGCTGCCGGGTGTCGAGGTCGC
>NZ_JBFAQA010000057.1:0-29099 GCF_040677005.1 Nonomuraea sp. NPDC049421
GTCCCACGACCACACCCGGTTGGGCCGGTCGGCCTCCAGCTCGGGTTTGCTGGTCGGCGGGCGCACGGCCTGGGCGCGCCGTTCGCCGCTTTGCCCGCGTTCGCGTAGCAGGCGGTACATGGTGGCCTGCGAGCACAGGTAGACGCCCTCGTCCAGCAGGATCGCCCACACCTGGCCGGGCGACTTGTCGGCGAAGCGCGGCGAGTCCAGCACCGCCAGGACCTGCTCGCGCTCGGCGTCGGACAGTTCGGCCGGGTGGTGGAACGGCCGGCGCGGTCCCTGCACCGGCGGGCGCGGATTGCGGTGCCGGTGGACCGTGGCCCGAGATTTCCCGAACACCGCGCACGCCTTCACCGTGCCGACCGACTTTTCCAGGGCCGGGAAAAACTCGTCCAGGACCCGGTTCAGTTCGTGTCGGAGTCCGCGCTGCTTGAGATGTCCTGAAGCAGCGCGAATGCTTTTCCCGCGATGTCCAGCGCGGTTTTGGTCTTGCCCAGTTCGCCGGCCAGTTTCTCGTTGCGGGACTCAAGTTTCGCGGTGTCGGCTTTGAGTTTCTGGTTCTCGGCCCGCAGCCGGGCCAGTTCCTCTGCCTCAGCGCTCTTGTGCGGCCGGCCGGTCGAGGTCGGGAGCGTTCCGCTCTCTGCTTGCTTTCTCCAGTGCACGATATGGGAGTGATACAGCCGCTCCTTGCGGAGCAGCGCGCCCCGCTCCGGACTGCCTTCGGGTAGCGCGTCGAAGGCGGCCAGGATCCGCGCTTTGTAGGCCTTGGTGAACGTCCGCCGCTTGGGCCGGGCCGGCTGCTCATCGGTCACCCGACCATCCTGCCCCGTCATGGCGGCCTGGTCGGCGAGGGTCATCGTCACTGTCTCGATCGTCCTGTCTCGCCCTGCTTTACATCAAAAGGACTCATCTGTCCCATGTACCACAGCAGTCTGACAGAGAGGGATCACGTCATACAAGAAGCGTGAGTCAATGTTCAGCCTGCTCAGGTATCCGCAGGCTTTCATGACACGCCCCCTTAGTCGAGCCGTCCGTCCCTGGACATATCGTGATCCGATGGCACTATCAGATCTCGATCGCGAGATGGTTCTGGCGGCCATCAAGGAGTATGACCGACTGGGTCGCGATGCCTTCCTCGAGCGGTACGGCTACCGTGAGGCGCGCCACTACTTCCTCCTTCACAACGGGCGCCGCTACGACTCCAAGGCGATCGCCGGTGTCGCGCACCGAGGAGTCGACGGGCGTGTGCTTGCTCCGTCGCACTTCTCCGGCGGGGCTGCAACGGTCGGCAGGGTCCTTGGGCACCTCGGGTTCCTTGTCGAAACGCGCCAGGACACGGCACCTGCCACCGCGTTCCTGGAGAAGATCAGAGGTCTCGAAACCGCCGTCTCGAAGGGCCGCCCCAAGCGCCATCAGCCCCTTACCCTCCTATGGGCACTCGGCAGAGCCGCACACCGAGCAGAACGCCTTGTGCCCTGGAGCGTCACACGGGCCGAGATCAGTGCCCTCATCACTGAGTTCGGATTACCGGACGACCGACCCACCCCTGAATATCCGGTCCTTCAGCTCGTGCACTTCGGGTTATGGTCGATGCCCGACCACCCGGAGCCACCACGCCCCAGCGGCAGTCCTCCCCTGGCCTGGATGAGCCGGAACCAGCCACTCTCCGGCCCACGCGAGTGGGTGTTCGACCTTGTAACGGCAAATCGGGCGGTACGAGCTCAGGCCAGCGCGCACCTCTTGCAGAAGTACTTCCCAGACGATGATCAGAACGCCCTGCTCACGCGCGTCGGCTTGGCCGACATCGACGAGCAGCCGCTCACATCCCCCGACGAAGTTCGTACGCCGGGGCGCCGCTCGACCACGGTTAGCCGAATCATCAGGGACAACGCACTTTCACAGCTGATCAAAAGCTTGCACGACCACACCTGCCAGATCTGCGGAGTCCGACTGCTCCTCCCAGACGGCCCGTACGCCGAAGGGGCGCACATCCGCCCGCTCGGCGCCCCGCACAACGGCTACGACGTGGCCGGCAACCTCCTGTGCTTGTGCCCCAACGACCATGTCCTCTTCGACCAGGGCGCCATCGTCATCAAGGACGACCTCACCCTGATCAACCGGCTCACGGGCGAGAAGCAAGGTGTCTTGCGGACGATCCCTGGTCACCACGTCGATCCGAAATACTTGGCGTACCACCGCAATCTGTACTGATCTGTAGCGCGGCAGAATATGAGTGCTCCGCCGACGATGGAACCTGTCGGATCTCTCTGCCATCATCCCTTTGTGACGGACCCTGTAGTGCCCACGTACAAGGACCTTTTATGGCCTACCCTCACGGCCATCCGCGATCTCGGAGGCTCTGGTTCGATCGCGGAGGTCAGCTCCAAGGTCGTTGAGAATGGGCGAATCCCAGAAGAGCAGCAGGCGGTTCTCAATAAGAAGGGGACGAGGAGTCTCCTGGAGGAGCGGATTGGCTGGGCGAGAAGTTACCTCAAAGGTATGGGGCTTCTCGCCAACAACAAGCGAATCTGGTCCCTCACGGAGTATGGACGTGCGGTACGGCTCGACGAGATCCACGAGCTGCACAAGAACTATCAGCTGTCCGTACGAAAGAAGGATCAGCAGGGGGACTCTTCGCCGGGCGAGGCAACGCAGGAGGTGATCACCCCTCAGGAGGATCAGCTGCCACTGACAGACGGCAGCGCTGTGCCGGCTGAGCAGGAAGCTTGGCGGGAGGTTCTCCGTGAGGCCCTGCACGCGATGTCTGCGGACGCCTTCGAGCGCCTGTCGCAGCGGCTCCTACGTGAGGCCGGCTTCTCCAACACACATGTCACCAAGCTCTCCGGTGATGGCGGGATCGACGGCTGGGGCAAGTATCGAATCTCGCTGGTCAGCTTTCCAGTTTTCTTCCAGTGCAAGCGCTATCGCGGCGCTGTGGGGGCACCTGAGGTGCAGGCGTTCCGCGGCGCCTTGAGCGGACGCGGCGACCGCGGGTTGATGATCACGACCGGGACGTTCACCGAACCTGCCAAGAAGGAAGCCACTCGCGATGGGGCCACACCCATCGATCTGATCGACGGTGATCAGCTCTGTGACCTGCTCAAGGAGTACGGAATCGGAGTCACCACCACAATTCGCCAGGTGGAGGATGTGACAGTCGACACGGTTTTCCTGCGACGGATATAACGGACGGCCAGGACATCCCGCACAACGGAGCACCGTCCACGTCGGCCATGCACAAAGCGCGACTGCGGCCCCAGCTTTGGTTGGGGCCGCAGTCGCTTTCAGCGAGTCAGTCGGTCAGCACATCGGCGATCTTTGAATTGATGTGCTCTTGCTGGCCATCCATGCACTTGGCGTACACCCGCAGCAGGACCTCCACGCTGTGGCCAGCTCGCTTTGCGACCTCGACAGCGGGCACCCCTGCGTTCAGCCACAGAGAGACGGCCGCGTGACGGAGGTCGTAGGGCCGACCTGCCAGGGAGGAGCTGATCTGCTCAGGAGTGAGGACGAGTTTTCGGGCCTCCTGCCAGACGTAGCTGTGCGCCGAGCTGGAGTAGGTGCCGCCCTTGCCCGTGTGGAAGATCCTGCCGTCCTTTGCCGTGCCGTACTCGGCGATGTGCTTGCGAAGGATGGCGACCAGGACGGGCGGGATCGGGATTTCCCGTGTCTCCTTGTCTGCTCGATGCTTGAGGTTTCGGGATTCGTGGGTCTCGCCGGAGTTGGTCCAGCGTTTCGTACCTTGGGGGCGTGCCTTCTCCAGAACGATTAGGCCCCAGCCGGATTCGGGCAAGGTGCAGTTCCTTTGCCGCAGGTCTGCCGCTTCCTCGGGGCGGAGTGCGGCGTAGTAGATGCAGGCGAAGAGCGCCTTGAGGCGGGAGCCTCGGTTGCGTCCGACCTTCGGGATGGCATCGAGGAGTTGTCTGGCCTGGGCGGGGTTGACCACCGTTCGCGGGTCGATGACTGTGACGGCTTTGGGTGCGGTCCATTTGATGCCGTCCAGCGGGTTGCTGTCGAACACCTTCTGCTCTACCGCATGCTCGAGCAGGTGGTGGAGAACGGCTCGCTTGCGGCGCACCGTGTTCGCCCCGGCCGGGGATCCGGTGAAGGTGACTGAGATGGCCTCCAAGGCTGTGCGTAGGATGTGCGGCTCTCCTAGAGCTGCCAGAGGCAGGGAGGCGCGTTCCAGCCATGTCAGGGTCGCGGCTTGGGACGGGGTCAGTTCCTGGCGCCGGTTCGGCGGGAGGAGTGCGTGATTTCGGAGCGCCTCCCGTAGCGCCTCGGGCGTGGGACGGCGAGGGTTGTCCGTCACCAGAGCGGGGAGCAGCGATAGCAGTGCGTACGCGTCCGTTTCTCGTGTCCGGGCCGCCGATGTGTTCCAGCGCCGAAGCACATAGGACTGGGCGAACTCCAGGAACGAGGGACCGGTGGACTCGGGCTGCAGCATCGATAGCGGCAGGCCGGTCGCGACGTCGAACTCCTCCCCTACCTTGACCGCTTGTCGCATGTCGGACATGAAGGCGGTGGCCAGCCCCTTGCTGCGGAAGCTTTTGGATTTCTCCTTGCCGGCGATGCGCCACCGGGCTATGTAGGCGGGCGTGTCCCGGTCGGTACGGTGTTGGATCCCGCCGAGTTTCACGTCGTAGGTCGTTCTCATGCCGCTTCCCGCCGTGACTCGATCCAGGCGTTGAGGTCGCTTCGCCAGACGCGGAGCTCGAGGTTGGGAAGCTGGATGCACACCGGTGCCCTGCCGAGCTGGCGCCAGCGGTAGAAGGTGCGGCGGGAGACGCCTCCCAGTTCCTCCAGGACCTGCGTGACCGTCAGCAGTTCGTCTTTCCTGCTCATCGGCTACCGCCCCTGGTCGTAGGGGACGTATGAGCGCGATCAACCTGGCGAAGGCCACTGGGCCACGCGGCCGTGCTGCCGCCGAAGACGGTCTCTCTGGCAGAAGGCGGTGTCGTCGCTGGCTCAGCCCCCGAGGGGTGATGGATGCTGACGGAAGTCGCGCACATGCTCTGTGCAGAGCAAAGGCCGGTTTCCGGATTGCCGAAGTGATCGGCTGCCGTGAGTACGGCACGCGACCGGGCAAGGTGGTGCAAGATGAATTCATCCTCTCCAGTGAGCTGGGGTGGGATGGCCTCGGCCTGGCGAACGTCTTGGCGGATGTGTGGCCAGGCTGGGGCCTTTAGTACGTCGGTTCCGCATTGCTTGCTGCCGTCGACTATGGGTCGGGGACTGGTGGCTTTATTGGGCAGTGAACGTCACCCCCTCCGTTCGGTGCTGGGCACGCCCAACGTTTGACGGTGTTTACGGGGCCGCTAGGAATAGCGGGTGTCTCGGGCTATTGGGCACGTGACATGCACCCTCGCCTTTGGACCTCGCGTCAAGTCGGTTGGATTGGCGGCCTCCTGGTCATCGCGCCGGAAATCCACTCTCGGAATGGCTGCCAGGGCGTTAGCCGCCTATGACTTGAGCGAGCACGAGCTTATGACGCACGGAAGATTAGAAGGTCCTCGTGAGCCGCAGCACATACTGGCCGCCCTTTTTCCTGGCTCTTCCACGCTTCCAGCATTTGGAAGAACGACGCCCGGTTGATCAGCCGGCCCTCACGCACTCCGCATAGCAATGCGGCCAGACGGTGCGTCAGCACGAGACCGACTGCCTCTGCTGTCTCGATGACCTGACCGGGGAGGTCCACGAGCTGCCCGTTGACCCGAATGGGCCGAATCGTGACTGCGATGACTCCACCGGATTTGAGTAGTTCCATGCACCCGGCGAGGATCTGTCCGAAGCCCTCCATCAGCTGGGGCAGCCGTTGGTAGGCGAGATTGCCCTTGTCGGTGGAGTACCGGTGGTTCGACTTCTGCACCGGCCCGCCGCCTTCCCGGCTCCCGCAGCGGACGTGGCCGTGGGTCCTCATGCCGTACGGCGGAGACGTCAGCACCAGGGCTGCAATGCCCCGTAGATCCCCGAACACCATTGCGATGTTCCGCGCATCTCCGCAGGCCACCCGAGCGAATCCCTCAGCGCCGTGAGAACGTGCATGCTGAACGTTGGCCGCGGTGAGACCGGCGAAGTCCGCCTCGTACTCCATCCCCGCGGCGTGCCGTCCCAGGTGTACCGCCTCTACCAGGGTGGTTCCAATCCCGCACATCGGATCGAGGACCAGCTCCCCCGGCTCGGTGAACGCGGAGATGACTTGCGAAGCGATCGCCGGGAGCATCTTGCCCGGATGCCTCATCGACTCTGGAACGTACCGACCGCGCCGCTGCATCTTCGCCTGCAACTGCCCCGTGGCCAGCACCGACGGCAGCACGTGCTCGTTCATCGCGCACCTCCGCCGGCACGAGCGAACAGACACACGTCAGCGTGCACCGACACCACCGGCGGCAACTCCGCTGACTGGACCTGGCGAAGCTGCGCCAGCACCGCCGGGTCAGGCTGAACGACGAGCACATCGCCTTTGATCGGAACTCGCAATGCGATGACGTGCTGAAGGTAGGTGAGTCCGGCCCGTGCCGCTCGCTGGATGATGCCCGGTGCCTGGTCCACCAGCCTGCCGTGCTCATACCGAGCAGTCGTGATCACCGCCAAGTGGCCGTCCGGCGCTAGAACATGCCGCGCATCAGCCAGGAAACGATCCAGGTGCGTCACCCCGGGCCCTGGCTGCTCCGCCCGGCACGTGGGACAAGAGCGCTCCATCGAGTCGATCACCCGTCCGACTTCCGGGTATGGGGGAAGAGCCGCAATCAGCAGCTCAACTTGACCTTCGAGGCCGAGCAGCGCCTCTCGGAGCGCATGCGGCCCATGCGGACGCAGCCTTACAGCGGACCGCTGATGTGCCGCGAGATCCTGCCGCAGCCGACTGGCAAGGTGCTGTGCGACCGGCAGCCGCGGAGCAAGCCCGATGCCCAGCCGCCCCATCTCCGCCGCCGCGACGAGGACCGTCTCACTCGTCGTGAAAACGTCCGCGACGACTGAGCCCGGACGAGTGCAGGCACCGATCAGATGCCGCGCCAGCTCCCGCCCGACTGCCTGACGATGCCGCTCACATACCGCCTCGGCAACGGGCGGCTGGTCCTTCGCCCTGGGCGCCCCAACTCCAGCGTCGGAACACAACCACACTGAGAGCGGCACCAGCCGTCTCTCGGTCGCCCGTGACCGCTTCGACTGCGGTCTGTCGTTCTTACTCATCTACGGTGACCCTTGGCGGCCACCCGTTCCCATGGACTGAAACACCGGTTGATCAGTGGTTATTGGAACTGGACCTGCCCAGGCTGGCGAGTACCGCTTCGGCGGGTTATCCACGGCGATGCTGGTCCCACATCGGTTTCAACGTCTAGACGCCATCGAGTCGCCCCTGACCATTGACAACCTCAGGGGTAGCTACCTTCTCCGGCGGCGGTCTCGCTGTCCATCCACTGATCTATCCGTTTGCCATGGAGCCGTCTGCGCACCACATGGGCAGGCCAGATGCTCTTTGCATGAGGTTCGATGTTCTCGGCGACCATGGCCAGCGCATATCCGAGACGGACACGGTCACCAGGCGGAGGCACGGTGCTGTACCGGCTGTAGCCAGTAGCGGGAACGTCCCACACTAGAATGCGCCACTCGGTGTCGTACTCATCGTCATAAAGGTAGTAGTCGACGGCTTCTGGTGCGGTGGCGATCAGGCGATCCAAGTATGCGTCGAAGGTCGCTCGACCGAAACTGTGCGGGCTTTCTTCAGCGTCATCAACTACCCCACGCCCTACCACCTTGTCGTCGGCGGGCCCATAATCCATGACCCATGACCAGACCTTGTCGTGCTTGTCTCTCGTCTGGATCACGAAGGCGTACTGGTTGCCAGTCGACTCCATGCTTCGAGTGTCGCCGAAGCCGACCACCATCCGAAGGTAACCGTGCGTCTGGTGACAACATCATGGCGCTGGAGTAGAGGTGCGGACGTTCGATGAGAAGCGCAGCAGGTCACCACAGTTGCTTGCTGGAGCTTTGCCAGCCCGCCCGCGGAAGGACATCTTCGCAGGTTAGAGGCCGTTTAGGTGGCTTGGCGAACCTCTGGAGTCGGAGTTCAGGCCCTCCTCTTCCTCCTGGTCAGCAAGCCGATGGCAGCGGCTGCGGCGGTTCGCGGTGTTCGCGCAGTTGCCATCAGCGCCCCGGGTTTCTCCCACTCGATGGCCAAGACCTGGATCGACCAATCCAGCTCGGCCTCACGGGGAGACATCATGGCCATCGATTTGCAGGACACCACGACGAGCTTCAGTGAGAACGCGCTGAGCGCGGCGGACAGAGCGTTCAAGCTCCTGATCACTGGTCCGAGTCCGCTCTCAGTAGAAGGCCACTCCATCGGGCATGGAGTGCCTCAACGTCCGATCGATCTCGGCGAGCTGAAGACGCTGCTGCTCACGCCGCATGCCACCGATGAACTCAAGGACGCCGTGTGGGCGCATCTCGTGCGGCGCTCGCGGTGCGACGGCCCCGCGTGGGTGATCGGGTGCGTCGGGGTGGCGATGCCGGGGCTGAAGAATCTGGCCGCGCGGACCACGCAGGGGTGCCCGACGCACGTGGCTGAGGACATCGTCTCGGAGATGGTGACGTACTTCGTCGCGCAGCTTCGTCGGATCGATCTCGATCGGCCGAACATTCTGCCTCGGCTGCTGCTGTGGGCGAAGAAGGGCGCTCTGCGGGTACGGGCGCGGGAGTGCTCGTCCGTCGAGATCTGTGCCGATGTGCCGGAGCCTGTGGCTCTCGACGGCGAGCCGTTCATGGTGCTCGCGGAAGCCGTGCGGTGTCGGGTCATCAGCTCGGATGAGGCGAAGCTGATCAACGCGACGCGTCTGGAGGGGCAGGCGTTGCGGGCGTACGCGGGGCGGCTCGGGGTGCCGGCCGATCGGCTGTACAAGCGGCGGCGGGCGGCCGAGGCGCGGCTGGCGCGGGCGATCGAAGAGGGTCAAGTCTCGGTCAGCTGTGACGGGCCGGCGTCCAATCTCGCCTGCTGAATCGGTGGTTCATCCATGTCAGCCGTGATCACGGCTCGGGGCGGAGTACTGGGGGGCGGTTGCCCGTTCCCATCGAGCCCATCGTCCCTCGTCCTTTGAAGGAGGACACCCATCCCGGCCCGCCTCGGGCCCGTGATCACGGCTGGCGACCCAGCTCAAGACCCTTACGTCTCGGGGAGCCATGTCATGAAGCCGTTTCGGCCTTGTCCGTTGTTCGTTGTCCGGGTGCCAGCAGGTACGAGCTGGGCCCGGCGTGCCGCCGCTTCAGCGCTCTGGACCGCCGGTTGCCTGGTGGCCGCGCTGACCGTACCCGGTGTCGCCGAGGCGATGACCAGGCTGGCCTCGGCCTCGCTCGACCAGGTCATCACCAACCTGCGCAACGTGGTGATCGGGCTGCTGGTCGGCCTGGCCACGCTGTTCTTCACCATCGGCGGCGTCCGGTACATCCTGGCCGGCGGTGACCCTGGGGAGGTCGAGGCCGCCAAGAAGACGTTGCGGTACGGGGCGCTCGGGTTCGGGGTGGCGATGCTCGCTCCGGTCCTGGTGGGGATTCTGCAGCGGATCGTGGGGGCCTGAGGTGGCGGCCTTGGCCCGCCTCAGAGCGTTCGGGTTGTTCGCTCTGCTGGCGGTCGGTGCGACGGCGCTCGTCTCGGCGCTGCTCAGCGGGGTCGCCCGTGCCGCGCCTGCGACGCCCGTACCGACTCCTACCCCTTCTGCCGCGCCCAGCTCGTCGCCGGCAGAGCCGGAGCTGGACTGCGGGTTCATCGATGTGGCGTGCAAGACGCGGCTGGCGATGGACGAGTGGTTCACGCATCTTGTGGAGTCGGCGACCAAGCCGGTGTTCGAGTCTCTCGGCTCGACCGTACTGGCGACGCCGGAGCTGGATTCTCCCGAGATGGCGCGGGCCAAGCAGTTGTGGGAGCTGTCGCGGACGATCGCGAACACCTGCTTCGTGCTGCTGGTGACGGTCGCGGGCGTGATGCTCATGGTCGGGCAGGCGCTGCCGGGCGGGACCTCGGCGCGGGAGCTGCTGCCTCGGCTTGTGTGGGCGTTCCTGGCCGCGAACCTGAGCCTGATCGCCATCAAGTACGCGATCACTCTGGCGAACGGGCTGAGCCAGGCGTTCCTGGTCGATGGGGCCGAACGGATCGATCCGAAGCTCGTGTTCGACGCGATCAAGAAGGCGGTTCTCGCGGGCATCGTGCTCAAGGGCGTGTTCTTCGCCTTCGTAGCGCTCGTGGTGATCGTCCTGGCGGTCGGTGTGCTGTTCACCTACATCGTTCGGATCGCGCTCACCATGGTCGTGATCGTGGCGGCCCCGCTCGCGTTGGTCCTGCATGCGCTGCCCGTCACCGAAGGGATCGCTCGGCTGTGGTGGCGGGCGTTCGCCGGGCTCCTGGCGATTCAGATGTGCCAGTCGCTCGTGCTCGTCACGGCGCTGCAACTGCTGTTCTCCGCCAATCCGGCCGACGACGACTCGTTCTGGATTCCGAGTACAGCGGACATGACCGACTTGCTCATGGCCATATGCCTGCTGTTCGTCCTGCTCAAGATCCCTGGCTGGGTCGCGCGAACCATTTGGCAAGCGAGCAAGCCTCGGGCCCTTTCACGGCTGGTGAAGTCACTGATCGTCTATCGCGGGCTGAACATGCTCCTCGGCAAGGGGCTCAATGCCGCCCGCGCCGCGCGCCGGCCCAAGCCGCCGAAGCCGCCCACCTCGCCGGGCGGCAAGGGCTGGCCCAGCGGCCCTCCTGGCGGAGGTCCGAGCGGTGGATCGGGGCCGAACGCGGGCGGGCCGCGTCCGGGCATGCCGCGCCATCCGCGTCGTCCACCGGGGACGACCGCCGACAAACGGCGTCCGGGCGGTGGGGATGCGCAGGTTCACCGTTCATCCCCACCAGCGCCCATCGATAGAGGGCAGCCCGCCGGTCGTCCGCAGCCGACGCCGCGTCCCCGACCTGTTGTCCGGCGCGACCGGCCGCCCAATGGGGCCGTGCCTTCTGAGCCCCGTCGTTCACCGCCGCGCCCGTCACAGGTCGCGTTGCGGCTCCAGATGCCTCGTCTCCCCAGAAGGGCGGCACGTCGTGCGCCACGCAAGTAAAGAACGGCTGGTCGCGAAGATCCCAGCCGATGTCGAGATGCCGGACAAGCTCTTCGCGAACCTGACGGTCCGGCAGGTCGCGATCCTGGGCGGAACCGGGGTGCTGGCTGCCTGGGTGTACCTCATAGCCGGCAACCGGCTGCCTCTCCCGGTGCTCGTCGCGATCCTCCTGCCGTTGATCGCCTGCGGATGCGCGCTGGCACTTGGCAGGCGGGATGGGCTCAGCCTCGACCGGCTCGCTCTCCATGCCTTCGGCCATCTGCGGCGGGACCGCAAGCTGGTCACCACCGAGGAAGGAGTCCTCCCGCCGCCGGCCTGG
The DNA here is from genome assembly GCF_040677005.1 of Nonomuraea sp. NPDC049421. Taxonomy (NCBI): domain Bacteria; kingdom Bacillati; phylum Actinomycetota; class Actinomycetes; order Streptosporangiales; family Streptosporangiaceae; genus Nonomuraea; species Nonomuraea sp. NPDC049421. The sequence goes on from NZ_JBFAQA010000057.1 coordinate 11,420, forward strand.
TGCCGGGTCCGGGGCCGTCTTCCAGGTGCGTTGCGGCTCCCGGTCCGGGCGATCCGCGAGGACGGCGTCATGGAGCTCGCGGAAGGCGGGACCGTTGCTGTCGTCCGTGCTGGGACTGTGGCGTTCGGGTTGCGGACGGGCGAGGAGCAGGCGGCGCTGGTCGGGGTGTTCGCCGGGTGGTTGAACTCGCTCGATGCGCCTGTGCAGATCCTTCTACAGGCGCGGCCGGTTGATCTGTCCGACCTCGCCGACGTAATCGAGGGTGCAGCAGGGCGGCTGGCCGATCCCGCGCTTGAGCAGGCGGCCCGCCAGCATGCCGAGTTCCTCGGTGAGCTGGGCGCCACTCGGGACCTGCTGACCCGAGATGTTCTGGTCGTCGTTCGTCACCAGGACACCGAGCAGCCGCCTGGGTTCACGCGGAGGTCCCGGCGTGCGGCTCGGCGGGACAGCTCGGCGTCCATCGTGATGCGTCGCGCCGAGGAGACCGTACGTTCTCTGCTCGGTCTCGGTGTTCAGGCCGTTGTCGTGGGCGCTGAGGAGGCTCGCGATCTGCTCGTACGGTCGCTGTCGCCGCGCCGTCCCGAACCGGTCGGGGCCGCCCATCCTGATGAGCCGATCACGCTTGGAGAGGGGGCTCGATGAGATTCACCCGGCCTGCCGGCGGCGACGAGGAGCTGGCCCGTACCGCCGCTGCCCTGCCCGGCCCGTCGTCCTTGAAGGTCAACGCTCGTTCGGTCGAGTTCTCGGACGGCGTGTGCGCGTCGTTCGCGATCGCCGGGTATCCACGGGAGGTCGGCGCGGGCTGGCTCGAACCGCTCACCGGTTATCCAGGGCACCTCGATGTGTCTCTGCACATCGAGCCGATTCCGCCGCTGATCGCCGCCCAGCGCCTGCGACGCCAGCTCGCCCGCCTGGAGTCCGCCTCCGCAAGCGCCCGGATGCCGGACTTCGCGGCCGAGGCCGCCGCCGACGACGCCGCTGAGCTGGCCGCGTCCCTTGCCAGAGGGCATGGCCGGCTATTCCGGGTCGGCCTCTATCTCACCGTGCACGCCGCGGACGCCGAGGAGCTGGAGGCGGAGGTGCAGCACGTCAAGGCACTGGCGGCGTCGCTGCTGCTGGACGCGCAGCCGACGACGTTCCGGGCGATGCAGGGATGGACGGCCACGCTTCCGCTCGGCACGGACACGCTGAAGACCCGCCGGACCTTCGACACCTCGGCGCTCGCGGCGGCGTTCCCGTTCGCCTCGCCGGATCTGCGGCCTCGGCTCGGTGAGACGCCGGTGTTGTTTGGGCTGAACGCGTACTCCTCCGGCGTCGTGTTGTGGGATCGGTTCGCTCATGACAACTACAACTCCGTGACGATCGCCAGGTCGGGGGCGGGCAAGTCGTACTTCACCAAGCTGGAGGTGTTGCGGCTGCTGTTTCACCAGGTCGAGGTGTGCGTGGTCGATCCCGAGGACGAGTACCGCCGCCTCTCGGATGCGGTCGGAGGGACCGTCCTCGGGCTCGGGACGCCAGGGGTGTGCTTCAACCCGTTCGACCTGCCCGCCTCCGCTGACGAAGATGCACTCGACCGGCGCGCGATGTTCTTCCAGACGCTGGTCGCGACCATGCTCGGCGAACCGCTCACTTCTGGGACGAAGGCCGTCCTGGACAAGGCGGTGATCGCCACTTACGCGGCTCAGGGCATCACCTCGGATCGGCGCACGTGGAAGCGTCCCGCGCCGCTGCTCGCCGACCTGGTGACGATGCTGGACGCCACCGACGCGCCGGAGGCGCGCGAACTGGCCGCTCGGCTCGCGCCGTACGTGTCCGGGTCCTACCGGAGCCTGTTCGCCGGTCCGACCACAACGCGGCCCGACGGTCACCTAATCGTGTTCTCGCTGCGGGACCTGCCCGAGGAGACCCGGCCGGTCGGGATGCTCCTGGCGCTCGACGCGATCTGGCGGCGCGTGTCCAACCCCGCCGACCGGCGCCGGCGCCTGGTCGTGGTCGACGAGGCATGGACGCTGATGCGCGAGAACGAGGGCGCAAGGTTCCTCTACCGGCTGGCCAAGTCCGCCCGCAAGCACTGGGCCGGGCTCGCCGTCGTCACCCAGGACGCCGCCGATCTGCTCGGCTCTGACCTCGGGAAGGCTGTCGTCTCCAACGCCAGTACGCAGGTCCTGCTGCGGCAGGCACCGCAGGCCATCGACGAGATCGCCGAAGCCTTCGACCTCACCGAAGGAGAACGGCTCTTCCTGCTGTCGGCCAGCCAGGGCGAGGGACTGGTGTGCGGAGGCGTCGGAGATCGCGCCGCTTTCGTCGCCGTCGCCAGTACGTCCGAGCACGCGCTCGCCACCACGGACCCGGCCGAATGATCGCCGATCCAGGGCTCTGGGGAGCCGTCATCGGTGGTACCGCCGGTCTCAGCGTGGCCGAGGCCGTCCTCTGGCGGTGGCGCAACGCGCGCTTCGGCCGTAACGCTCGGCTGGTCGAGATCGCGGTTCCGCCGCAGGTCGAGGCCGGGAGCGCGGCTGCCTGGTGGGCGCAGGTGATGGGGCTGACCGCGCCGTGCTGGAAGCGGGTCCTGTTCGGTCAGCCTCATCTGGCCTGGGAGTACGTGGCTGATGCGGCCGGGGTCCGGGTGCAGGTGTGGGTGCCGGGGGTCGTGCCGCCTGGGCTGGTCGAGAAGGCGATCCGGTCGGCCTGGCCGGGGGCGGCCGTTACCACTCGTCCGGCTGAAGCTCTCCGGTCGCGCGGTGCTGTCGTTTCCCGAGGGCGGATGGTTCTGGCTCGGCCCGACCACTACCCGCTCATGACCGCGCACCGCAACGATCCGCTGCGCGCGCTCCTCGGTGCGCTCTCGGGGTTGCGCCAGGGCGAGCACGCCGCCGTCCAGGTTCTGGTCCGCCCGGTGACCGGGCGGCGGCTGTCAGCCGCGCACCGCGCTGCCTCGGCGCTGCGGAACGGCAGGTCCAGCAGCCTTCGGGCCGACCTGTTCGACGTCATCACTCCGGGCGGCCTGCATCACAGCCGGCCCGGTGAGCTGTCGCGGTTGTTCCCCGAGCGTGCCGAAGAGATCCGGGCCATCCTCGCCGAGGCGAATCAGCCGCGCTTCTCTGTCCAGATCTCATACGCCGTGACGAGTGACCGGCCTGACGCCTCGGACCGGCTCCGTGGTCGTGCCCACGAGATCGCCGCTACCTTCGCGCTCTTCGCCTCCGGTCACCAGTACTTGCGCCGCCTGCGGGGCCTCGACCTCCCCGGGCGCATGTCGAAACGCCGCATGAACTCCGGCTACCTCTTGGCCGTCGATGAGCTGGCCGCGCTGGCCCACCTGCCCTACGACCAGGCCGCTCCGGGCGTCACCCGCGCCGGAGCGCGGCCTGTCCCGCCCGCGTCCGACGTCCCCACGTACGGAAAGGACGTTCGTGTCCTGGGTGACGCCGAGACCGGCCACCCGCGCCCGGTGGGGGTCACGGTGGCTTCGGCCCGTCAGCACCTTCACGTCCTCGGACAGACCGGTGTCGGCAAGTCCACCTTCCTGGCCAACCTCATCCTGTCCGACGCCCACGCCGGCCGAGGCGCCCTGGTCATCGACCCCAAGGGCGACCTGATCGACGACGTACTCGACCGCCTGCCCGAACGCGCCATCAACCGGACGGTCCTCTTCGATCCGGCCGAGCCCGGCAATCCGCCCTGCTTCAACGTCCTCGCCGGACCGGATCCGGCGTTCGCGGTCGATTCGATCGTCAGCATCTTCCACCGCTGCTTCGCCTCGTCCTGGGGTCCGCGGCTGGACGACCTCATGCGCTCGGCCTGCCTCACCCTCGTACGGACTCAGCGCAACCGCGCGACCCTCGCCGACGTGCCGAAGCTCCTCACCGACACCCCGTTCCGTGCCCGGATCGTCGGCAAGCTCGACGACGAGCTGCTGCGCGGCTTCTGGTCCGCGTACGACGAACTGTCACCCGCCGCCCGCGCCTCGGTGATCAGCCCCGTCATGAACAAGCTCCGCGCCGTTCTCCTGCGCCCGTTCGTCCGGGACGCCCTGTCCGGCGGGGCCTCCACGTTCGACCTGGCCCGCACCCTGGACACCGGTGGCCTCATCCTCGCCCGACTGCCCAAGGGCGTCCTCGGCGAGGACGCCGCGCGCCTCTTCGGCTCGCTGCTCCTCGCCCACACCTGGCAGGCCATCACTCCTCGCGTACGCCTGCCCGAACACGAACGCCAGGATGCCGCCGCCTACATCGACGAGGCCCAGAACTTCCTCAACATGCCCATCTCCGTCAGCGACCTCCTCGCCGAGGCACGCGCCTATCGCTTCTCGCTGACGCTCGCCCACCAGCATCTGTCTCAGCTTCCCAAGGACCTCCGCGAAGCCGTCTCCGCCGACGCACGCAACAAGGTCTACTTCACCGCCTCACCGGAAGACGCTCACGACCTTGCTCGCCACGTCGGCCCCGTACTCACCGCACACGACCTGTCCCACCTGGGCGCGTACCAGGCGGCCGGGCGGATCATGACCGGCGCAGGAGGCCCGTCGCCGGCGTTCACCTTCCGCACCCGTCCACTCCCCGATCCGATCCCCGGCCGCCAGGAAGCCGTCCGAGCCGCCTCCCGAGCGGCCTTCACCCGTCCCGAGACCACCACGGCCAGCAAGCCGAAGCTCCGCCTCCCTACCGATCCACGCCGAGCCCACGAGGAGGGCGCTATATGACCCGGCCGAACTCACCCCGTCGTCTGCTCTCTTCCCGGCACCCGCGCGCCCGTGCCGGCCAAGCCCTCATCACCGGCCTTGCTGAACGCCTCACCCCACGAGACGCCGAGATCCTCGACGCCGTCTGGGAACACCGCGTCCTCACCACCGACCAGCTCACCGCCATCTTCTTCCCGAGCATCCACCGCGCCCGCCACCGCCTCCTGGACCTGTACGAACTACGTGCCCTGGACCGCTTCCGCCCCTGGGCCCCTATTGGCAGCCGCCCCTGGCACTGGATACTCGGCCCCACCGGTGCCCACCACCTGGCTGCCCAGCGCGGCATCTCACCCGCCGAACTCCGCTACCGCCCCGACGCGGCCGGCGCGATCGCCTTCTCATCCCGTCTTACGCACCAGGTAGGCGTGAACGAGTTCTTCGCCCAGCTCCACGCCACGGCCCGCCGCCGAGCTGATGGATGTGAAGTCGCCGAATGGTGGCCCGAACGCCGATGCACCGCACTCTGGGGCGACCTCGCCCGACCGGATGCCTTCGGCCGCTGGACCGAGCCCTCCCCCACCGGCCAGCCGGACACCATCGACTTCTTCCTGGAACACGACACCGGCACCGAGCCCCTGTCCCGCGTCCTAGCCAAACTCGACGGGTACGCCGCCCTCGCCGAAGCAACCGGCATCAGCACGCCCGTACTCTTCTGGCTCCCGAACCCGACCCGCGAGGCCAACTTCCGCAAGTTCCTGATGGCCCCTGACGTCCCCGTGGCCACCGCCGTCCACACGCCCGCCACGGCCCCCGACGGGCCCGCCGGGCCGGTGTGGCTACCAGCCGGATCAACCGGCCCCCGCCGCCGCCTGATCGCCCTACGGGACGCATGGGGGCGCACGGACGTTCCCGCGTAATGCCGGTCATCATTGGCGCGGCGATCGGGGCGCTCGCCCTGATCGCCGTCCTCGTCAGCGTCATCGCCGCTGTTCTACCAGGTAGCAACGTTCCGAGCGCCTCCTGCGATACGTCCGCACCGGCCGACATCCCGCCCCAGTACCTCGACCTCTACCAGCAGACCGCCGCCCGCAACGGCATCCCCTGGACCGTCCTGGCAGCGGTCGGCAAGGCCGAGTCCGACCACGGCCGAAGCACCGGACCCGGCGTCACCACCGGCACCAACCAAGCCGGAGCAGCAGGACCGATGCAGTTCATGCCGGGCACCTGGCAAGCCTTCGGCATGGACGGCAACGCGGACGGCACCCGCAACATCTACGACCCCGCCGACGCCATCCCCGCCGCAGCCCACTACCTCCGCCACAGCGGCGCACCGACCCACCTCGACCAGGCCCTCCTGCGCTACAACCACGACCCCGCCTACGTCACCAAGATCCTGCGCATCGCCGACTCCTACGCCACCTCCTGCCCGCCCCTTCTACTCAGCGGTTCGGAACGCGGCGCGACTGCCGTGGCGGCGGCGTCCAACTGGCTCGGCACCCCGTACTCCTACGGAGGAGGCGACCTCAACGGCCCGACCACGGGGATCGGGCTGGGCGCGAGGGTGATGGGCTTCGACTGCTCTGCCCTCGTCCGTTATGCCTGGCACCAAGCAGGAGTCGCCCTGCCGCGTACCGCTGAGGATCAGTGGCTGGCCATCCCCCATGTCCCGCCCGACCACCGCGCTCCCGGCGATCTCGTGTTCTTCCAGGGCTCGGACGGAGCCCCGGGCCGCCCCGGGCATGTTGGCCTCGTCATCGACGGAGATCGCATGATCGAAGCCCCACGCACTGGCGCAACCGTCCGCATCAGCCACTACACAACCCGACGAGACCTTGTTGGTTACGCCCGTCCGGGTGGTTGAGGTCCGCCACGTTCCCCCGCGTAATCAGCGGCTACGGGTAGCCCATCACGCGCCGCACCTGTAATGGGACCTTGGCAGCTGTTGATGTAACCGAGGACGGGCACTCTTCGGGGAGGCGGACCTAGTGAGGGCTGTCGCTAAATGGACCGGTATGGCGCTGGCTGCACTCGTAGCCCTGTCGGTGCTCCTGGCGTCGCCGTTCGCACTCGGGCAAGTCGCTGATTTGACGGGTGTCGATTGGGCCTCACTCGCCGACGTGGGTGACGCCTACGGCTCCGCCGTCGCACTGTTGACCGCAGTATCGCTGTTGATGCTGGCTGGCTCGGTCGCCTTTCAAGCCCGCACAGCGCGGATCTCGTCAGAAACCGCCGTACGGATGCTCCATGTCGAGATGATGCGTTTCACGATCGACGACCCGACGCTCATGCAGGTGGGCGGTACTCGGTGGGACGGTTCGCACGAGTCGGCCGAGGTGATGCGGATGTGGGGATACGCCAATCTTCAGCTCGCGCTCTTGCGGTCGTTCTACGCGCTCAAGGAGACGACTGCAGCCGAGCTACGTCTGATCATGGCCGGCAGGTTCACGTCCCAGATCGCACGAGAGCATTGGGAGTTCAACCGCACTTGGTACCAGGCCAGCGAGCGCACTCATCGTGACCGACAGTTCGACGAACTCGTCGAGGAGGAGTATCAGAAGGCTGTCCAGGCGGGCGAAGCACTCCCGGAACGTCCGCGAAAACCGAAGGGCAGCCTGGGGCCCAAAGACATCGTCGTGGGCGGGATGGCAGCAGCCCTTGCCGTCGGGGTCGGTGTGCTTCTCGGCCAGCGGCATAGCAGTCGAAGATGATCAGGGCCAAGCACCTGTGCCGGTTGGCCCGGCCACCGATGGCGCAGTTTCGTCCCTGTGCCGTTCTTGGATAGACCGCTGGAGACGCTACAACATAAGGCGGGGATCGGTCGCAGCCGATCCCCGCCTATGCGCGCCGTGCGTCAGATGTCGCCGCCCCGTAGGCGGCAGGTGCGTTCGTCGGCCGGGTCCAGGAGGATCGCGGGCAGCTTGTCCATTCCCAGGTCGAGGGCGCGGTGTATGCGGTGCCAGCCGTCGATCACCAGGCGGTTGCCGGGTGGCAGGGCGCACGGGAGCGGGACGATCAGGATGGGCTTGGTCACGTCGACCGTCGCGGCGTGCTTGGGATCGATGCGGATGAGGTCCTTGACGCCGGTCAACGTCCGGATAGCAGCCGGGCGTACTGGGTGGCGTCGGGCCAGGCGGGTGGCCAGGTCTACATCCCATGCCCACCCCAGCAGGGTGAACATCTCGTCGGCCATGGTTTCTCCTCTCGTGTCAGGGCCGATGACTACGCGTCCTGCGGCTTCGCGGCGCGGAAACGGTTGGGGTGCTCGCTGACGAGTTCGGCCTCGCCGTTGCGCGCGAGGGTGTCCAGGGCGTTGGCGACCGCTCCAGAGGAACGGCCGAGCACCTTGGCAATCTCGTTGGCGGTGAACGTCAGGTCGGGGTACTTCGTCAGGTGTGCGACCACGTCCGGGCGCAGGGGCCTGGGTGTGCTGCGGTCACCGCCCCGCGCGGAGCCCCACCCGGCGGCGGTCTTGGGCTGGGTGGCGCGGGTCGCCTTCCGTACTTCTGTGGTGCCGCTGTAGATGGCCTCCAGGCCCGTGGTGAACGCCGTGTCATCATCGGACAGGAGGGCCGCGTAAGTGGTGGTGACGGCGTTGAGCAGGTCGGTCAGGGCGCGGCGCGTGTCCTCGATCCTGCGGGCCTTCGCCAGGGCCTCAGCGGCCTGCTGGCGGCGGGCCTCCTCCTCTGCCTGAGCTCTGGCCAGCTCGGCCTCGGCCTCCGTGCGGCGGGCCTCCTCCTGTTCCAGGAGGCGCATGGCGTCGGCGAGCGATATGGCGGTGCTCTGCTGCTCCGTCTCGGGCGTGGTCGGGTCCTCGATGCTGGCGTCAGCGGCTGTGTCCGGCGGGACGTCGTCGTCCTCCTCCGATGTGGTGTCGAGGAGGATCGCGGACCACTGGTCAGGTAGGGGGCGGCCTTCCTCAGAACGTCCCCCGGGGGTGCGGCTGGCGTGGCCCGCCTCGGCGAACGCCGTCAGTGCCTTCGTCGCGGTCGGACGCGATACCCCGGCCGCCTCGGCGATCATCGTGACGGATGCGGCCGGGGTGGCGATCAATGCTTCCCATACCTTGGCCGCAGCGCCTTCAGGGCGAAACTCGGCCGAGGTTTCAGCCTTCTCGGCCACCGTGTTCGCTGTCATTTTTTCTCCTTGTACTGGTGTCGTGCGCCGGAATTTTCCGGGGCCATTTCGTTCGTACAAGACGACTATTTCTCGACGTCGAATGCGAAGCAAGCCGATTCGGCAGCGCGTTGGTAAAAAAGGGCGGCTCGCGAACGCCTGACCAGGCGGGAAATCACGGACCGATCCGGGACTCCTGCCGATCAACTACCTAATTAGGTGTCACCAATAAAGGAGGTGGGGGCTGTAGAATTACATGTGGAGACGTAGGAGTGACAGGCCGCTGGCATAAAGCATCGAGGGCCGCTTCATGGCGAGTATTCGACTCGTAGAGCGAGTCGGGCGGGTCACCGGTACCCCGCACGGCCCCGCCTACCTGCGCACGCGCCCCCACGCAGGGGTACTGGTCAAAGCGGTAGCCCGAACGGTAGGGCGATCGGCACACCGACCTGCGGGCCGGAGCAGCAGAGCGCAAAGATCGCGCAACGAGGGCTTCCCACCTCTGGAAGCCAACCTTCCCACGGCGGGCATGCCCGTAGTCTGAGGGGTGGGACCAGCCGGATAGCAGCCGGCTGGTCCCTCTCTATGTGGCAGCCAGCGTGACCTGGCGACAGGTCAGGCGGGCTGCGCCGAGGGTCGGCCTCGCAGCCGGGTACTGCGGCATGCACGCGGCTGCGAGGCCACCTGCTCAGGTCTTGAGGACGCTGGGCAGTGAGGGCATCAGAATCGCCGCTACTTAGCTCGGCGAAACTGCCGGTTCAATGCGTAATAAACGCATGGGCCACACCCCCTTTCAGTTGTGCGTCCGCGTATACGCACGGGTTATATAAGCGCTCACCTCCGCGACCACCGTCAAGTAGAGCAATTACTCAGCTGAGGTCGGTAAGCCTTCGATAGAGCTGCTCTGTTTGCGGGGACGGCCTCCTCGCCCGAGTGCGCAGCCGTTCCAGGACTTCGTCATAGCAGTAATGGATCGCCTGCAGCCTGCTGAGGCGGGCGTAAACCTCCATTCGCCTGCGGTACAGATGCTCGGCGACACCGTCGAGTTCGGTGGCGCGTTCGAGATAAGCGACCTCGGCTTCGGGCTGCTCCTCCAGGTCGGCGAGTTGAGCGAGGGCTTGGACGACGGCACGGTTCAGAGAGTCCGCCGCGCCGCGCGCCCAGCCGAGGTCTACGCCGGGGAGATAGGAGCCGGTGTAGAGGTCCGTGGCGGCGATCAGCGCGGCGGCCTTCTCCGGCCCCTTGGCCCGGGCCGCGGCGGTGAGGAGGTCGCGGATCTGCCAGACGTCGCAGGTGTAGAGGTCAGGGTTGATCCGGTAGCCGGTGCTGCCCATGAACTGAATGACGATCCGCCCGTAGTTGCCTGGCATCCCGAGCGCTTCGCACATCTTGGCGCGCGTCGCCTTGAGCAGGCCGGCGAACCGGTCATGCGGCATCTCGGTCTCCGGCCAGAGCTTGTCGCAGGCCGCTCCCTTGGTGAGCAGGGAGGAGCGGTGCTCGGCGAGCAGGCCGAGGAGAGCCCAGGTGTCGGTTCCCCAGCCGCCCGCCGTACGGTTGCGCCCCTCTATGCTGCACTGGCCGAGGAGGCGGATCAGGCCGCGCCGGTCGGCCGCCGACGTGGGGGCTGGCTCTGGTTGTGGAGCGGGCACCGCCGGGATTTCATGGGCCGTTCTTGCGGGCACGCTGACTGTCTCCGCCTCAGGGCGGACATCGGTGGGTCGCTGCGCCCGTCGGCGCCGCGAGCCGTACGAACCGAACGTCACCAGGAGTCCGACCAGGCTCCGTATCGCCGACGATCGTCCGGCCAGTGCCCTCGCCGTCTCCCCAACGAACTGCCGCCGCATGTTGCCTCCCTCTCCGCTCTTGAGCGTTCGCACTGATCAGATCTCGCGCGGTGCGGAATCGGAGAGCCTGAAACTCCCCACGGCGCCTACTGACCAGGGGCAGTGCCATCCAAGGACGCGGGATCGCCTTGTACAGCGGGGATCTGGAGCCCCGTACGCGCTGGTGAAAACCCACCATCGCGCGGAATCACTCACCTTCGACACGGCCCACGAAGGACCATCACAGTAAGCATCTAAGCCACTACCCTCTGTCTCGGGGGTGTCAGTGGACGGGCAGAATCAGATCAATGCACAGCGCCTGCTGGCGGGTGTCGTACCGGACGAGATCTTCGCGTCATACTCCAAGCTGCTCGCTGAGGACGGCTGCCAGGAGGGCGAGGCGGCGTCCCTGCTGGGGAGCGCTGAGCAGGTTGCGGAGCTGACCGCTCGCGGGATGGCGCACCTTCGGCCGGACGGTCCGCTACTGCCGCCGCGCCTCGTTCCCGCACCGCCCGAGCTCGCGCTTCAAGGCGTCCTGTCGGAGCTTTCGCGCCGCCTCGTCAACGATCAGGAGCGGCTGCTGGCCGGGCACAAGCGGCTGAGCGAGTTCCACCAGACGTCGGCGGCGTCGTCTTCCAGCTCCGGCATGGACAGGCTCGTACAGATCGTCACCGACCGAGACGAGATCAGCCGCCTGTCGTACGCACTCATCAACGCGGCCCGGCACGACTGGCTCACCCTCGACAACTACGTCCTGGAAGCGCCCGTTGAGGACGCCACAGGGTACGCGCCACTGCCCGTCTTCGAGGGGCAGGTGCAGTGCCGCGCCATCTACGAGACCCGCTGCGCGGAGCACCCGATCGGCGCGAAGACGATCGAGGCCGCGGTGGCGGCCGGTGAGCAAGCGCGGCTGCTCCCCCGTATCGGGATGAAGATGAAGCTCGCGGACGAGGCCGTCGCGCTCCTTCCGCTCACGCCCACGGGGATGGGCGGAGCGCTGCTCGTACGCTCGCCGGTCATCGTCGGCGCCCTGCGGGAGTACTTCGAGCTGTTGTGGGAGAAGGCGATCCCGTTCGGCAGCTCGAAGGCCGCCGGTCCCCTCACGCCGGCGCAGGCGCAGGTGCTGCAGCTGCTCACTCAGGGACTGTCCGACGAGGCGATCGCCCGGCGGATGGACATCAGCGTCAACACCGTACGCAGGCACTGGACCGCCATTCGCGATGAGCTGGGTGTGGAGACCCGCTTCGCCGCAGGAGCCGCAGCGGTGCGCCGCGGCTGGATCGACTGACTCGAGAGGCTGCCACATGCTTGGATACCTGGACTTCGTCCCGCAGCAGCGGTTCCAGCGCACCCTTGCGCTCTCGCCCAACGGCAAGCTGGTCGCCTACTCCAGCCACGCCTCCGGCCACTATGACCTGTGGGTGGTGCCCGTAGCCGGTGGTGAGCCGCGCCGGCTGGCGGGGTTCGACAACCGGACCGTACGGCAGTTCGCCTGGACGCCCAGCGGCGATCAGCTGGTCTTCACCGCTGATGAGAACGGCGACGAGCAGTTCCGCATCTACATGGTTTCTCTCCAGGGCGGCGAACCGAGCGAGGTCAGCTCGGGCCCGGACTGCCAGCGCATCCTGGCCGAGTCGCCGTTCGACCCCACCGGTCGGTTCCTTGCCTACACCGCCAACGACCGCGATCCGGCCGCCCAGGACCTCATCGTCCATGACCTGACGACCGGCGAGCTCCGTCGCTTCACGCCACCCGAAGGTGTCGCGTTCGAAGCCGTCAGCCTCTCCCCCGACGGCCGCTGGCTGCTGGCGACCGGCTTCCGTTCTAACACCGACATCGCGGTCTACCTCACGGACCTGAACGACCCTGATGCCGAGCCCGCCTGCGTGACGTCCGCGCTCGGTGAGGGTGTCTTCGAGCCCGGTGCCTGGGCCTCGGACGCCAGCGGCTTCCACCTGCTCACCGATCACTGGAGCGACTTCACCGCCGCCGCCTTCTACGACCTCGAAGCCAAGTCCCTGCACGCGATCGCCGCCCCGAGCTGGGACGTCGAAACCTTGGACGTCGCGGCGGGCGTACGCATCTGGTCCGTCAACGAGGGCGGCCGCTCCCGCCTGCACGCCGAACGCAACGGCTCCCCGCTCCTGCTCCCCGACATCCCGCCTGGCGTCATCTCGGCACTGTCCCTGGCACCGGACGCCTCGTTCGCCGTCCTCCTGATCGACTCGGCGGCGCGGCCGGCGGAACTCGCGGTTCTGGACCTCGCCAACCACGACTTCTGCTACCTCACCGACACCCGTCCCGCCGCCCTGCGCGTCATCAACCCCATCGTCCCTGAGCTGATCACTTATCCGGCGAGCGGCGGCCGCGACGTCCACGCCCTCCTCTACCGTCCGGACGGCCCAGGCCCGCACCCGGTCCTGCTGTCCGTGCACGGCGGCCCGGAGGCCCAGGAGCGTCCCATCTACGCCCGCTCGGGCCTCTACCAGCACCTTCTCCACCAAGGGATCGCCATCCTGGCCCCGAACGCCGCCGGCTCCACCGGCTACGGCACCGCCCACCAGAAGCTCATCTACCGCGACTGGGGCGGCATCGACCTCGACGACCTGGACCACGGCATCCGCTACCTGCAAACCCTCGACTGGGCTGACACCAACCGCCTCGCCGTCATGGGAGCGTCGTACGGCGGCTTCGCCGCCCTGTCCTGCCTCGCGCGCCTGCCGTACTCGTGGGTCGCGGGCGTCTCCATCTGCGGCCCCAGCAACCTCGTCACCCTCGCCAAGGCCTCACCACCCACCTGGAAGACCTTCGTCGCGACCGTCCTCGGCGACCCCGACACCTGCGCCGAACAACTCCTGGCACGCAGCCCCGTCACCCACGCGGACGGCATCACCGCTCCCCTGTTCGTCATCCAGGGCGCCCACGACCCACGCGTCCCCCAGGCCGAGTCCGACCAGATCGTCGCCCGGCTGCGTAAGCGTGGTGTCGAGGTCCGCTACGACATCTATCCGGACGAGGGCCACGGCTTCACCAACCGCGCCAACGAGCTCAAGGCGTATGAGGCGGTCAGCGCTTTCCTTCATGCTCACCTCAGTACAGCAGACGCAGACAGGCCCCAATCGATTCCCGTACGTAACGTGGGAAATGACCCAGTTGTCAGTATCCGCTCTCGTAGAGAGCATGCTTGACGAGCTGCTCCGAGAACTGCCTTAAGCAATCGCAATGAAGGAACAGCCACCAAGCTCTCGGCGGGCACCGGTTCAGTAGCGATCTTCGCCCGGCTACCACATGGCCGGGCTGACTGGCCCGGAGCCGCGCGGCAGTTGGCCGGACCGCGCCGGTTGATCACGACAGCCGAGTGCCAGCGCGGCGCCCTATGCATCATCCGTATAGTCGCTCGTCTTCTGGCCACTGGCACTCATTCGGGTCATCCTTGGTGCAATGATCGGCGATACGCACGATATGTATGCTCTTAACGTAGTCCTGCTTGAGGAGCTTGCGAAGCAGCAACGGATTTTCGGCCGGCCGAAGGAAGCCATAGATTTTCCCATTCCGTGCCGCGTCCTTCAGACGAGCAACGCTCAACCCGAAGTGCTGAAGCGCCTGCTCATCAGAGGACTGCAGGGAGTCCACCCAACGACGAAAGTCCTGCGTGATTTCATCACCGTCGCCGCCGCACATTCGACAGAACGTTCCTAGCATGTTGTCCCAGTAGACCGGCACCTCGCTCAGTGCGGGAGAGAAGACCCCGTTGTCCACAGGTAAGTGCTTATGGCTGCGGATTTCATCAATTGTCATCGGGCGAGCCAATTCAACAACCGCAGTGACCTTCTTTGCACGGCTCACTCGCTGTAACGTGGCGTCAACTTCCTCTTTCGCTGGTTCGCCACCTTTTCCCACCCGGCGTAGCGCGGAAGCCAACTTGCGAGAATCAGGCGTGTCAAGTCGCCGAATGGCTTCTCCTAGCGGCACCGGCCTGCGGTCGCCACCCATCGTATAAGAGATACGCCCCGAGGCCTCGTCTTGGCGAATGCTAAACGAGGCGACTGCACCTTCTCCTTCCATGTTCGCCGAGACATGCACATCAATAGCCATCTCGTCGGGTCTGCGCTGGAAGGCGCGGTCACCATAGTCAACAACGTATTCAGGATGAGACACGCGAAAAGCGTTGGCCGTGACGTAGCCGAAGCGATCTACGTCCGTATATATCGAAGTAGAGTCGACGACGCTGCACGCCGCCATCAACATCGCACACAGCCCTAACGATGTTGCCTTTCTGTACATCATCAAGCTCACGCCTCTCGCGATGAAGCCGGAACGGGGCACAGACATCGCGCCCCGTTCCGACAGTCGATATTACTGGCTCCTGATGCAGTTCTTCTTCAGCGAGCCAGCCGTTGTTCCATTCGGAACCGCCCAGTTGCAGGATATACCAACCCGCTCTTCCTGGTATGTCTTCTTCTTGCCATTCTTATCTGTGTAGTACGCGAAGGTGAGATGGCCGGTCAATTCAGACCGATAAGCCGTTATCAGGCACTTTCCAGTTACGTCCGCACACTCGCCCCTACCCAAATAGGGATCGAAAGTGACGGGCTTGTTCGCGTAACCACGTTTCCATTTAGCGGTTGCTTTCTGGCATACGTCCTCCATCGACGTCGATACCTGATAGCTTCCGCTTACATCACCTGTCCCCTGCGCCCCTTCGAAGCCGACTCTGAAACCGATTGTTGAACTAGTGCTCATTTTGGCGACTTTGAAGCAGGATGTTGCAGTTATCGATGCCGTGGAGTTCTTTAAGATGTACTTAGCCAGCGCGTTAGTCCAGCTCGCCACAGGCGCGTTGGGGCCAGTACCCCAACTACGACCCCTCGGGTAGAACTTCATGGCATTCCTGACGGGGTCGAGTTTCCACTGGACGACTCTGTTCGAGCACGAACTGGGTGAACAGTCCGAGAACGGCTCCCAATGCGAAGCCATCGCGATACCGAGAATCCAGCTCTTCTTCAGCGGGATCGAATCGAAACCGTACTGCCAGTACTTGTCGCTAGCAGGAGGAGGCGGGATATCCGCTACCGCAGCGACTGACGCCGAAGCGTCACCGCTTCGCGCAGAGGCCGTGGGGGGTCCGCTGCTATCCCAAAGATATGCTACATCGAAGTCCCCGAAGTCCGTTGAGTCTTCCTCCACCTCAAGCGGGACTTGGATGACCGTCATGTTGCCGCACCGGTCGAACACGTGCACATTGATCGTCGGATCGATCGGTTCGACCTGGCCATCCACTTCGCTAAGGCTGCTCGATTCGGTTGATGGGTCGGGCTCAGTCCACGCTCTCTTGACGGTTGCCAGCACTCGTACCGTTCCGTCTGGCATGGCCTGCACCACACTGTTTTCTAGCGTCACCGTTGAGTTCGTCCGGCTCTGACCGAAACTTTCCAAAGCAGCCCTCTGCTCGACCAACGCGGTGTTGAGCAAAGACAGCTTAGCCGTACTCGGTGTCCTTGGTGTCACTCCGGAAACGTCCCACACTGTCTCGGCTCGCCCTTCTAGCACCGCATCTTGCGCTTCGTAGTAGCGCTTCACACGGTCGACGTACTCCTGAGCACCGGACTCGCTACTCGCTTTAGCGGTTGCAGGTGGCGTGTCCAAGAAGGGAATGCAGGCATCGTTCTCCGCGGGCGGAGGAGGGACAGCCTTAGGAGTGACGGAAGTACTCTCCCATTCGCTGGTCCCGAATGGTGTCTTGGACCGCACTCTGATGGTGTAGGTCTGGGCGTTAGTTAGTCCCGTTATGGCTGCGTACGGATCCTTGACTTCCAGAGATTTGACGATCGTCCCACTGCCGTCAGCTACCTCAACGTCATAGCCGGTGAGAAGGGCGACGCTTCCCGTCGTTTCAGGAATGCCCCAACTCGCGGTTGCGCTCCCATCGCCTGCTTGTGCAGCTAGGTTGAGAACTTTGCTTGGAGGTCCTGCCGGAAGGTAAGTGAGAACGATTGATGGCTGTTCCGTCGCTGAGACTTCTCCGAAGCTGAGGAAGACTTCCTTATTGGAGGTAAGCATCAGCCAGCGATCCTCATCGCCAGCGATGTCGGCCTGTGGTGCGCTGATCGGCAGCTGGAACAGTTCCACGTCGGGATCGACGTCGCCCGCCAAGTCCGACCCCTTTGTCTGTGAGGACACAGGATTCTTCAGTGGTGCGACCGTGATCACCGTGTCCGCTGGGCAAGCTCCTCCGTCGCAGGTAGGCGTACCAAGCTTAAGGATGGCCTCGGCAACGCCAGCGCCCTCGGGAAGTTCGTCTAGCCTGAATCCAACGACAGCAGCCGTACTGTTGGTGCCGGTGCCTCCGATCCTGATCGTAGTGGAATCCGTCACCGTGCACGGCGATCCATCACAAGCAGTGGGATCGGTCATGGCGGATTTGATGACGAAGCTGTCCTTGTTCAGTGTGAGATGCCGGACGTCCTCCACCGGATTCGGTGCAGGTGTGCCAGGGGTAGTGAAGCTGACGGCGGCAGTCTTGGGCGTGCAGATTTCCTCGATACCCGATCCGTCCGCTGGTGCCGTAGCTGCAGCAGAAGCAGTACTTGAACGGTCTGCGACGACTGACGCTGTTGTGCCACCGAGCGGGGTGTTCATATCGGTAGCGATCTCAGCTGAGGTCTGTGCCCGGTTGTAGATGCGGACGTCGTCGATGATCCCCTTGAAGTAGTCGCCGTACATGGTGTTGCCGCCGATGTGCAACTCTCCGCTGTCGGTGCTGATCGGGCCGGTGATGGTTTCTTCGTTGACCAGCGTGCCGTTTCGGTACAGGCGGGCGGTGCTGCCGTCGTAGGTGACGGCGAGGTGCGTCCAGGTGTTGGCGGACAGTTTGCTGCGCGCGTCGACGGTCTCCACGGCCTCATCATCGATGAGGAAGTAGCCCTGCGGAGGGCCGCCGGCGGAGGCTGCGTAGAGGCCGTAAGACAGCAGGGCCGTTGCGTTCTCGACGGGTGAGACTGTTGAACCCCTGAGCCGGGTGGGCAAGTAGAGGCGCCCCAGTGCGGAGATGACGAACGCGACC
>NZ_JBFAQA010000058.1:0-28067 GCF_040677005.1 Nonomuraea sp. NPDC049421
CTCCCCCCTCCACCCGGGCCGCGCCGCCGACTCCGGCGGCGCGGGGCTGGGGCTGGCCATCGTCAAGGAGATCGTCGAGCTGCACGGGGGCGCCATCCGCATCGACGACTGCGCGGGCTGCCGCATGGTCGTCGACTTACCAGGGAGAACCACGATGGCCCACACCCCCCTGCCTTCCGACACCCCTGACCTCCCCAGAGGCGTCGAACCGGCACCCGGTTCCGCGCTCCCGGCCACGGGGGGTGGGGAAGGCCCGCTGATAGGCGATCCGCAGCCGGCTGGCGCACCAGGGCCAGCCCCTGTCGGGGCCGGCGCCGCCAAAGCAAACCCCGCAGGGGCTGGTGCTGTGGGAACAGGCGCCGAGGGGGCAGGCGCCGAGGGGGCAGGCGCCGAGGGGGCAGGCGCCGAGGGGGCAGGCGCTGCTGTGGCTGGTTCCGTGCGGGGAGGCGGCGCCGCCGCAGGTGGCGGCGACTCGTCACACGCGTCCGCCGACGCCGTCCCGGGCACCGCCGTCGGCGCACCGGCCGCGCATGCCGACGGCGCGGACGCCCTCATCGGTCCCGCTGGCGCGCAGACCGATGGTGTGGACGTCCAGCCCGGCGTCTGGGCCGCGCATGCCGGTGGCGTGGACACCCGTACCGGTCCCGCTGGCGCGGAGACTGACGCTGTCAGCGCCCTGATCGGCATCTCGCGCGCGCTCGCCGGCGGGGCGGAGGCCCTGACCGGTTCCGCTGGCGCACAAGCGGACGGTGTGGACGCTCAGCCTGGAGGTGCGGGCGCGCATGCCGGTGGCCTGGTCGCCGAGGACGGTGAGGCGGATGCGCGTAGCGCCGGCACCGGTGCCTTCACCCCCGACGCGGGCGGGGGCGTGAGCGAGTCCCCGCAGGACGCGGGTGTGAGCGGGGCGTTGGTGGAAGGCGGGGGCGCTATGGCGAGCGGCGACCGTGCTCTCGCTGCCCCTTCCGCTGCCCCTTCCGCTGGCGCGAGCGCTGAGGCGGGCTTGGGCGGGCGGGAGGCGCTCACGGAAGGCGCACGTGCTGATGTCGAGGGGGCGGTGCCTGTGAAGGGGGTTGGTGTCGCGGTGGGGGGCGATGCCGGTGGGTCGTACTCGGGGGTGGGGGCCCTGGCGGCGGGGTTCGGGGGTGGGGCCGGTGGGTTGGTGCGGATGATCGCGGGCGGGGTCGTCGGGGTGCTGGTCGGGTTCATGGTGGGGATGTTCGCCGCCGTGCTGGCCAGTGTGGCCATGGGTGACATGGCGGCGCTCGTCACGCTCATCGGCTGTACCGCGCTGCTGGGCGCTGTCGGTGCGGCTCTGGGTGCGGGGTCGGGGCGGCGTGCGGCGGTGGCGGAGTATCACCGGCGGCAGGTCGCCTACCACCAGAGCACCGCACAGCCCCCGGCGTCCGCGAACCGGCCGGCCGCGACGGGCGGTGCGACGAGTCGGTCCGGTGCGGGGGGTGAGCAGGACGCGACCCAGCCCGGCGCGGGAGGCCGGAAGGGCGCGGCACAACCTGGTGTGGGAGGCCAGAAGGGCGCGGCACAACCTGGTGTGGGGAGTCGGCAGGGTGCGGGGGCATCTGGCGACGTGGGGCAGGTGGGCCTCAAGGGGCCGGCCGAGGCGGCACACGCGGCTGCGGCCCACTCCAGTGCGGCCGTCCAGGCCGGGGCTGGCCACGTAAGTGCGGCCCATCTCGGCGCGGGCCACTCTGGTGCAGCCCATTCCGGCGCGGGCCATTCTGGTGCGGCTCACTCTGGTGCAGGCCATTCCAGTGCGGGGCATTCCAGTGCGGGGCACTCGGGTGCGGCGCACGTCGGCGCGGGGCGCTCGGCTGCTGGGCAGGTGGGTGGGCGGGAGTTGGGGCAAGGGCAGGTTGCGGCGGGGCAGGTGCTTGTGGGGCAGGGCGGGGGGCCGCCCTATGTGCCGCCGTACGTGCCGCCGCCGCTGTTCCCGCGGCCCGAGCTGCCTGAGCCGCCCGGGTGGATGGTGCCGGCGGCGGCCGGCGCGGGGGTGTTCGCGGCGGTGGCGCTGCCCGAGGCGCAGGTGGGGCTGGGGCTGGTGCTGGTGTCGGTCGTGCTGGGCGGGGCGGCGTTGCCGGCGCTGCTGCGGCGGATGACGCCGTGGACGGTGGCGTTCGGCGTGACGGCGTACTGGCTGATCTCCATGGCGGCGGTGCGCGACGCGGACTGGCTGGTCGCGCTCCTGCTGATCGCGGGCGCGGGGCTGGGCGCTCTGGCCGTGTCGGGCGCGGGCGCGGGCTGGCTGGGCGTGATCAGGGGCGGCTTCTCGGTGCTGCTGGCGCTGGGCCCGGTGCCGTGGTTCCTGGCGGTGCCGATGAAACGGCTGACGGCGCGGCGCAGGGTGCTGCCGATGCTGGCCGCGCTGGGCATCACGGCGGTGCTGCTGCTGGTGTTCGGGCTGCTGTTCGCGTCGGCCGACGCGGTGTTCGCCTCGTACGTGGACCGCCTGACCGCCACCCCGGCCTGGGCGGAGTCGATTCCGCTGCGGATCTTCCTGTTCGCGCTGTTCGGTGTGCTGCTGGCCGCGGTCGTGCTGGTGGCGCTGCGGCCGGTGGCGGACCCGGTGGGGCCGGGGACCAAGTTCCGGGTCAGCACGAGCGTCTGGCTGGTGCCGCTGACGGCGGTGAACCTGCTGTTCGCGGCGTTCGTGGCGGTGCAGATCAGGGTTCTGTTCGGCGGCGACACGCTGGTGCTGCGGACGGCGGGCCTGACCTACGCCGAGTACGCCAGGCAGGGCTTCTTCCAGCTCGTGGTGGTCAGCGTGTTCGTGCTGGGCATCGTGGCCGTGGCGGCGGGCCTGCTGAAGGTGGACCGGCGCGAACGCTGGATGCTGGCGGCGCTGCTCGGCGTGCTGTGCGGGCTCACCATGGTGGTGCTGGCCTCGGCGCTGCACCGGATGAACCTCTACACCGACGCGTACGGCCTGTCCCGGCTGCGGCTGTCGGTGCAGGCGACGGTGTACTGGCTGGGCGCGCTGTTCGCGCTGGTGCTGGTGGCGGGCGCGGCGCGGCTGGCGGGCCGCAGGTCGGGCTGGCTGCCCCGGACGATCGTGCTGGTCACGGGCTTGAGCCTGGGCCTGTTCTCGCTCGCGAACCCCGACCTTCAGGTCGCGCGTACGCAGGTCGAGATCCGCGGCGTCACCAACCTCGACTCCGACTACCTGGGAGACCTGGGCGCGGAGGCGGTGCCGGCGCTGGACCGGCTGCCCGAGCCGCAGCGCAGCTGCGTGCTGCACGACGTCGTCCAGGCCAACGGCCTGTACTACCCCGAACCGTGGAACGGCTGGAACCTGGCCCGCTCCCAGGCGCGGGCCCTGCTGGCCGAGCACCCTGTGCGGTACCACCCGGACTGCGGAGCGGTGCGGGCCGGCGGCTCTGATTGAATCCTGGAGTGACCTTCGACGTAGTGATCAGCGGCGGCCGGGTGCTCGACGGCACGGGCGCCCCGCCGTTCCGCGCGGACGTGGCCATCTCGGGTGATCGCATCGCGGCGGTCGGCAGGATCGACCCGGCAGGGGCGGGCGCGGTGATCGACGCGACCGGGCGCTTCGTGGCGCCGGGGTTCGTCGACTGCCACGCCCATGGCGACGCCGCCGTGTTCGATCCGGCGGTGCAGCGGGCGGCGTTGCGGCAGGGGGTGACGACGTTCGTGCTGGGCCAGGACGGGCTGTCGTTCGCGCCAGGCTCGGCGGCGACGGTGGCCTACGCCTCGCGTTACTTCGCCGCGGTCAACGGGGCGCTGACCGACGGGCCGCTGAGCGTGCGCGAGCTGCTCGACGGCTATGACGGGGCGGTGGCGCTGAACACCGCGTACCTGCTGCCGCACGGCACGATCCGCTACGACGTCATGGGCCCGTCGCCCGACAAGGCCGCGCCCGCCGACCTCGACGCGATGGTACGCCGCGTCGAGCAGGGCCTGTCGGAGGGCGCGGTGGGGCTGTCCAGCGGCCTCGAATACCTGCCGGGCCGCTACGCCGACGCGGCGGAGCTGGCCGCGCTGTGCGCGCCGCTGGGCGGGCTCCCGTACGTCACCCACATGCGCGCCTACGGCGAGCGCGCCGAGACGGGCATGACGGAGGTGATGGAGATCGCCGAGCTGTCGGGGGCCGCGGTGCACGTCTCCCACCTGCACGGCCCCGCCGACGTGCTGCTGCCGCTGGTCGAGCAGGCGCTCGGCAAGGGCGTCGACCTCACCTTCGACACCTACCCCTACCTGCGCGGCAACACGATCCTGGCGATGGTCGTGCTGCCGCCGTCGGTGCCGGGCGCGGAGCCGGAAGCGGCGATGGAGATGATCGGTTCGGGCGTGCTGGACGACTGGTGGCCGACGCTGGACGCCGTCTGGCCGCGCCTGACCGTCTCGCACGCGCCGGGGCTGGAGTGGGCCGAGGGCCTGACGATGGTCGCGGCGGCCGAGCGGGCGGAGGTCTCGCCCGCGCAGTTCTGCCGGCGGCTGCTGACGGAGACGCGGCTGGAGGCGGGCGTGGTCACGGCCCGCCCCGACGAGGGCCCGCAGGGCGAGCAGTCCGTACGCCGCATGCTCCGCCACCCCTCGCAGACCGGCGGCTCCGACGGCATCTATGTGGGCGGCCACCCGCATCCGCGCGGCCACGGCGCGTTCGCCAGGTTCCTGGCCAGGCACGTCAGGGAGCTGGGCGACTGGACGTGGGAGCAGGCGGTGACGCACCTGTCGGCCCACCCGGCGCGCCGCTTCGGCCTGCTCGACCGGGGGCTGCTGCGACAGGGCTGCGCGGCGGACGTCGTGGTGTTCGACCCGGCCACGGTGACCGACCTGGCCACCTATCCGGCGCCGCGCACGCTCGCCGAGGGCGTGGACGACGTGCTGGTCTCCGGCGTGCCCGTGCTGGCGCGCGGCGAGCTGACCGGGGCCACCCCCGGCCGGGCGCTGCGCCCGTGAGCGCGCGGCCGGAGAGCCTGGTTGGGATAGGGTCGGACCCGGACGAAGGGGGTGTGGTGCCGGCGATCCTCGGTCAGTCGGTCTTCGACGGCGGCCTTGAGTTTCCCGCGATGGTGGTGCACCGCGACGCGCTGGAGCACAACGTCGCCACGATGGCGGCCTTCGCCCGCGATCACGGCATGGAGCTGGCGCCGCACGCCAAGACGCACATGTCGGCGGAGATCGCTGCGATGCAGCTGTCCGCCGGCGCGTGGGGGCTCACGGTGGCGACGCTGCGGCAGGCCGCGACCGTCAGGGGTTTCGGCGTGGGCCGCGTCATGGTGGCCAACCAGGTGGTCGATCCCGCGGGGCTCGCCTGGGCGGCGGCGGAGCTGGACCGCGACCCCGAGTTCGAGCTGCTGAGCTTCGCCGACTCCGAGGCGGGGCTCGACCTCCTCGCTGGGCACGCGGGGAAACGCCCTTTCCGGGTGCTGGTCGAGCTGGGCCACGAGGGCGGCCGGGCCGGCTGCCGGTCGCTGGAGCGGCTGCTTGAGGTGGCCGCGTACGCGCAGCGCACGCCAGGCGTGGAGCTGGCCGGGGTGGCGGGCTACGAGGGCGGGCTGAAGAGCGCGGAAGACGTCCGGAAATATCTGGCGGCGCTGCAGGATGCCGTCGAGTACGTCCGGCTCAAGCGCCCCGTCCTGACCGTCGGCGGCAGCCAGTGGTTCGACGTGATCGGCCGCGAGCTGGTCGCCACCCAGGCGCGGATCCTGCTGCGCAGCGGCGCGTACGTCACCCACGACGACGGCTTCTACCGCGAGCGCACCCCGTTCAACCGCATTGACGGCGAGCTGCGCCCGGCGCTGGAGGTGTGGGCGCACGTGCTGTCCACCCCCGAGCCCGGCCTGGCGATCGTCGGCATGGGCAAGCGCGACGCCCCCTACGACGAGGGCCTGCCGATCCCGCGCCGCGGCGGCGTCACGATCATGAAGATGCAGGACCAGCACACCGTGGTCCGCGCCGCCGGGCTCAAGCCGGGCGACCTGCTGGCCTTCGGCATCTCCCACCCCTGCACCGCCTTCGACAAGTGGCGCGTGCTGCCGCTGGTGGACCGGGATTACCGTGTCGTTGGCACGATACGCACCAACTTCTAGGGGAGATCTCGTGAAAAAGGAGCTCAGGACCACAGAGGGCGCCGCCCCGGTCGGCGCCTACTCCCAGGGGCTCGTGGTCGGCGACTTCGTCTTCACCTCCGGCATGGGCCCGCTCGACCCCCACACCGGCGAACTCGTCGGCGACGACGTCGCCACCCAGACCCACCAGGTGATGCGCAACCTCGGCGCCATCCTCGCCGCCCACGGCCTCGGCTACGACGACGTCGTCAAGGCCACCGTGCACCTCCAGCACGTCAAGCGCGACTTCGCCGCCTACAACGAGGTCTACAAGTCCTACTTCAACCAGCCCTACCCGGTGCGCACCACCGTGGGCTCCGAGCTGATGGACATCCTGGTCGAGATCGACTTCGTCGCGCACAAGAGCGCCTGAGGTGCGGCTGTGGACAGTTCGGTGTACGTCTTCGTCGAGGACCTGCGCGGCGAGGGCGTCGAGCGGGTGCTCGACAGGCTCAGCGGCTACGGCGTGTCCGGCGTCACCGTCGGCGCCGTCCACCACGCCTCACGCGACGTCACCCCCCACGGGCTGTCCCGGCTGACCCTGCGCCACGACGGCGCCCACTTCACGCCGCCGCCCGAACTGTTCGACGGGCTGCGGCTGCGGCCCGTACCCGGCTACACCGACGCGCTCGACGGGCTGGCCGAGGCGTGCGCGCGGCGGTCGATGAAGCTGCACGCCTGGACGGTCTTCCTGCGCAACGCCACCCTCGGCGCCGCCCATCCCGACGTGACCGTACGCGACTGCTTCGGCGACCGCGGCTCGCTCACCGACCTGTGCCCGGCGCACCCCGACGTACGCGACTACGCCGTGGCGCTGGCCAGGGCGGTGGCGCGGCTCGGGGCCGACAGCGTGGTGGCCGAGTCGCTGCACTTCAGGCCGCTGAAGCCGCAGCGCTCGTTCGTGCCGCTCGGGCCGATGGACGCCTACCTGTTCGGGCTCTGCTTCTGCGACTACTGCCTGCGCCGGGCCACCGACCTGGGCGTGGACGCCGAGGTGGCGCGGGAGGAGTGCGCCCGCATCGTGGGCGGCGTCTTCGACGGCGACCCTCCCGCGCAGGGCGAGGTCACCAGGGCGGCGCTCACCGCGTACGCGGGGCCCGACGTGGTGGCCTACGCCCGCGCCCGCTCCGAGACCGTCACCACGCTGGTCTCCGAGGTGGCGTCGGCGGTGGCCGACGAGGGCTCGAAGCTGGTGTTCATCGACTCGACGGGGGCGGTCAAGGGATACACCGACGGGCTGCCCACCCCCGGCCTGGCCGCCCACGACGCCTGGCAGTTCGGCGTCGACCTGGTGGCGCTCGGTGACCTCGTGCCGGCGTTCGGGGTGCTGGCGTACGCGCGGGACGCGGCGCGGGTGGCCGACGACGTGGGCGCCTACCTGCGGTCCGTGGGCAAGGACCGCGAGGTGCGTGCGGTGCTGCGGCCCGGTCACCCCGACAGCGACTCCACCGACCGGCTGGTGGCCAAGGCGCGCGGCGCGAAGGCGGCGGGGGCGATGGCGGTCGACTTCTACGCGTACGGGCTGGTGCCGTACCCGGTGCTCGACCGCATCCCGTCCGCGCTGGCCGAGGCACCCTGACCCTCAGGCGGTCCCCGCGCCGAACATCGCCGCGGCCTCCCTGCCCCTCTCCTGGTTCTCCTCGACGTGGGGCCGCAGCTCCGTCTCGTAGGCGGCGAAGGCCGCGTCGTGGTCGCCGCCCGACTCGGCCAGGCACCGGGCCAGCGTCCAGGCGCCGATGAGGGCCTGTGAGGTGCCCATGCCGCTGGTGGGCGCCGCGCAGTAGCCGGCGTCGCCGACCAGCGCCACCCGGCCGCGTGACCAGCCGTCCAGGACGACCTGGCAGGAGGAGGCGAAGTACAGGTCGTCGGCCGCGCTCATCGCCTCCAGCAGCCTCGGCACCTCCCAGCCGCGTCCGGCGAACGCCTCGCGTACGGCCTGTTCCTGCGTACGGCGGTCGCGGTGGTCGAGGTCAGGGCCGTCGGTGGCGAAGGAGAGGCTGACCGTGAGCGGGGCCGCCGGGTCGTGGCCGAACAGCAGCACCGCCGAGCCGGGTGAGGTCTGGATCAGCGAGCGGTGGTCGAGGCCGAGGTGGTTGGGGGTGCTGAAGCCGACGCCCGACATGCCGAGGTGGCGCAGCGCGCCCGGCTGCGGGCCGAAGGCCAGCCGCCGGACGACGGAGTGGACGCCGTCGGCGCCGATCACCAGGTCGAAGTCGCGCGTCCCGGCGCGCTCGAACGCGACCGTGACGCCGTCGTCGTGCTCGGTCATCGCCGTGATGGAGTCATCGAAGACGTACGTGACGTCGTCCGCGGTGCGGCGGTGCAGGATCTTGGTCAGCTCACGCTTCGGCACCTCCAGCTCGCCGGCGAACGTCTCGTTCGGGAGTTCGGCGAGCACCTCGCCGAGCTCGTCCACCACCGTCGTGCCGCGCATCATCGTCTCGTGCGCGCGGACCTCGTCGAGCACGCCCATGTCCGTGAGCACGTCGAGCGCCCGGCCGCGGAAGTCCACCCCGTAGCCGCTGTCGCGCAGGTGGGGGGCCCGCTCGACCACGGTCACGGCGTGGCCCTGGCGCTGGAGGAAGTACGCGAGTGCGGGGCCGGCCACGCTGGCACCCGAGATCAGGATCGTCGTCATGGGCTTGACCGTACGCGCGTCTTGTCCATTTGGTCAAACCATTTGGGCAAATCTCTCGGTATGCTGCTCGGCATGGGAAACCGGGAGGATCTGCTGGCGGGTGCCAAGCGCTGCCTGATCGAGCGCGGGTGGGCCCGTACGACCGTGCGCGACATCGCCGCGGCCGCCGGCGTCAGCCACGCCGCCATCGGCTACCACTTCGGCTCGAAGGAGGCATTGCTCACCCAGGCCCTGGTCGAGGCCGTGGACGAGCTAGCGGAAGAGCTGGCCGTCCGGGCGCCGACCGATCGGTCCGAGGAGCACTGGCGGGCGCTGATCGACAGCTTCACCACGCACCGGGCGCTGTGGGTGGCTCAGCTCGAAGCCGCGGTGCAGGCCGAACGCTCACCCGAGGTCCGCGAGCACCTCGCGAAGGGCCAGCGGCTGGGACGGGAGGGGATGGGCGGCTCGGTCCCGCTCGCCCTGGTGAGCGGCCTGATGCTGCAGTGGCTCGTGGACCCTGACCACGCGCCGTCCGCCGCTGACGTGGTCGGCGAACTGCGCTCACTCCAGGAGCGGTGACCCGCTGCCGGTCACCTGCCCGGCCCAGGGGCACGAGGGTCACGCGCGCCAGCGCCGGCGCATGCCGCGAGGCGGCCTGGCCGGCGCGCGTTGAGGGGTCAGCCCGGCCGGCGCACGCCGTCGAGCACTAGGGCGACGGCTTCGGTGGCGAAGTCGTCGCCGACCTTCATACCGCGCAGGACGGCCCGCATCCACACCGCCCCGGCCAGCAGATCCATGATCAGCAGGGGGTCGGCGGACGCGTCGAGCTCGCCCCTGCGCGCCGCGCGTTCGAAGACCGCGCGCTCCCTGGCGAACCGGTCGGCGAAGAACCGCCGCCCGTCCAGCTCGGGATGGCGTACGGCGGCGGCCAGCGCGGCCACCGCGATGTCGCTGCCCGGCGGCTCGGTCAGCAGCCGCCGCACCCCCTCGACCAGCGCGACCAGGTCACCTCGCAGGCTCCCGGTGTCGGCCACGGTGAGGCCCAGCACGTCGGACTCCACCAGCGCCGCCCCCAGCAGCGCCGCCTTCGACGGCCACCACCGGTAGATGGTGGTCTTGTTGACCCCCGACCGCTCGGCGACCCCCTCGACGGTCAGCCCGTCATAGCCCCGCTCGGCCACCAGCCGCAGGGTCGCGTCGAAGATCTCCCGCTGTTTCCTGGGCGCCATGGAGGTCATTCTCTCGCCGCGAACGCGGTGAGTACGCCCAGGCCCAGGTAGACGGTGCCGCTGACGTACTTCAGGGTCTTGGCGGCGCGGGTGAGGCGGCGGCCGAGGGCGCCGGCGGTGACGGCGTACAGGATGTCGGAGATCAGGCCGAGCAGCAGCAGCGTGAGGCCGAACACCACCACCTGGAGCGCGGGCGAGCCCGCGTCCGGGTCCACGAAGTGCGGCAGGAACGCCAGGAAGAACAGCGCCACCTTGGGGTTCAGCACGTTGACCAGCACGCCTTCGAGGAACACCTTGCGCAGCGGCTGCGGCTCAGGCGGGCCGGCCTGCTGGTCCTTGGCGGTGAACGCGCGGATGCCCAGGTAGACGAGGTAGGCGACGCCGGCCCACTTGATGACGGCGAACAGCGTGGCGGACTGCGCGATGACGTACGACAGGCCCAGGGCGGCGGCCGCGATGTGCACGAGCGTCCCGGCCTCCACGCCGAACGCGCTGGCCAGGCCGGCCGCCCGACCCTGGGAGAGGCCGCGCGCGGTGATGTAGAGGTGGTTGGGGCCGGGGATGAGGACCAGGGCGAGGCTGGCCGTCACGAAGATGGCGAAGGTGGAGGGAGCTATCACGGAAGAGCAATCTAGGCCGGGTTTGGTCCGGCCAGGAGGGCCAATCCCGTGGGCGTTCCGTGGACCAATTTGTTGTCGGGCGAGCGTGGCATAGTTTGCAGACGTGAATGGTCTACTCGTCGGGCGCTCTGCTGAGCTGGCCGGACTCCTGCGGGCGCTGAGCTCCGCCGCCGATGGCGTGGCCGGCGTGGCGCTCGTCGGTGGAGACGCCGGCATCGGCAAGACCCGGCTCGCCGCCGAGCTGGCCGCCGAGGCCCGCACGCGCGGCTTCAACGTCCTGGTCGGCCAGTGCGCCGAGCTGGGCGACGCGCTGCCCTACCTGCCGCTGGCCGACGCGCTGCGGGGCGCCGAGCCCGCCGTGCGCGAGGCCGCCGCCGCCCACCCCATGCTGGGCCAGTTGCTGCCCGGCACGGAGAGCGCGCCGTCCGCCGGGCTCACCCAGCAGCGGCTGTTCGGCTCGCTGCTCGGGCTGCTGGCCGACGTGCAGCCGGTGCTGTTCGTCATCGAGGACCTCCACTGGGCCGACCGCTCCACCCGTGACCTGCTGGTCTTCCTCAGCCGCATGCTGCAGAGCGAGCGGGTCTGCGTGGTCGGCACCTACCGCACCGACGACCTGCACCGCCGCCACCCGCTCAGGCCCGTCCTCGCCGAGCTCAAGCGGCTTCCCACGGTGACGAGCGTGGAGCTGGGGCCGCTGGGCGCGGGCGAGATGGCCGACTACGTCGCCACCCTGGGCGAGATCGACGCGCAGAGCCTCGGGCTCATCGTCTCCCGCGCCGACGGCAACCCGTTCTACGCCGAGGAGCTCCACGCCGCCATGGCCGAGGGCGACAGCCTGCCCGACGAGCTGGCCAGCCTGCTGTTGTCCAGGGTCGAGGTGCTGTCGGAGGCCGGGCAGCAGGTGCTGCGGGCCGCCGCCGTGGCCGGCCGCCGGGTCGAGGACGACCTGCTGCGCGAGGTGTCGGGGCTGCCGCTCGCCGAGTTCGAGGAGGCGGTCAGGGAGATCGTCTCGCGCGGCCTGCTCAAAGTACGCGGCCACGGCTACGCCTTCCGCCACGCCCTGCTCCAGGAGGCCGTCTACACCGACCTGCTGCCGGGCGAGCGCACCCGGCTGCACGCCGCGTTCGCCCGCCTGCTCACCTCGCCGGCCGAGCTGGCCCACCACCACCTGGCCAGTCACGACCTGGCGGGCGCGTTCGCCGCCTCGATCGAGGCGGGCAGGGCGGCCGAGCGGGTCGGCGCGCCCGCGGAAGCCCACAGCCACTACGACCGCGCGCTGTCCCTGTGGGAGCGGGTCGAGGACGCCGAGCGGCTGGCCGGGGCGAGCCGGGCCGAGCTGGCCTTCCGCAGCGCGGTCATGGCCGCCGACAGCGGTGACAAGCACCGCGCCGTGGCGCAGCTCCGGGTGCTGCCGCAGACGTCCGAGGTGAGCGAGCGGCTCGCCTACTACCTCTACGAGATGGACGACGAGGCCGCCGCGGCCGAGGTGGCCGAGCGCGCGGTCGAGAGCGCGGACGAGCCGGCGGCGCTCTCCCGTGCCATGGCCACCCACGCCCGCACGCTGCTGTGGGGCCCGCGCCACCAGGAGGTCGAAGAGCTGGCCACCAAGGCGCTCGAGCTGGCCCGCACGGCCGGCGCCAGAGACGCCGAGGTCGGGGCGCTGCTCACGCTGGCCACGTCCGTCGAGCTGCGCGGCGACATGCACCGCGCGCACGAGCTGGCCGAGAAGGCCATGGCGGGGCCCACCGGCGACCTCGCGATGGACCTGCGGGCCCGCTTCCACCACGCCCGCATCCACTACGAGCAGGGCGTGCTCGAACACGCCGCCGAGGTGGCCGACGACGGCATCCGGCTGGCCTCCGACGCCGGGCTCATGTGGAGCACCTACGGCACCGACCTGCGGTTCCTGCGCTTCCTCATCCACTACGTCGCCGGCGAGTGGGACGCGGCGGAGACGATGGCGGCCGGGTTCGGCGCCAGGGTGGGCACGGTGCCGGAGGCGATCCTGTCGTCGTTCGCGCTGTTCATCGAGGTGGCACGCGACCTGCCCGTGGTCGAGTCGCGGCTGAGCTGGCTGCGGCCGTTCTGGTCCGACCCGCTCGCCTCCTACATGTCGCGGGGGCTCGCGGCCGAGCACGCGCTGTGGCACGGCGATCCCGCCACGGCGCTCGACCACGTACGCGCGGTCCTCGCGGCGCAGGTGCCCGGCGAGTCGGGCAACGTCCGCATGGCCGCCATCGGCCTGTGGGCCCTGGCCGAGCTCGGCACCACCGAGGGCGCCGACGACCTGCGCGCCCAGGCCAGGCTGGCCGTCGAGTCAGGCCCCACCGGCGGAGGCGGCCACCTCGGGCCCGAGGGCCGCGCGTGGGCGCTGCGCGTCGAGGCCGAGTGGCACCGCGTGCACGGCCGGCTCGACGTCGAGCTGTGCCGGCGGGTGACCGAGGCGTTCGGCTACGGCTTCGTCTACGAGGCCGCGCGGGCCCGCTGGCGGCTGGCCGAGGCGCTGCTCGCGGCGGGCGACCGCGACGCGGCCCAGGCGGAGTGGGAGCAGGCCAGGGAGGCGGCGGGCAAGCTGCGGGCCGTGCCGCTGGAGAGCGCGCTGCTCGACTTCGGGCGCCGCGCCCGCTTCGGCACCTCCGGCGGGCAGGCGTCCGCCCCGCAGGGTGAGCTGACGGCCCGCGAGGCCGAGGTGCTGCGGCTGGTGGCCGAGGGGCTGACCAACAGGGAGATCGCCGAGCGGCTGTTCATCGCCCACAAGACGGTCAGCGTCCACGTGTCCAACATCCTCGGCAAGCTCGGCGTCTCCACCCGCACCCAGGCCGCCGCCACCGCCCGCCGCCTCGGCCTGCTGCCCTAGCCGGTCACCCGCCCAGTGCCGCGCGCTGCTCCGGGGTGAGCGGGCGGGTCGGCACACCGCGCAGGAGGAGGAAGAGCTTGGCGGTCTCCTCCAGCTCCTCCACGGCGTCCAGGGCCGCGCCCAGGCTCGCGCCCGCGACGATCGGGCCGTGGTTGCTCAGCAGCAGCGCCCGGTGCGTACGCGCCTTCTCCTCCGCGGCCGGGCCCAGCGCCGCGTCGCCCGGCGCGTAGTAGGGCAGCAGCGGCAGCCGGCCGACCCGCATCGCGAAGTACGCGGTCAGCGGCGGCAGCGCGTCGTCCGGGTCGAGGCCGTCCATGCAGGACACGGCGGCCGCGTACGTGGAGTGCGTGTGCACCACCGCCTGCGCGTCCGGCCTGGCCCGCAGCAGCGCGGCGTGCAGGAACGCCTCCTTCGACGGCTTCGGCCCGCCCACGTGCGCGCCGGTCAGGTCGATCAGCGACAGGTCGGCGGCCTCGACCGTGCCCAGGCTGGAGCCGGTGGGGGTGACGAGGACGCGGTCGCCGACGCGTACGGACAGGTTGCCGGTGCTGCCGTGGGTCAGGCCGCGCGCGAACAGCGAACGGGCGGCGGCCACGATGCTCAGGCGTTCCTTCTCGAAGGTCATCGGGACGCCTCCAGCAGCAGGCCGGGCTCGCCGAAGTTGCCGGACTTCAGCAGCAGCGAGAAACCGTTCGGGGCGTGGATCCACGGCACGCCGCGCGCCGCCTCCGCGCCGATCACGCCGCCCGGCACGCCGAGCGCGCTCACCACGGCGCCCGAGGTCTCGCCGCCGGCCGAGATCACCCGGGTGACGCCCCGCTCCACCAGGCCGCGGGCGACGGCGCCGAGCGCGTGCTCCAGGATCGTGGCCGAGCGTTCTGTGCCGAGCGCCTGCTGGACGCGGCGCAGCGCCACCGGCTCAAGCGAGGAGTAGATGAGGGGCGCGCCCGTGCCGGGCGGCAGCCGGTCGTACCAGGCCAGGGCGCCGCGGGCCAGCGAGGCCGGGTCGCGGTCGGCCAGCGCGTCCAGCCGGTACGCCGGCCTGCCCGCCTCGATCATGACGGTGACCTGCTCCAGCGTACGGGCCGAGCAGCTGCCGGCGAGCACCGCGGCCGGCCCGGAAGGATCTGGCGCGGGCGGCTCGCCGCCCTCGGCACGCGCGTGCGCCGCCGCCAGCCCGCCGGCCAGCCCCGCCGCGCCCGCCACCAGCCGCGCCCCCGCCAGCGCCCGCCCCGACACCTCCAGGTCGGAGTCCTCCAGGGCGTCCACGAAGACGTAGCGCACGCCGTGCTCGCGCAGCTCGGCCAGCCGCCGCTCGACCGCGTGGCCGCGTACCTGGCCGAGCGTCACCACCCCCGACCGGTACGCGCTCTGCGCCTCCAGCAGCCGCGGCAGGTACGAGTCGGTCATCGGCGTGAGCGGATGGTCGCGCATGTGCGACTCGCCCAGCAGCACGTCACCGACGAACAGGTAGCCGTTGTACTGCGTGCGGCCGTGCTCGGGCGAGCTGGGCGTCATCGCGACCAGCGGCACCTCCATGGCGTCGGCCAGCGCGTCCAGCACCGGTCCGATGTTGCCGTCGCGGGTGGAGTCGAACGTCGAGCAGTACTTGAAGTAGACCTGCCGCGCCGCGCCGTGCGCTCGCAGCCACCGCAGCGCGCGCAGCGACCGCGCCACCGCGTCGGCCTTGGGCATCGTACGGGTCTTGAGCGCGATCACGACGGCGTCGTGCTCGGGCGGCTCGATGCCTTGGGGCGGCAGCCCGAAGTACAGGACGGTACGCAGGCCGCGGCGGCGCATCGCCACGGCCACGTCGGTGGCGCCGGTGAAGTCGTCGGCGATGGCGCCGATCATGGACGCCCCTCGGTGCGGGGGAGGTGGTCGAACATGAAGCCGACGTTATCGGCGCGAAAGTGGATCTATGACGACGGGGCGGCGTCGTCAGCTCGTGATCGTGGCGTCACGGATCCTGAAGTAGGACGTGTGGTCGGTCTGCAGGTACGCGTGGAAGCCCGGGGCCTTCTCCCCGGCTGTCTTGTCGGCGGTGACGATGGTCACCACCACGTACTTCTTGGACGCGCCCGAGAGGATCTTGCCGTACACGTAGTCGGAGTGCGCCTTGTCCTGGCGCCAGGTGACCGCGTCCGACGAGAG
The DNA here is from genome assembly GCF_040677005.1 of Nonomuraea sp. NPDC049421. Lineage (NCBI taxonomy): Bacteria > Bacillati > Actinomycetota > Actinomycetes > Streptosporangiales > Streptosporangiaceae > Nonomuraea > Nonomuraea sp. NPDC049421. The sequence continues at coordinate 15,567 of NZ_JBFAQA010000058.1, forward strand.
CTTCGACAGGCGGTCGGCGGTGGTCTTGGCGGCCTGGTCGCTGGGGAACTCCATGATCAGCTGAACCGCCTTGAGGTGGCCGTTGTAGGCCGAGTACGCGAGCTGGACCGCGCGCTCGCACTTGTTCTTGCGCAGGACGCCGCCCTTGCCGTCCACCGGGGTGCACGTGTCGTAGGTCCAGCCGGCGACCTTGTTCGCCTTGAACTTGACCGTGCCCATCGCGAAGTTCCAGTCGTCGAACTCGTCGTCGGTGATGGGGGAGCCGGGCTGGACCTGCTTCCTGGACGAGGTCGTGGTGGGGGACGGGGACGGGCCGGGCGTCTTCTCCTCGGTCCCCGAGGGTTTCGGGGTGGACGAGGTCGTGGGCAGGGCCACCTTGTCCGTGGGGTCGTCGCGGTTGAGGTAGAGGTAGGTGCCGATGCCGGCCAGAGCCAGCACGATGAGGCTGACCAGGCTCAGGACGGCGATCAGGACGCCCTTGCCGCTGCTCGAACCGGCCGGAGGGCCGTAGGGAGGCCCGCCCTGGCCGTAGCCCTGCTGCTGGTAGGCGGGCTGGGTGTAGGCGCCCTGATGGTGACCGGGCTGCGTGGCCCCCGGGCCGGGCTGCCCATAACCCTGCTGCCCATAACCCTGCTGCCCGTGATTTTGCCGGCCGTATCCGGGCTGGGGCCGGCCATGATCGGGTTGCCCTTGGCCCGGCTGGGCCGGCTGGTTCGGGTGGGGTGGGCCGTAGGGCTGCGGGGGGCCGTACCCTTGCGGCGCGCCCTGGCCTGGCGCGCCGCCCCACGGGCCAGGCTGTGGGGGCTGCGGCTGCGGAGGGTATGCCATCCCCCCATTGTGGGGCAGCCCCTCACCTTCTGCCCCAAAGACCCCACCAATCGTGATGCCACGGCATGCTTTGGTCGGCGCGGTGGCCACGGCCATCACGCGCTGGTGCTGACGAAGTTCTACATCATCTTCTCGTTCCTGTTCGGGTACTCGTTCACGCTCCAGATGCGCGCCGCCGAGCGGGTGGCGGCGCCCCGTCGAGCACGTCCTACGCCGCGTCACCACCTGGAGCCAGCGACTGGCGGCGGAACCTGCCGGGCGCGACGCCGTACTCGCGCTTGAAGGCGTTGCCGAAGGCGAACTCCGAGCCGTAACCGACCCGCTCGGCCACCTCGGAGACCGGCGCGTCCGATTCGAGCAGCAGCCGCGCCGCCGTCGCGAGCCGCCACGACGTCAGGTACGCCAGCGGCGGCGTCCCCACCAGCTCGGTGAAGCGGCGGGCGAAGCCGGCCCGCGACAGGCCCGCCTGGGCGCCCAGCGACTCGACCGTCCAGCGGCGGTCGGGGGCGCGGTGCATGGCGTCGAGCGCGGGCCCGATGGCCGGGTCGGAGAGCGCGGCGGCCCAGCCTCCGCACGTGCAGAGCTCGTTGGAGCTGAACCAGGCGCGCAGGACGTAGAGCTGCACGGCGTCGAGCAGGGAGGTCACGATCGTGTCGGCGCCTGGACGCGGGTTGTCGATCTCGCCGGCCAGCAGTTCGACGGCCGCGCGCAGCTCGGGGTGGCAGCCGAGGGTCGCGGGCAGGTGGATCACGGGCGGCAGTGAGCGCAGGATGGGGTGCGACACGCGGCCGTCGAGCCGGTAGCCGCAGGTCAGGGTGACGGTCTCGGCGCCCGTGCCGCCCATGCCCGCCGAGGTGAACAGCTCGGGGTCGTCGTGGCTGCAGCCGCCGGGCGGTGGCAGCGGCTTGTCCGGGTCGTCGGTCAGCCCGTACGCGTCGCCGTGCGGAAGGAACACCACGTCGCCCACGCTGAGCGGGATGGGCTCGCCCGTGCTCGGGACGAACCAGCAGGAACCGCGCAGCACGATCTGGAAGCTGGCCGAGCCGGGGGCGGAGGGGAACGCGTGGCTCCAGGGGGCGCGCCAGGAGATGCGGGCCGAGATCGGGCGGCCGGTCCGCATGAGGGCGACGACGTCGCTCAGGAGATCCATGCATGCAGTCTAAGGGCGTAGACGCTGACGTATAAAACGTGGATACCAGCGCATTCACCATCTCAGCACCACTGCCTACGGTGGTCAGCGGACTGAAAACCCGTTGAGAGAGGAACGTTGACATGCCGAAGGTGGGCATCATCCTGGGCAGCACCCGTCCCGGACGTAACGGCGAGGCGGTGGCACGCTGGGTGCACGAGCTGGCGGCCAAGCGCGGCGACGCCGAGTACCAGGTGCTCGATCTGCAGGACTACGACCTGCGTCACCTGGACGAGCCGACCCCCGCGGCCGCCGGGGTCTACCACCACGATCACACCAAGAGCTGGTCGGCGACCGTGGCGCCGCTGGACGCGTTCGTGTTCGTGACGCCCGAGTACAACCACTCGATCCCCGGCGTGCTCAAGGACGCGATCGACTTCCTGTACGAGGAGTGGGCGAACAAGGCGGCCGGGTTCGTCAGCTATGGGGTGGACGGTGGGGTGCGGTCCGTCGGGCACCTGCGGGACATCCTGGCGACGTTGCGGGTGGCGACCGTACAGATGTACGTCGCGCTCTCGGTCGCCACCGACTTCGAGAACTTCTCCGACTTCAGGCCCGCCGCCGCGCACGAGGAACGGCTGAACACCATGCTCGACCAGCTGCTGGAGTGGGACGCCGCGCTGCAGCCGCTGAGAGGATGACCAAAAAGAGGTATTTCTCCGAACAGTCGCCCCCTCTAGGAGAGCACGATCCTGAGCACGGGACCGCACCCTCACGAGCCGGGGCGACCGCGCCCGCCCGCAGGATCACCATGGCCCCCGCCGGGCCGGGCGCGGTCTAGCTGCGGGACAACGTCCCGCCCGGCGGGCACGCGGCACGTCACCCCCACACCCTCAGCGGCGTCCCCTCTTGGGTTGAGACGCAGCACACAGCCTGAACTGTTCACCCTGAGTTGCACAGTTCAGGCTGTCCTTTTTAGGGTGAAAAGGTGATGGATGAGGACGAAACACTCCTGGCGACGCGGGCCGCGACCGAGACCTGGGTGGTGCTGGGCCGGTTGCGCCGCAGGCTGGAGTCCCTGCCGTCGGGGGGCGGGCTGTCCCCGGCGCAGGCGTCCGTGCTCACCCGGCTCAGCAAGCACGGCCCCGCCTCCGCCAGCGAGCTGGCTGCCGCGGAACGCGTCAGGCCGCAGTCGATGGCCAAGATCGTCGTCTCGCTGGAGCAGGCCGGGCTGGTCGAACGCAACCCCGACCCCGAGGACGGCCGCCGCCAGGTCATCACGCTGACCGAGCAGGGCGCGGCCCGCCGCCAGGGCGACCGCGAGGCACGCCAGGCCTGGCTCGCCGCGACCCTGCGCGAGCGGGGTAGCGAGGAGCAGATCCGCGCGGTGATCACAGCGATGGCCCTCCTGGACGAGGTCGCACACTCGTGACCCGCCCCACCGACTGGCTCCGCCTGCGGTGGCGTCGGTCGACGGCGGCGGCAGGCGGGGGTGCCGAAGAAGGTTCTCAGGGGTTTGATCGGCGGCTCATCGCACCGATGATCCTCGGGTCGATCCTGAATCCGATCAACTCCTCGATGCTCGCGGTCGCGCTGATCCCGATCGGTGTGGCGTTCGGGGCGCCGCCGTCGGAGACGGCGTGGCTGGTGTCCGGGCTCTACCTGGCCACCGCCGTCGGGCAGCCGGTGATCGGGCGGCTGGTGGACATGTACGGCCCGCGCCTGCTCTACCTGCTGGGCACGGCGCTGGTCGGCATCGCGGGGGCGATGGCGTTGTTCGCGCCCGACCTCGGCCTGCTGATCGTCTCCCGGGTGCTGCTCGGCTTCGGCACGTGCGCCGCGTACCCGGCCTCGATGTTCCTGCTGCGCAGCGAGGCCGAGCGCACCGGGATGCGCAACCCCGGCGGCGTGCTGGCGCTGCTGTCCATCTCCAACCAGGTCATCGCGGTCGTCGGGCCGACGTTCGGCGGGCTGCTGATCGGGCTGGGCGGCTGGCACCTCATCTTCGCCGTCAACGTGCCGCTGGCCCTCGCCTGCCTGGTCCTGGGCGCGCTGCGGCTGCCCCGCCGCTCCACGCTGCGCACCCAGCCGGGCGGGGGCGTGGACCTGCCGGGGATGCTGTCGTTCGCGGGCATGCTGACCGCGTTCATGCTGTTCCTGATGGAGCCGGGCGCCGGCCACCTCTACCTGGTCGGGGTCGCGGCCGTGCTGGGCGCCGCGTTCGCCTGGTGGGAGCTGCGGCGCCCGGAACCGTTCATCGACCTGCGGGTGCTGCGGGGCAACGCCGCGCTGCTGGCCACGTACGGACGTCAGGTGCTGGCCTTCACCACCAGCTACGCCTTCCTCTACGGCTTCAGCCAGTGGCTGGAGGAGAGCCGGGAGCTGAGCCCGTCGCAGGCGGGCCTGCTCCTGCTGCCCCTGTCGGTGACCGCGATCATCGCCACCGCGATCGCCAGCAGGAACGCGAGGGTGCGCGGCAAGCTCGTGATCGGCGCCGCCGTGCAGGTGGTGGGCTGCGTCTCCATGCTGAGCCTGCACGCCGCGAGCCCGGTCTGGCTGCTCGTGCTCATCGGCGGCGTCCTCGGCATCTCGCAGGGCCTGATCGGCCTCGGCAACCAGAACGCGCTGTACGCCCAGGCCGACCCCGACCGCATGGGCTCGTCGGCCGGGCTGCTGCGCACCTTCATGTACATCGGCGCGCTGCTGGCCGCCGCCGCCAACGCCGCCTTCTTCCGTGACGGCGCCACCACCGCAGGGCTGCACGGCCTGAGCGTGCTGCTCGCGGTGGTCGCCGTCCTGCTGCTCGCACTCACCCTCGCCGACCGGTCGTTGCGCCGCGTCGGCACCGCGGAAAGGTAACCATCATGGCCGTCACCACCCTCGACCCGCGTACCGCGCTGGTCGTCATCGACCTGCAGCAGGGCGTCCTGGCCCTGCCCGGCACCCCGCACGGCGCGGCCGACGTGCTGGCGCGCACGGTCGAGCTGGCCGACGCGTTCCGTGCGAAGAAGCTGCCGGTCGTCCTGGTACGCGTGACCGTCGCGGCCGACGGCTCCGACGCCGCCCCGGGCCGTACGGAGGCGGGCGGCGCCACCGGCCCGCGACCCCAGGGCTGGGACGAGCTCGCCCCCGAGCTGACCCGCCCTGACGACGTGGTGGTGACCAAGCGGAACTGGGGCGCCTTCTACGGCACCGACCTCGACCTGCGGCTACGCCGCCGGGGCGTGACGCAGATCGTGCTCACGGGCGTGGCCACAAGCATCGGCGTGGAGTCGACGGCGCGGGCGGCGTACGAGCACGGCTACCACGTCACGCTGGCCGTGGACGCGATGACCGACCTGAACGCCGACGCCCACCGTAACAGCGTGGAGCGCATCTTCCCCCGCCTGGGAGAGACCGGCACCACCGCCGACATCCTCGCCCTCCTGGCGAAGACCGGCTGAAGCGCCGCGCCGCCGCCCTGCGTGAGGGCGGCGGCGGGAACCCGCTAGAGGGAGATGGCCTCCGGGCCCAGGAGGGCCTTGATGTCGGCGGCGAAGCTGGGTGCGGCGTTGACCGGCCACTCCGGCAGGGCCATCACCATCGTCTTGCCAGCCGGGCGGCGCAGGTTGATCTGGAGCGGGACCTGGCCCTGGTGGGTCTTCAGGACCTGGCGGAGCTCGTCGAGGAGGCTCGGCGTGATGCGTTCCTCGCGCAGCTGCAGGGTGATCGGGGCGCCGTTCTCGCTGTTGACGCCGGAGACGTCGATGAGCGTCATGTCCTGGGCGAAGATGCTGATCGCGCCGTCGCGGTTGTTGATCTGGCCGCGTACGGACACCACGATGTCGGGCCGCAGCTCGGGCCCGTACAGCTCGTAGTTGCGCGGGAAGAACAGGCACTCGACGGCGGCGTCCATGTCCTCGACGGTGATGATCGCCCAGGTGTTGCCGGCCTTGTTGACCCGGCGGTCGACCTTGGTGACGAGCCCCGCGACCTGCACGTCGCCGCGGTCCTCGCGGCCGCTGTCGAGCAGGTCGGCGATGGTGGTGTCGCGGTTGCGGGCGAGCAGCCGCTCGGTGCCGGCCAGCGGGTGGTCGGACACGTAGAGGCCGAGCATCTCACGTTCGAAGTCGAGCTTGGTCTTCTTGTCCCACTCGCCCTCGGGCACCGCGATGGAGAACACCTCGTCGTCGCCGTCGTCGGCCAGGCCGCCGAACAGGGAGTCCTGGCCGTGGGCCTCGTTCTTCTTGATGTCGATGACGGACTCGACGGCCTGCTCGTGGATCATCAGCAGGCCCTTGCGCGGGTGGTCGAGCGAGTCGAACCCGCCCGCCTTGATCAGCGACTCGATGACCCTCTTGTTGCAGGCGGTCAGCGGCACCTTGGCGAGGAAGTCGTTGAAGTCGGTGAAGCGGCCCTTCTCGGTGCGGGCCTTGACGACGCCGTCCACGACGTTCTCGCCGACGTTGCGTACGGCGCCCATGCCGAAGCGGACCTGGGTGTCACCGACGGCGACGAAGTCGAGCTGGGAGTCGTTGACGTCGGGCGGCAGCACCTGGATGCCCATCTTGCGGCACTCGGCGAGGTAGACGGCCGCCTTGTCCTTGTCGTCACCGACGGAGGTGAGCAGGGCGGCCATGTACTCGGCGGGGTAGTTGGCCTTGAGGTAGGCGGTCCAGTAGGCGACGAGGCCGTAGCCGGCGGTGTGGGACTTGTTGAAGGCGTAGCCGGAGAACGGCAGCATGACGTCCCAGAGCGCCTGGATAGCCGCGTCGGAGTAGCCGTTGCCGCGCATGCCGGCCTGGAAGTTCTCGAACTCCTTGGCCAGGATCTCGGGCTTCTTCTTACCCATGGCGCGGCGCAGCAGGTCGGCGCCGCCGAGCGAGTAGCCGGCCAGCTCACGGGCCACCGCCATGATCTGCTCCTGGTAGACGAGCAGGTGGAAGGTGGGGCCGAGGATCGGCTCGAGCGCCTCTTTCAGCTCGGGGTGGATCGGCTCGATGTCCTGGCGGCCGTTCTTGCGGTGGGCGTAGTTGGTGTGGGCATTGGCCGCCATCGGGCCCGGCCGGTAGAGGGCGAGGACCGCCGCGATGTCCTCGAACCGGGTCGGCTCCATGAGCTTGAGCAGCGAGCGCATGGGCCCGCCGTCGAGCTGGAACACGCCCAGCGTGTCGCCCCTGGCCATGAGCTGGTAGGTGGTGGCGTCGTCGAGCGGGATGGTGAGCGTGTCGAGCTCGATGCCGCGGTTCTGCTTGATGATCTTGATGGCGTGGTCGATGATGCCCAGGTTCCGCAGACCCAGGAAGTCCATCTTGACCAGGCCCATGTCCTCGCACGACGGGTAGTCGAACCCGGTGATGACCACGCCGTCCTTGTCACGCATGTGCATGGGGATCAGGTCGAGCAGCGGCGTGGAGGACAGGATGACCGCCGCCGCGTGCACGCCGGTGCCGCGGATCAGGCCCTCGATGCCGCGCCCTGTGTCGATGACCTTGCGGACGTCGGGGTCGGAGTCGTAGAGGGCGCGGATCTCGGTGCCCTCGATGTAGCGGGGGTGCTCCTCGTTGAACAGGTCGGCCAGCGGCACGCCCTTGCCCATGACGTCCGGCGGCATCGCCTTGGTGATCTTGTCGCCCATGGCGAAGGGGTAGCCGAGGATGCGGCTGGCGTCCTTCACGGCGGCCTTCGCCTTGATCGTGCCGAACGTGTTGACCTGGGCGGTGTACTCGCTGCCGTACTTCTGGGTGACGTAGGCCACCATGCGGTCGCGCTGGCGGTCGTCGAAGTCGAGGTCGATGTCGGGCGGGTTGATGCGCTCGGGGTTGAGGAACCGCTCGAACAGCAGGCCGTGCTCCAGCGGGTCGAGCTCGGTGATGCGGGTGGCGTAGGCCACGATCGAGCCGGTGGCACTGCCTCGGCCGGGGCCGACCGGGATGCCGTTCTCGCGCGCGTAGCGGCAGATGTCGGCCACCACGAGGAAGTAGGAGGAGAAGCCCATCGGGCCGATGACCTTCATCTCCGTCTCGTAGCGCTCCATCACCTCGGCGGGGACGGGCGTGCCGTAGCGCTCCTCCAGGCCGCGCTCGACCTCCTTGCGCAGCCACGACTCCTGTGTCTCGCCCTCGGGCACGTCGGGGTAGTCGGGCATGCGGTCGACGTGGGCGAACACGTCGCCGTAGTCGCCGATCATCTCCGCGACCAGCAGCGTGTTGTCGCACGCCTCGGGCAGCTCGGGGAACAGGCGGTACATCTCGTCGGCCGGCTTGAGGTAGTAGCCGGAGCCGTTGAAGCGGAAGCGGTTGGGGTCGTCCTTGTTCTTGCCCACGCCGACGCACAGGAGGCTGTCGTGCGCGTCGGCCTGGTCCTCGGTGACGTAGTGGGAGTCGTTGGTGACCAGCAGCGGGATGTCGAGCTGCTTGGCCAGCCGCAGCAGATCCTGGCGGACCTCGCGCTCGATGTCGATGCCGTGGTCCATCAGCTCAAGGAAGTAGTTCTCCTTGCCGAAGATCTCCTGGTATTCGCCGGCCACCCGCACGGCCTCGTCGTATTGGCCGAGGCGGATGCGGGTCTGCACCGCGCCCGACGGGCAGCCGGTGGTGGCGACGATGCCCGAGGCGTACTGCGAGATGAGGTCTTTGTCCATGCGGGGCTTGGAGTAGTAGCCCTCGAAGCTCGCCAGCGACGACAACCGGAACAGATTGCGCAACCCGTCGGCGTCCTTGGCCCACATCGTCATGTGGGTGAACCGGCCGCCGCCCGAGACGTCTTTCCCGCCCTCGCCGTCGGCCACGCCGGTCTCGGCCCGCTGCCCCCAGAAGACCGGCTTCTTGACGAACCGGTTCTCCGGCGCGACGTAGGCCTCGATGCCGATGATCGGCTTGACCGGGGAGCCCGAGGCGACCTTCTGGAACTCGTACGCGCCGAACATGTTGCCGTGGTCGCTCATCGCGATGGCCGGCATCTCCAGCCGCTCGGCCTCCTTGAACAGCGGCTTCAGCTTCGCCGCGCCGTCGAGCATGCTGTATTCGGTGTGTACGTGCAGGTGCACGAAGGACTTGCTCACCCGGTCCCCTAACCTTCGCCCCGGCCAGACTTACCGCATGAGCCTATTCCGTCCCAGCCCTCACTCGGAGCGCCGGAGGGGTCTGCGGCGACGGCCGTGACCCGATCGGCTGAGGTCAGCCGTAGCGCGTCAGCTCGTGGAAGAAATCGGGGACGGTGGCCAGCTCCCGCGCGTCGCGGACGGTGTCGTAGACGTGCTTGGCGACGGCCAGGTCCAGCACGCCCAGACCGAACGGCGAGAAGATCACCGGCCGGTCGGCGGGCGGCCGCAGCGCGCCGGTGAGCACGTCGTACAGCGTGCCCGCGACGAAGTCCCGGTGCCCGGTCAGCTGCTCGGCGAGGTGCGGCGAGGTGCCGGCCTTCATGCAGTGCTCGACGTCGTCCACCACGTTCCACGCCGACAGGATGATCTCCGGCGACAGGTCGCGCAGCGAGACGTGCAGCACCAGCGGGTCGTGCGCCAGCCAGGCGGGGTCGGTGACGTGCGGCTCGCCGGCGACGGTGGCGAAGACGACCAGCTCGTACGAGCGGATGAGCTCTTCTGCCGTGTCGCAGACCCGGACCTTGCCGGCCCCGGCGCGCTCCAGATAGTCGCAGAACCCCCGCGCGTGCCCCGCCACCAGATCGTGCACGCCCACCTCGTCGAAGGAGAACCCGGCCGCCACCAGATAGGTGTGGATGTACCGGGCGATCAGCCCCGTGCCCACGAACCCCACCCGGGCCGGGAGCCGCCCCCGCGCCGCGCTCAGCTCGGCCGCCGCCAGGGCCGCCGACGCAGCCGTACGCGAAGCGCTGATGATCGAGCTCTCCAGGCAGGCGAACGGGTACCCGGTCTCCGCGTCGTTGAGCACCAGCACCGCCGACGCCCTGGGCAGCCCGGTGGCGACGTTGCCGGGGAAGCTGGAGATCCACTTGATGCCGTGCACGCCGACGTCGCCCGCGACCGACGCGGGCAGGCCGATGATGCGCGAGGAGGGCCGGTCGGGGAAGCGCAGGAAGAAGGAGTCGGGGTTGACGGTGGCGCCGGCGCCGTGCAGCTCGTACGCGCGGCGCACCACGTCGATCACCACGGTCTCGTCACCCGACAGCGCGCGGTGCACCTGCGCTCCCGGGATGACGGCGAAGGACGGTGACGCATCCATGTGCGGGGCTCCTGTTCTGAGAGGGGAACTCGAGAGGGAATTAGGTCTAGGCCCACCGGAAGTCAGGGCATCGCTCCACTGACGGCCCTGCCGGGCGCGGGCATCGTGGGTGCATGACGAGATCGATAGGGAAGTTCTGCTTCCAGCACCGCTGGAAAGTGCTCATCGCCTCCCTCCTGTTGATGGTGGCGGGTTTCGCCGCGGCCGGGTCGGTCGTCGGCGGGATGTCCGCGGTGCAGCAGCAGAACGTCCCCGAGTCGTTGCAGGCCAGGCAGCTGCTGGGCGAGGGCGGCTCGCAGGTCGTGCTGCTGGTCGAGGGCGTGGATCCGGCGGCGGAGGCGACCGAAGCCGCGCTGGCCCGTACCGCCGCCGCCGTCCGCGGCCTGGAGGGCGTCACCGGCGTGGACGAGCCGCGCACCGCCTCCGACGGCAGCGGCGTCATGCTGGCCGCGGGGATCTCCAAGACCGGGGAGGAGGCGACCGCCTTACGCGTCGCCGACGCCCTCAGGAGCGCCGGCGACGGCCTGCCGGGCGCGCGGGTGCGCATCGGCGGTGACGCCTGGCTGCGGTACCAGACCAAGATGGCCGCGCAGACCGACATGCGGGACGCCGAGTTCAAGGCGCTGCCGCTGACGTTCGTGGCCCTGGTGATCGTCTTCGGCGGGGTGGTCGCGGCCGGGCTGCCGCTGATCACCACCATCGTCAGCGTCGGCGCGGCCTTCGCGGTGCTGCTGGCCATCTCGCAGGTGATCCCGCTGGACGGCAACGTCACCACCGTGGTCACCCTGCTCGGGCTCGGCCTGTGCATCGACTACGGCCTCCTGCTCGTCGGCCGGTACCGCGAGGAGCTGGTACGCCCGTACCGGCGGGCCGCGGCGGCCGGGGGCACGCGGATCAGCCTGGAGGAGCGTGCCAAGGCGGTCGAGCGGACCTGGGCCACGGCCGGGCGCACGGTGATGTTCAGCGCGCTGACGGTCGCGGCGGCGCTGACCGGGCTCATGGCGTTCAACGCCGTCGGCCTGCGCGCGGTCGCCGCGGGCGGCGCCGCCGTCTCGCTGGTCGCCATGCTGACCGCGCTGACCATGGTGGCCGCGCTGATGCGGCTGTTCGGCGGGCGCATCCACCCCTCGCGGCGGGCGCTGCGCGGTGAGGACCGCGTCGGCGGGTTCTTCGAGCGGCTGATCAGCCGGGTGCAGCGCTTCCCCGTGCTGGTCGCGGTGGGCATCGTGGTCGTGCTGGTGGCGCTCGGCGCGCCGATGCTGAGCGCCAAGCTCGCCCTGTCGGGCACCAAGATCCTGCCGCCCGATCTGGAGTCGGTGCAGGTGACGAACGTGCTGGCGGCCAAGTACGGGCGTACCGACCGGCCGGCCGTGCTCGTGCTGGCGCGGACCGAGCCGGAGCGGCTGCAGCAGTGGGCGGAGCGCTGGAAGAGCGATCCGGCGGTCGTCCGCGTGGAGACCGCGCGGCCCGACGGCCCTGGACTGTCGTCCGTGGCGCTGGCCGTGCGCGGCGACACCCAGGGGCCGCCCGCCCGCGAGCTGGTCGAGCGGGTCCGCGCGGACCGGCCGGGCGACTTCCGCATCTGGGTCGCCGGCCAGGCCGCCGAGCTGGTGGACGTCAACGCGCTGCTGCGCGACGGCATGCCGGTGGCGCTGAGCGTCACCGCCGCCGCGATGCTGGTGCTGCTCTTCCTGCTCAGCGGGTCGATCCTGGTGCCGCTGACCGCGGTCGCCATGGCGGTGGTCTCGCTGGGCGCCACGTTCGGGGTGCTCGTGCTGGTCTTCCAGGACGGCTGGCTGTCCGGTGCGCTGGACACGCTGACCGTCGGAGGGCTGGATCCGTTCGCTCTCGCGGTCATCTTCGCCTTCGCGTTCGGTCTCTCGATCGACTACGAGGTGTTCCTGCTGGGCCGGATCAGGGAGCACGTGGACGAGGGTCTCGGCACCCGCGCGGCGGTCCGGGCCGGCGTGCGCGACACCGGGCGGATCATCACCTCGGCCGCGCTGCTGATGCTGGTGGTGTTCGGCACGTTCGGCATGGCCAGGATGGGTGACATCGAGCAGATCGGCATCGGCCTGTTCGTGGCCGTGCTGGTGGACGCCACCCTCGTCAGGTGCCTGCTGGTGCCGTCGGTGATGACGCTGATGGGCCGGGCCAACTGGTGGGCCCCGGCGCCGCTGCGCCGCCTGCATGCCCGGTTCGGGCTGCGGGAGGCGGAGCCCGCGCCGCGACCGCTCATCGAGGTCGGTCAGTCGGCGCGGACAGGTGACTGAGGTGGCCGCACGCGGGGGGTCCGCCGGCGACGAGACGTGCACGATCGCGCCCCACTGCTGCTCGCGCATTCCGGGCACGAGCAGCGCG
>NZ_JBFAQA010000059.1:0-22543 GCF_040677005.1 Nonomuraea sp. NPDC049421
TGCTCTCCGACGGCACCGAGCCCGAGGCGCTCGCCGCCGCCACCGCCGACCCCGGCGCGTAGGGCCGTAGGCGTCCGGCGGGGGAGGTCAGGACGATGCCGGCCCCACCGCCCCGCCAAGCCCCGTCGCCCCGTGGGAGCCGGGCACGTCGCCGAACGCGGCGGCCCGCGCGTGCTCCTGGCACCGCGCCTCGTGGTCGCCGGTCCAGCCGTACCACTCCCTCATCCGCTGGAACTCGCGGGTGACCGTGGTGCCGGAGGTGGTGCGGGCGTCGGTGGAGATGGTGACGGCCAGCCCCTCGGCCAGCAGGCGGTCGGCGGGATGGGCGGCGGTCTCGCGTACCGCCCCGGTCTGCAGGTTGCTGGTCGGGCACATCTCCAAGGTGATGCCGTCACGCCTGAGCCGGTCGAGCAGGGCGGGGTCGTCCGCCGACCGCACCCCATGGCCGATGCGCGCGGCGCCGAGCACGTCGAGCGCCTCCCACACGCTCTCCGGCCCGGCCGCCTCGCCCGCGTGCACGGTGACGGGGAGCCCGGCGGCGTGCGCGGCGGCGAAGGCCGGCAGGTGCGGCGCGCCGGGGCGGCTCTCGTCTCCGGCCAGGTCCACGCCGGCGACCGATCCTCGGTGGCGCAGCGCGGCGGCCACGACCCGCTCACTGGTCTCCGGCGGCTGCTGGCGCAGGCAGCACAGGAGGAGCGCGCAGCGGACGCCCGTCTGCTCCGATCCGCCCGCCAGGCCGTCGGCCACCGCCTCGACCGCCTCGTCGAGGGTCATGCCCCGCTCGCCGTGCAGCTGCGGCGCGAACCTGGCCTCGCCGTACACGACGCCGTCGGCGTGCCAGTCGTGCACGAGCTCCAGCGCCGCCCGGCGCAGCGCCTCGGGGGTCTGCAGCACCCGCAGGATCGGGTCGAGGTAGGTGAGGTAGGTCATCAGGTCGCCGCACTCGCGCGGGGCGACCACCAGCGACTCGACGGGTGCGCCCAGCGTGATGCCCTGCTGCCCGGCCAGCTCGGCGACCGTGGCGGGACGTACCGAACCGTCGAGATGGCAGTGCAGTTCGTAGCGGCCGGTCATGCGCGTGCCTCCTCCGGCGCCAGCAGGCCGAACAACAGTTCCTTGAAGCCCTTCTCGTCCACGCGGCGGACGAGGGTGACGTTGGGCGGCGGGCCGGTCAGCCGCCGCTCGACCATGGTCTGGCCCCGGGCCTCGTCCCCGAGCGCGATCCGCACGTGCGCCGTCTCCCGCTCGGCCACCAGACCGGGGCGCAGCGCCACCGCCATGGCCACCGGGTCGGGCAGGTCATAACCGGAGAGCCCGGTCACCCGGGCGGCCCACTCGGTCACCTTGCGGTTGATCCGGTGAGTGAAACCGGCCAGCGGGGAGTCCAGGGCGAGCAGCCGTTCCTGGTCGGCCGGCGTCATCACCGCGTCGCGCCGGGAGACGTCCCAGCCGATCCAGGTGACCCGGCCGGGATCGGCCGTCGCGAGGACGACCTGCGCGGCCTCGGGGTCCGCCCAGACGTTGAACTCCGCCGTCGCGCTGATGTTGCCGACCGCGTCGGGCGCGCCGGCCATGCAGTACACGTGCCGGTAGCGGCCCAGCAGGTCGCGGTCGCGCAGCAGCGCTGCGGCCAGATTGGTCAGCGGCCCGAGGGTGACCAGCGTGTACTCGCCCGGCCGTTCACGGGGCCGGTCGAGCAGCACGTCGACGGCGTGCCCGGCTTGGGGACGGCTCGCGGGCCCGGGCAGGCCGAGGTCGCCCATCCCGTCGTCGCCGTGCACCGGCTGCGCGGTGGACAGCGGGCGCACCATCGGGCGGTCGCAGCCCTCGAACACCGGCACGCCGTCCATCCCGGCGACTTCCAGGGTGAGCAGCGCGTTGCGGGTGGCCTGCCGCAGCGGGACGTTGCCCGCGACGGTGGTCACCGCGTCCAGCTCGGCGCTCTCGTCGCGCGCGGCGAGCAGCAGCGCCACGGCGTCGTCGGACGCGGTGTCGGTGTCCACGATCAGTTTCATCACGGCTCCGTGAAGGGGCAGTTGTCTAAACGTTTAGAATCGGTGTCGGGTGCAACGATGGTGGCCGCGCACGTGAGCTGTCAAGAAGGGAGCGGGCATGGCGGTGACGATGGCCGACGTGGCCCGCCGCGCCGGGACCTCGATCGCGGTGGTGAGCTACGTCGTGAACGGCGGGCCACGGCCGGTCGCGGCGCGCACGCGGGAACGTGTCATCGCCGCCGCGGCCGAGCTCGGGTACCGGCACAACCGGGTGGCCGCCGCGCTGCGCTCCGGCTCCTCCGGCCTGGTCGGCGTCGTGCTTCCCGACACGGTCAACCCCTACTTCGCGGCCCTCGGTCAGCGGCTGGAGGAGGCCCTCACCGCCTCCGGCAAGCTGATGGTCGCGGCGAACTCGGGCTACGATGGGCAGCGCCAGGCCGCCGTGATCGACGCCCTGCTGGGCGCGCAGGTCGACGGCCTGATCGTCGTCTCGACCCCGGGCGCCGACGACCCGGCCGGCCTCGCGGCCGAGAGCGGCGTCCCGCTCGTGCACGTCCACCATCGGCCGCCCGGCTCGGACACGACGCTCGTGGCCGCCGACAACGCCGCCGGGGTCGCCGCGGCGGTCGCCCACCTGCGCGGGCACGGGCACGACCGGGTCGACTTCCTGGCCGGCCTCACCGACGAGGGTCCCGTGGGCGACCGCGTCGCGGCCTGGCGAGCGACCGGCGTGCCGGGTGAGCTGCTGCGCTCCGAGTACGGCCGGGCCGCCGCCGCCCGTCTCGTGGCCGGGCTGGAGGCCGTGCCGCGGGCGCTGGTCGCGGCGACCGACGAACAGGCCGTCGGCGTGCTCGCCGGCTGCGGCGCTGTGGGCGTCGAGGTGCCTGGCAGGCTCGCCCTGATCAGCTGCGACGGGACCCCGGAGAGCGGGTTCACCGTGCCGCCGCTCACCACGGTGGAACAGCCGCTCGCCGAGATGGCCCGCCGGGCCGTGCGCCACCTGCTCGGCGAGCCCGCGCCTGGCACCCCTCCGACGGCCACGCTCGCGATCCGGCGGAGCTGCGGCTGTCCCCACCCGGGCTTCTCCGGGGCCGAGGCGATGGACACCGAGATCGAGGCGGCGCCCCCGGTGGCCGAGCGCGATGCCGGTCCACGCGGAGCCGAACCGGACGGGCGGCGCAGGTAGTCACCTCGCCGTCCAGCGCGGACCGCCGGGCGCCATGCCCGCTTGACAGCCCACGTGCGCGGCCGCCATCGTTGCACTCGATCTAAACGTTTAGAAAGCCCGGAGCCCCGATGAAACCGAGCGTCCGACGACGCTGTGGCGCTGCCGCCCGCCGCGCGCCACGACACTCGGCAACACACGATGGAGCGTCAACCGTCCCCGGGCGCTCGCCGCCCCATCGACTACGCGCGGCGTCACGAACCGCGGGCGCACCGCTGCGGTCAAGACCCAGGCCATGACGGCCGCCTGCCAAGACCCGTTCCAACCTGAAAGAAGCCCCATGCAAATCGCACCCCATCTGCACCGCCTGGGTAACGATCTCGTGGCCTGCTACCTCGTCGACACCCCCGAGGGCATCACGCTCATCGACGCGGGACTGCCCGGCCACTGGCGGGATCTGCAGCGCGAACTCCGCTCCCTGGGCAAGTCCGTCGACGACATCCGCGGACTCGTACTGACCCACGGAGACTCCGACCACATCGGCTTCGCCGAACGCCTGCGAAGCGCACACGGCGTACCGGTGTTCGTGCATGCCGCCGACGCCGTCCGCACCCGTACGGGAGACAAGCCCAAGGTCGCGTTCGGCCCCATGCGTCTCGGCCCGACGCTCGGATTCTTCGGTTACTCCCTCCGCAAGAACGGTCTGCGCACCCGCTACGTCGGCGACGTCACCGAGATCGGCGATGGCGACGTCCTGGACCTGCCGGGCAATCCGGTGATCGTGGGCATGTCGGGGCACTCTCCGGGAAGCGTGGCGGTGCACGTCCCGCTCGCCGACGCGGTCTTCGTCGGCGACGCCCTCACCACGCGGCACGTCCTCACCGGGCGCGAAGGCCCCCAGCCCGCACCCTTCACCGACGACCCAGCCGAAGCACTCTCCTCCCTCGACCGGATCGCCGGGCTGCCGGCATCCTGGGTGCTCCCCGGCCATGGCGCCCCCTGGCGCACCTCACCCTCGCAGGTGAGCAAGGCGGTCCGAAACGGCTGAGCAGTAGGGCGTCGGCTCACGGTCTGGGACCTCGCCACAGGGAAGCACGTCAGCAAGACGACCTCCGCAACTCCCAAGCCCGCGGTCGGCCATGGGCCTGGCAAGATCGCCTTTCGCGAACGGCAGCCGCTTGACGGTCCTGCAAGAGGGGCCGGCCCGACATCGTGCGCACCATGGTGGCGAACAGCGGCGCCGTCGACAGGCTGGCCTTCAGCGCCGACGGCCGGTACGTGGCGGCCGGCAGCACCATCTGGGACCTGACCGACCCCCGGGACATGCCCGTCGGCGTCGCCCTCATGCCCGAGGGCCCGGCCGGCCGCGCGGTCAACCTCAACGGGCTCGCCGAGGCCGTCTACGCCAAGAGCAAGCACCCCGAGGAGGCCATGAAGCTGGCCGCCTGGCTCGGCACCGAGCAGCCGCAGAAGATGATGGCCGACGGCGGCTACGTCTTCCCCGTCATCACCGGCCTGGCGCAGGGCTACGTCGCCTACTGGAAGGCGAAGAAGCTCGACGTCTCGCCGTTCCTGGAGGAGCCGGAGGGCACCACGTTCCCGGTGCCGATCATCACCCGCTTCACCGGCTTCGAGACCAAGCTGAACCAGATCTTCAACGAGATGTACCTCGGCAAGCTCAGCCCGCAGCAGGCCGCCGACCAGGCCGTGTCCGAGGGCAACGCCTCCATCAAGTAAGGAAGATCGCCCACGCGCCGCCAGGCGCCACCCTGGTGCACTGCCACTCCGGCAAGGACAGGACCGGCCTGGCCAGCGCGCTGACGCTCACCCTGGCCGGGGTGGCGTCGGCCGACGTAGCCGAGGACTACGCCGAGACGGCCGCCCGCCTGAGCATCGACGCCCATCTGGCCGCCCTGCCCGGCGAGGCGGAGCGGGCCAGGTCCCGCCGGCTGTTCGCGAGGTCGGCGCCGGCACGATGCTCGCCACCCTCGTCCACCTGGACGACCGGTACGGCGGCGCCGCCTTGTACCTGCGGGAGGGCGGCCTGCCCCCCCGCGGACCTGGCCCTGCTCCGAACCCTGACCACCGACCCCTGACGCCGGCTCTGGCCTGCAGCTCCTCTGTCCGGCTCTGGTCTGCTCGTCTTCGTCATCCGTGCACGACGAACGCCCCCAGTCGCACGTGAATCGCCCCGGATCCGGTGGAGACTTCGGTGTGCTCCGAGTTCATGCCATCAGCGCGCGGGATGCACTCTCAGATGCGCTCCGTCGGGTTCGGCGCGATGCATCCAGGTGTCCGGACCCCGAACCAGGCCGTTTCACCCGATCGCCCTCATGCGCACCGAACCCGCCGGCCGGAATCAGCTACGCAGGGTCCACCGCTGGTTGGCCTGTCCGTTGCAGGACCACAGGATGAGTTTCGTGCCGTTGGCGGTGCCCTGCTCGAAGGCGTCGAGGCACAGCCCGGACTGCACGCCGGTGATGGTGCCGTTGCTGTTCACGTTCCACTGCTGGTTGGTCTGGCCGTTGCAGTCCCAGATGATCACTTGAGTGCCGTTGGCGGTGCCATGCCCGTAGGCGTCCAGGCACTTGTTGCCGTATACCTGCACCTGCTTGCCCGAGGTGTAGGTCCAGCGCTGCATGGTGCCGCCCCAGCATTCCCACAGCTGCACCTGGGTGCCGTTGGCGGTGCTGCCGTTCGGCACGTCGACGCACCGGCCGGACTGGTCGCCCAGGATCTGGACATTCTGCTGCGGGTCGCCGCCGCCCGCCGGCGCGTAGCCGGCGGCGGCGATGTTGGCCTGTACGGCGTTCTCGGTGGCCTCCGTCGGGTAGCCGGACGTCAACACGCCCTCGAAGAAGGTGCCCCGGCCGGTGACGCTGTTGTCGCCGCCGATGCCGAGCAGGATGGCGCCTTCCTTCTTCATCGGGTGGTAGCCGTTGGGGCGCCGTCCGTCGAAATAGGTCGTCAGGCCGCCCGACTGCGCGTTGCCGCCCCGGATCGCCCAGTGGTTCGGCTCGCCCTTGACCATGGCCGTGACGAAACGGTGGGTGATCGACGGGATGTTGTTGAAGCCCGCGTTCACTCCCGAGAACAGTCCCCACTCCAGGTCGGCCATGATCCAGGGGCCGGGTCCGGCCCCGTACCCCCACTGCTTACTGGCGCCGAAGTAGACGGTCTCCATGATGGCGGGGGAGTCGGCTATGCCATCCGTCTGCGCGTTGCCGTAGTCGAAGCAGCACCACTGGTTGTAGTGCGTGCCGTCGACGACGGCGTAGATGCCCTCGGGCTCGTCGCCCTTGGCGACGCCGTTGGTGTTGTTGTTGCGGTAGCCGGTGCCGGGCTCCACGCGGACACCGTACGCCTTCTGGCCGCGGATGGTGATCGGGGCCGCCTTCGCGTCGGCGAGATTGTCCCATCCGCCCGGAGCGGGGCCCTTCCAGTAGCCGGGCGGCGCCTGGGTGAGGCGGTTGTTGCGGCCGGACTGGTCATAGATGACGGTGATGAGGCAGGTCGTGTCGGCGCAGAACGAGTCCTGGGCGGCGGCGTTGACGACTCCGCCCGGGCTGAGGACGCCTATGTCGCGCGTGGTGTTGTCCGACGCGCGCCTGACCTGGTACAGCGGGCCGTTGTAGGCGCCGTACAGAGCACGGGTCGTGCTGTGTGCCGCCACGCACGGCGTCCCGCCCGCGGCGTAGATGTCACACGGCTGCGACGTCGCCGCCTGGGCCGTTGTGCCACCGCTCACCAGGCAGGCGGTGGCGAGCAACGCGCTCGCCCCGGCCGCGAGCGCCTTTTTCAGGCTCCCGAAAAGCATGATGCATTCCTTTCTCAATCGAATGCGGAGCGGATGGTGCCGGCACGGCAGGTAAAGGCATTATGTTAGCGCTAACATTTCATTGTTTCTCCGACACCGATTCGCGGGTGACGGTGATGTCGAGTCAATTCAAGGGAGGCCCGGACGTCAAGAACGTGGATCACGTCTTTTCGGCGGCCCCCGGTGCCGTCCGGCGCGCCGCCTGGGCTCTTACCATGACACGTTCGCACCGCTGCGATGAGATGTCGTGAAACTTTCATCTCCGCGTCCGCCGGGTGGTGAGCCGTCGCCCGCCTCGCCGAGCTGTCAGCTCGCTGTTGCGGCGTCTGAAAACCCCCAGATCGTGCGCCAGGTCGGTCACCTTACGCCCGCCTCGAGCAGATCCAGCACCTTGCGCCGAAACCCCGGCGGATAGCACCGCCGTCCCATGCCACTTTCCTCTCATCAAGTGGGCCGATGCGGCGATGCAGGTCATTGCCTCCATCGAGGCCACCGGAACTCGACCGGCGGCCTCGCGGGCCCGGCTTGACCTTGACCCAAGGTCAAGCCGGATGCTGACCGCATGACGCATTCACAGGCTTCCTCATGGGCCGGCATGGTGGCCGTCGACGACACGGCCCTGGCGGTCACCGATACCCGCGGCCCCGGTCAAACCGTCGTGTATCTCAACGGCTCCTATGCGAGCCAGCGCTCCTGGCGGCGGGTGATCGCCGAACTCGGCCCCCGGTGGCGACACCTCACCTACGACGAGCGCGCCCGCGGCAAGTCGAAGCGGTCGGCCGACTACTCCTTCGAGGGCTGTCTGCGCGACGTCGACGCGGTCATCGAGGCGACCGGGGTGGAGCGGCCGCTGCTGGTCGGCTGGTCCTATGGCGCGGCGCTGGCGGTGCACTGGGCCGATCGCAACCCCGGCCGGATCGCCGGTGTGGTCTCGGTCGACGGCGCGGTCCCCTGGGGGCTGACCGGTGAGGAGAACCGGGAGCGGATCCGGCGCGCGTTTCGCAACATGCGGCTGGGTCTGCCGCTCGCGCGCCCCTTCGGCCTGGCCGCCTTGATGAGTGCGGCTCAGCACGCCCAGGTCAACATCGAGATCAACGAGGTCTGCGCCGCCCTCGAACCCGTTCTGGACCGGCTGTCCTGCCCGGTGCGCTATATCCTGGCCTCCGGAGCCAACCTCGGCGGCGGCGCGGAGGAGATGGAGCAGATGCGCGCCTCCCTCGATCCGGTGCTCCACCGCAACCCCAACCTGCGGGTCAGCGCCAAAGTCGAGAGCAACCACACCCAGATCCTGCGCAAGGACTTCCGAGCGATCGCCGCCGCGGTGCGGGAGACCGCCGCCGCCGGGCAGGCGCGAAAGGATCGCTGAGCCCATGGCCGCAGGGGTGACCATCGGTCAGGCGGCCGCGTTCGCCGGCATCACGATCAAAACGGTGCGGCACTACCACAAGCTCGGGCTGGTGGAGGAGCCCGCGCGCGACAGCTCGGGGTACCGGCGTTACGGCTCGGCCGAGCTGTTGAGACTGGTGCAGGTCAAAACGCTCGCCGGCGCCGGGGTACCGCTGGCCGACATCGGCCCGCTGCTGGACTGCGACGCCGCGCCGTTCGCCGCGGCGCTCGCCGACGTCGAGCAGCACCTCACCGCCCGGATCGCCGCGCTGGCCGCACAAAGGGACATGCTCAACCGGCTCACCAGCGGCGACCGGACCTTGCTGCCCGACCGCGCCGTGGCGATGCTGGAGGCGATGCCGACCCTCGGCTTCACCCCGGAGGACGTACGCACCGCCCGGGAATCCTTCGTCCTGGCCAAGGCTCTGGTCCCCGAAAGCTTCGAGGATTACCTCGCCGCCATCGAACACGCGCTGCGCAACCCCCGATTCGTGGAGCTGACCAAGCGCAGCGCCGAAGTCATCGGCTGGCCACCGGATGATCCCCGCGTTGTGGAGCTGGCCGCCGACATGGCCGAGCACTACCTCGCCCACCCCGACCACCTCAGGATCGTGACCGGTCTGCAAGCCCATACCGAGACCGCGACCCGCTACCGGTTGATCGCCCACCACGGCGAAGAACGCGACTCCGCCGCGGCCCGCCTGGCCTCGCTCGTCGAAGCGAGGCTCCGCGCCGGCGGTATCGACATCCCCTGACCGGATCGAGGCTGAGACCCAGGAGTGGTTGGCAGAGAGCTCGTTCCCCGGGCCGCCGCAGCCCGGAGAACAAGCTCTCTCTGCCGCCCTGCGCGAGTGGGCCACCACCGTCGCCGCCGGGCAAGCCCCGGCCTCCTTCCCTGCGGTCCCGCCCATGTGGTGTACCTGGTACGGCCACTGGGACAAGGTCACCGACGCTGACGTGATCGAGAACCTGGAGCTGTCCGAGCGGCTCGGCCTCGGCGCGGATATGTTCCTCATCGACGACGGCTGCGAGGCGGAGATCGGCGACTGGCTGGAACCACGGCCGGCTTCGGCTCGCCGGCACGTCACCGTCGTCCCCGCGATCGTCCACGCGCCGCCAGGTGCCACCCTGGTGCACTGCCACTTCGGCAAGGACAGGACCGGCCTGGCCAGCGCGCTGACGCTCACCCTGGCCGGGGTGGCGTCGGCCGACGTAGCCGAGGACTACGCCGAGACGGCCGCCCGCCTGAGCATCGACGCCCATCTGGCCGCCCTGCCCGGCGAGGCGGAGCGGGCCAGGTCCCGCCGGCTGTTCGCCGAGGTCGGCGCCGGCACGATGCTCGCCACCCTCGCCCACCTGGACGACCGGTACGGCGGCGCCGCCGCGTACCTGCGGGAGGGCGGCCTGCCCCCCGCGGACCTGACCCTGCCCCGAACCCGCCTGACCACCGACCCCTGACACCACGGCCGCCTACCCACTGACAGTGATGACGGAGGGGAGCGCTGCTGCTCGTCCGTCATCGAGCGGTCCGGCTCGGCAGGCACTTCCGTTCATGGCCAGTGACTCCACGGCGGTCTCGGACATCAAGCGCCTCTTCCTTGATCACCAGATCCGCCGTCAGCCTTACAGTCCTCCGGCCGCCGCCGGCAGGTCTCCGGGGCCGGATCATGATCACGTAGGGTTGTGGGGTGTTGAGCATCGTCTCCAGCGCTCATCGGGCTCGGGTACCCGCTTCCCCGGCCGACCCGGAGAAGCCCATGGTGCCGCGACATCTGTACTTCGTCGCCGCGGGATTGGCAGCCCTGCTCAATGGATGGGCGTTCGCGGTCGTTCTCGGGGCGGGCGTTCCCGGGGCGCTGTTCGGGGCGTTGTACGGGCTGCCGGTGGTTGTGGCGTGGTACCGGCCGATGGTCGCGTGGGGGCTCATGCTGGGGCTGCTCCTCCTGGCGACGGCGCTCAGCGTCGCCGACTGGCGGCCCTGGCTCGTAAGTGAGTCGCTGACACAGGCGCCGGTGATCTTCACGCTGGCGCTGGTATCCGCGCGGCGGGTCACGGCCGTGGCGTTCCTGACCACTCTGGCCGCGGGGGTGCTGTCAGTGCTTTGGCTACGGCCCGAGTCGCCGCACGTGGTGCCGGCCATGGTGAGCTGGAGCCTGGGGCTGCTGGCTGTGACGATGATCGGGCACGGCTACAGGATGCGGCGTCTGAGCACCCTGCGGGTCGCGGAGGAGTACGGCAAGCGGCGGCTGCTGGAGGAGCGCGCGCGCATCGCCCGTGAGCTGCACGATCTGGTGGCTCATCACATGTCCGTCATCGCGGTGCAGGCCTCGACGGCCCCGTATCGGATCAAGGGCGTGGTGTCAGCAGAGGTGCTGCGGGAGTTCCACGACATCAACGCCGCCGCGAGCACCTCGCTGAAAGAGCTGCGGCAACTCCTCGGCGTGCTGCGGGGCGACCGGGACGACCCGCTGACAGCTCCGCAACCGAACCTCGACGGGCTGACCGAACTGGTGGAGTCGGCGCGGCGGGCGGGCACGCCGGTCCACCTGGAGTTGCCGGAGCACGCTCCCGAGGTCGGCGCGGCCATGTCGCTCACGGTGTACCGGATCGTGCAGGAGGCGCTGAGCAACGTGATCAAGCACGCCAACGGCGCCGCGACAGCGGTGACGATCGCCCTGGACGGCCCGAAACTGGTGGTCGAGGTGGTCAACGAGGCGGGGGCGGAGTCGGCGCCCGGGGCCGGGTACGGGCTGGTGGGCATGCGTGAACGGGTGACGCTCGCGGGTGGTGAGCTGTTCGCGGGAAGGCTGGCCGACGGGCGCTTCGCCGTGCGGGCCGTACTGCCTCAGGGGGAGAAATGATCTCCGTTCTGGTCGCGGACGATCAAGCGATGGTCAGGGGAGGATTCGCGGCGCTGCTGTCGGCGCAACCCGACGTCGCGGTCGTCGGCGAGGCCGCGGACGGCCTGGAGGCGGTGGATGTGGCCCGAAGGACGCGGCCGGACGTGGCGCTCATGGATGTCCGCATGCCGCGTCTCGACGGGCTGGAGGCCACCCGGCGGTTGGTCCAGAACGTTCCCGGCACCAAGGTGGTGATCCTGACCACGTTCGACATCGACGACTACGTGTACACGGCGCTGCGCGCCGGGGCCAGCGGCTTTCTGCTGAAGGACGCGCCGCCGGCCGATCTGATCAGCGCGGTGCGCGTGGTGGCCGCGGGGGAGGCGTTGCTGGCGCCGTCGGTGACCCGGCGGCTCATCGAGGAGTTCACGAGCAGGCAGTCGATCGACCAGCGCGAGGCGTTGCGGCTGAACGTGCTCACGCCCCGCGAGCTCGACGTGCTCAGGCTCATCGCCGACGGCCAGTCCAACGCCGACATCGCGCAAAGCCTGACCATCGCGGAGGAGACCGTCAAGTCCCACGTGGGGCGGATCCTGGGCAAGCTCCACCTGCGCGATCGGGCGCAGGCCGTGGTGCTGGCCTACGAGAGCGGCCTGGTGGTGGCCGGGCGTCACTCCGCAGAGGCACGGCGGAGCAGGCGGTTGCGCTCCTGAGGGTGATTCGCGTGCGCCGATCTCACTCCTACCGTCCCCGGCATGATCAGATTGTCGACGGCGGCCGCAGTGGCCCGCACGCTTTCCCGGGAGTCCGAACTGCGCGGGTTGGCGCACCTTGTGGGGCGTGGCGACGTATGCCTGGATATCGGCGCCGCCTACGGGATGTACACCTTTCCCCTCGCCCGCCTGGTTCGGCACACCGGGCGGGTGCACAGCTTCGAGCCGCTGCGCCTGCCGTACCGAATCCTGGAATCGGCGCGGCAGGCCGTGGGCGCCCGCCACGTGATCACCACCAATGCCGCGCTCGGCCCCTCCAACGGGCGGCAGAGGCTCCGCTTGCCGTACCGGTTCGGGCTGCCCAACCACGGCTGGGCTCACCTGCAGGTGGGAGTGAAACGTCCGGATGATTCCGGGGGCAGGACCCTGGAGGTGCCCGTTTACACCATCGACCACATGTGCGAGACCCGCAGGATTCCGTGGGTGGACTTCATGAAGGTGGACGTGGAGGGGTTCGAGTCGGCGGTCCTGGAAGGCGGGCGCCGTACGATCGAGCGCCATCGACCCCATCTGCTGCTGGAGATCGAGGACCGTCATCTCGACAAGTACGGCATGAGCGCGACCGATGTGACCGAGCCGCTGCTGAGGATGGGATACCGCATGTACATCTGGCGGCGCGGCCGCTGGCAGCGGACTGACGCGATAGACCATCGGCGCCGCAACTACCTGTTCAGCAGCCGGCTTCCCTGAGCGATCCGCTGCGCGGACTACGCCGGAACTGACAGGTCGGCCATGTAGCTCTGGTGGCCCTCGGGGCCGCTCACCGCTCCTCGGGCGGCGTCGACTGCTTGACCACCTCCACCGTGTGTTCCTGGAAGAACTCATGGTCGGCGTAGGGCACACCCAGCATCTCGCTCGACAAGCCGACCTGGCGGCGCGGGATCGGCGCCCATCAGATGGGAGCTGAGTCGGTGCTGCCGAACGAGCGGCGCCGCTTCCTGGTGCAGGTCGCTCGCCACTCGCCCGGACCTTTCGCCACGGAGCGTACAAGCTCAGATCGGTGCCCTTCGGTAAGTACTGCCGGATCAGCTTGTTGGTGCCGGTCCCGTCGGTGCAGGCCAACTGCTACACCTACGCCAACGCCTCACCCTGACGGGCGTCGACCCCACCGGCCAATCCTCCGAGGCGATCCTGCCAGGCGGCTCGCTCCGCGAGGCCGGCTCGGGTTGCGGAGGGTGCATCTCCAGCGCCCGCCTGCATCCAGTTGGCCACGTGAACGTCGGGCCCGTCCAGCGGCCTGTCGGCCGGCGGATCCGGTGCTCTTCCGGCCCCCGGAAAGAGAGCTACGAAACCGAATTGCGTAAGAAATGGGAAGGGGTACTCTGATACCGCAAGGAGATTGTCCACTATGTCACCAAGTGGGCTGTGGGTAAGCATTTCCTGGCCGCCGCGATCATCTATGAATTCCAAGCCTGGGAAGCGCAGCCGATGGCACTCCGAGGAAAACTCGTGCCCGCCGGCGTCGCGCTCAAAATGTTCGGCGAGTTCTCAACCCCGCCTCCTCCATCGAGGCCGCGGCGCTCTATATGAGATACTTGCATTGCGAACATCACCATGAAGGCCACCGCCGACGGAGGCGGATATCAAGAACGCGGTATCACCTGGGCGGAGACGGCCGTCGCCTACTGCGGTTGCTCGGGCGTCACCATGAGCGCCTCGACCCCTGAATTCGGCTGGAAGGATTTCGTCACCTGGATCGAGACGGGCAAACTGTCCTTGTCGAGCGAGGCCGAGGCGAATCGCCGCTACAATGCCACGCACCAGGGCTGGGCTGACAAAGCCGCTGGAGAATATCAGGAGTGTGCCAATGACGACGAGTGCGTCCTGTGGCGGCCTTTCCAAGGTGATGTCGGCGGTCACGGCCGTGTGCCTCGCGCTCGTGACCGCCGGCTGCGCCGCGTTCTTCCTGCCGGAGGAACTGAAGGTGGATCCCGCGGCCGTGGAGGAGGTCCACGACATCGGCACGGTGTTCACCCGCACCATGGCCGATCCGATCTATGGCAACACGATTCAGCTCGAAGACATCCTCATCATGGACGTCGGCGGATCGGGCGTCGACGAAGCGCTGGACATCGCGCGTGAACGGCTGGCGCAGCGCGGCTGGAAGGTCGTAGGCGCCAGCGAGCGACTGCTGGTGATGGAGTCGGCCAAGTGGGAGGGGACGACCCTTCAGGCCGCTGGTGTCGACCGGTTCGAGTCGTACGGAGCTGAACGAGAGACCGAGATCCTCAAGGAGTTGGAGACCGATCCGGCCAAGGCGGACAAGTATCTGGTGGTGAGCCTGTCGCCTGCCAAGTGATGTGGAGGGTTGCGGTAGCGGCCTGCTCCGTGCGCGAGCCCCTATGTCACGGAGAACCGGGACCGGCCACGCCCGTGCCCGGTTCTCGGCCTTGAGCTCAGAACATTGCTCCTGAAAGCGCTTGGACGACGGCGCTTACGCTGCGCCGGCGGCGCGGCCGACACGCACTCGGCCATTGACGACCCCTGGAGGGATCGCCACCCGAGCCGGAATGCCTACGTTGCTGCGCGAATTGCGCGGGGCCTGCACGACGCTCGAGGGCGATGATCCCCTGCGTGCCCATGCCCTGTCGGCCGAGGCGCACCACGTCGCCGCATCCATGCTGCTTAAGCAGGAAGACCAAGGGCTGTCTGGCTGGAGGTCACCACCGGGCTGCGACCGACGCCGCTCGTACGGCAGCGTTGCGCATGACTGCCATGATGGGCCGCCCGTCCCCTGACGACCTCTCCGTCTACGGATCGCTGCTGCTCAGGGGCGTCATCGCCGCCGCCCACGGCGGTACGAGGCAGGTGATCACCGAGTTGCTCGATAAAGCCGCTGAAGCCGGCAGCAGGCTTGGGCAGGACGGCAACCACATGTGGACCGCGTTCGGCCTCGACAACGTGCTGTGTCATCGCACGCATATCGCACTCAGCCAGGGCGATGCCGGCACTGCGATCGAGACACCTTGCAAAAATCCTCATTGTTCTATCATGATTAGAACATGTTGTACCGCGTGGACCCGAGCAGCAGCACGCCGCTGAGCGATCAGATCGCCGGATGCGTCCGCCGCGGCATCGCCGACGGCTTGCTGTCCCCCGGAGACAGGCTGCCGGCCGGCCGCGAGCTGGCCTCGTCGCTGGGGGTCAACATGCACACCGTGCTGCGCGCCTACGCCGACCTGCGCGACGAAGGACTGATCGAACTACGCCCCGGGCGCGGTGCGACCGTCACCAGGACGAACCCGCGCGAGCTGGCACAGCTCATGCAGACCGTCCGGCAACTCGTCGCCGCAGCCCGCCGCGCGGGCCTGGGCCGGGAAGAACTGATGTCGCTGGTGGGAAAGGAGTTCACGTGATCGGTAAGGTCCGGTGGCTGACGGGTATGGTCGCTTTGCCCGCCGTGGTGCTGGGTGGTGCCACGCTGACGGTGCTGGCCTGGCGGGAACGACTGCCTGCCGACCTTCCCAACAAGGGCGGTGCAGATGGGCGGCCCATCGTCTCCACCGTCACGGTCGAGCAGCTGAGCGGCGTGCTGCTCGGCGTCCCGGCGATCCTGTGGCTGGCTGGGCTGGCGGGGTTCGTGCTGGCCGGCCGCGCACCGGCGTCACGCGCCCATTGGATACGGGCTTCCATCCAGGTAACGGTGATCACGATCGCCGTCGCGCTGGCCGTGCCCCTGCTGGTCATCCTGCACGCGGCACTGGACGCCCCCACCGCCGCCCAGGCGGACACGCCCTCGGGAGCGGCGATGGGGGTGCTCGTCCCGCTGGCCGCGCTCGCCGGTGCTGTCGTCGCCTTCCTCCTGGCCGGTCGTCGCACCCCCGCAGGCCGCGCGACCGAAGCCCCTGACCCCGGCGCCCCCCGGCTGGACCTGAACGGCCAGGAGAGGGCCACCTGGCAGGAACGGCGCGTCATCCGGGCCGTCGACTGGGCAGTGGCCGCTCTGGTGCTGGCCGGTATGGCGATGACCGCCGTGCTGGTCCTGTCCGTGGGCTCTCCCGGATGGGCGGGGGCCACCGTCGTGATCGTCGCCGTGGCGTTCCTACCGATGCGTTCGTACCGGCTGACCATCGACGAGCGGACGGTGCGGGTCACGCTCGGCTTGATCAGCCGGGAGGTGGCCCTGAGCAGCGTACGCCGCGCCGACGCGACCGACGTTCAGGCGAGTCGGTGGCTGCTGGACGGAGCATTGCACGGTGCCGGAGCGGGCGTCGTGCTGCTGCCCGGCCCGGCACTGGCTCTGCGCCTGGCCGACGGCACCGACTTCCTGGCCTCCTGCCGCGACGCGCCCACCGCTGCCAGCTTGATCAACAGCATGCGTGACCATCAGGCCGCCTGACCATCCCGACGGCTCCCATGGTCGAGACTCCTGCGAAACCGGGCGTCGCGGCCGACGGTGACCAGCGAGACAGCGTTCCTGCTTGACTTTCCGCCGGTGATCCGCCGGTGATCCGCCGGTCCGCTGGAGCGGACCGGATTCACCACCGACCATGTGAGGGCCCGGTAGCCGCGCCTGGGGCCGCGATGCGGGTGCTCGCGCCGGTGACGGCCTGGTAAGTGCCCGGAACCCTGGGGCGTCCTGGTCTGAGGACGGGGGCTGTGGGCCTTCGCCGCCCGCGAAGCTGCTGGGTCCAGGTGGGCCGGGCTCCTCCATGCTTCAGGTGGTGGCCCTCTCGTACTGCGGGCGGCCGGTGGTGCGGTAGGTCTGGATCGTCAGTCCTTTCGGGGTGGACTGCAAGCCGACCAGTTCGAGCCCTATGTCCGAGCCAGTGGCGGGGAAGAGCCGCGTGCCTTGGCCGACGACCACGGGATAGGTGAGCAGCACGATCTCGTCGACCAGCCGGTGGTCGAGCAGCCAGCGAATCAGCGTGCCGCTGCCCCACACGTGCACCTCACCGCCCGGCCCGGCTCTCAGCTCGCCGATGGCGCCCGCGACGTCACCGGACAGGACCGTCGTGTTCGCCCACTGCGGATCGGTGAGCGTGGTCGAGGCGACGTACTTGGGCCGCGTGTTCAGCGCCTCTCCGACGGGGTTTCCCGGGTCCATGCCCGATCCCCAGGAGCCGGCGAAGATCTCGTAGGTCCGCCGGCCGAACAGGAACGCGTCGGCGCGCTGGAAGGTCTGGCTGATGAACGTCGAGGCCTCGTCGTCGAGCAGTGGCGGGGCCCATCCGAAGCGCTCGAATCCGCCGCTGCCATCCTCGTCCGGCGCGCCGGCTTCGCGCCGGATCCCTGCATCGATCCGTCGATGTCCCTGCGTCACTCCGTCGACGGAGACGTTCGTGACGGTCGTCAGTTTCATGATCGCCAGTTCCCTTCGCGCTGGGGTCGTCGTTCGGTACGACCTGAGCGCGGCGCCGAAGTCATCGGTCGTGCACGGATCCCCCTCGCATCGACACCCAGCACCCGCACGTGTCCGACCGGCTGCTCAGGCAAAGCCCTGACGCGGCGCAGCAAGGTGTCGCGGCCCACTTGCAGACCGAGCGAAGCTGCCAGGCGAACGCCGGCCCGGCCCGCCAGCTCCATCCCTATCGATGCAAGTACCTGCTGCAGGGCGTCCGTGAAGCGCGCATGCGGCCGGGGCAGGCCCGGCACCTGCTCGGCGAACGTCTTCACCGGACACGTGACGCTCACACAGCGAAATCACCTGACCACCAACTCGATGATCACGCAGGCGCTACCCATCACGGCGTCCTTGAGCCGGCGCACGTACCTGCCGTGAACCCAAGCCGATACCCCGCCACAGCTCGTGCACGCAGCCCGCACCCCACTTACCCGAGCACGAATATTCACCATCCCGCCCTCGCGCTTGGCATCCTCCACGGTCAGCACCGTCAGGTGCGGGAGCAGAACGTCGATCCACTGCGCAAGACACAAAGATCATTACTCCTTCGTGGAACCCGTAACGAGACCCGAGGATCACGCAATCTGCGACAGAGCCAAGCTGCGCGAGGGCTAGGTCGCCAACCGCCCCATCTACGTCGCGTTGGCGGTGACGGTGGACGGGGAGCGCGACATTCTCGGGCTGTGGGCCGGCGACGGCGGCGAGGGCGCCAAGTTCTGGCTGCATGTGCTGACCGAGATCAAGAACCGCGGCTCGGGCGATGCGCTGATGGTAGTCTGCGACGGCCTCAAAGGACTGCCGCAAGCCATCGAGCAGACCTGGCCCCAGGCCGTGGTCCAAACGTGTGTCGTCCACCTGCTGCGCGCCTCGTTCCGATACGCGGCCCGCCGGCACTGGGACGCCATCGCCAAGGCGCTGAAGCCCGTCTACACCGCCCCGACCGAAGCAGCCGCGCTCGAGCGTTTCATGGAGTTCGCCGGGGTCTGGGGCGGCAAGTATCCGGCGATCGTAAAGCTGTGGGAGGACGCCTGGGCCGAGATCGTGCCCTTCCTGTCCTTCGACGCCGAGATCCGCCGGGTGATCTGCTCGACCAACGCCATCGAGTCCGTCAACGCCCGCATCCGGCGTACGGTCAAGGCCCGCGGCCACTTCCCGAACGAGCAGGCCGCGCTCAAGTGCGTCTACATGGTGATCATGAGCCTGGACCCGACCGGCAAGGGCCGCAAACGCTGGATCACCCGCTGGAAAGCCGCCCTGAACGCCTTCGCCATCACCTTCGAAGGCCGCCTGACCCCAACCACCCGCTAAACAAGTCACGCAGAGTTACACCGTCTACTGGACAGACCCGGCGATCCTAAGGCGACCCGCATAAAACGCGCAGTTGAACAATTCAATCTGATCGCTGTCTACCGGGCGGCCCACTGTCTCGCCGCATCATCTCCTCAGCGGCGCAAACCTGAGGGGTACGAGGGTCTGTCCAGTAGACCGTACAGTCCCGTATGGCGGGACGTCCTGACGGTGGAGCGGAGCAGCCCGGTGGCCAGAGCCTGAGCGCGCGGCCCGCATCGTCACCGGCGTGCGAGCCGATCATGGCATCTGAAGACGTGTCACATGGGAATTCATCTGATCTTGGGCCGCGTAGCGCTTTCGTCCATGCCCAGCCGCACCGCGAGTTCGGCCGCGACGGGCGCGTCCAGCACCCGGTAGAGCTCGTACGCGCGCATCAGCAGTTCCCGGGTATCCGGATCACCGCGCTGCTCGCTCGCGGCGGCGAGGGCCATCAGCGTGCGCGCCTGTAACGCGGGGACCTGCTCGTCGGTCCAGTAGCGCAGGGACCGGTGAAGGCGCTCGATGGCTCGTGGGTCACCGAGACGGGCTTCGACCTCGCCGAGGCTCAGCTCGGTGAGCGCCAGTCCCCAGC
The DNA here is from genome assembly GCF_040677005.1 of Nonomuraea sp. NPDC049421. NCBI lineage: Bacteria > Bacillati > Actinomycetota > Actinomycetes > Streptosporangiales > Streptosporangiaceae > Nonomuraea > Nonomuraea sp. NPDC049421. The sequence goes on from NZ_JBFAQA010000059.1 coordinate 19,241, forward strand.
GGTGTCCCTTGTAACGGAACAGGTCGGCCGCGGCGGTCAGCGTCTCTTCGACCTCGTCCCACCGGTGGGGGTCACGCGCCAACGCCTCACCCAGCGTACGCAGGCTCTGCGCGGCACCGATCAGGTCCCCGACCTGCTCGAACGTCACGACGGCCGCCCGGGCGGCCTGCTCCGCCTGCCGGGGCCGATCGCACGCCAGCAGGGCTCCGGCGAGACCTCGCAGGGCGTACGCCTCCACCGACCGCGCGCCACACGAGCGGGCGATGTCCAGCGCGGCCTCCACGACCTCGACGGCCTCGGCCGTTTCACCCCGTTCTCGCAGCGTGAAGCCGAGCATCGTGAGCGCGAGGGACCTGGAGAGAGGGAGGCCGGCCCGTTCCAGCCCTTCGACGGCCGCCCGCAGCTCCGCCTCCGCCTCGTGGACGCGGCCGGTGATGGACAGCATGAGGCCGAGTTCCTTGCCGGCCAGGGCGACCCCGGCCACGTCGCCGACATCTCTCGCCAGCGCCTGTGCGGCGTACAGGGTCGAGATGGTGGTGTCGTGGTCGTCGTGCTCGACCAGGCAGCTGCCGAGCCCGCGCAGCATCGTCGCCTCACCCGAACGGTCACCGGCCCGCCGGCAGGCGTCCAGCGCCACGTTCATGGCCTGCTGCCAGTCGTCATAGTGCCCGCGCAGGTCGTAGAAGTCGGCGGTGCAGCCGGCCAGGCAGCGAGCGAGCACGGCCTGATCCGCCTCCGCGCAGGCCGGCACCAGCCCGCCCAGCGCCTCCCGTTCGGCTTCGAACCACTCGACAGGCTGGCCGGCGGCGACGGCGGCCACGCGCTGATCGGTGATGGCCGCCGGGTGATCCCTGTCATCGAGGTAGAGACGCGTACAGTCCAGGTGGTCCTGAGCCTGCCGGGCCAGGGCCAGCCATCCGGTGGCGGCACGGCTCAGCGCGGCCGTCCACTCCGCCTGGCCGATCTCGGCTTCGCGGCGCTCGCGCGCGTACAGCCGGATGATGTCGTGGAACCGGTATCGCGGCTGACCCGCCGGGTCGCAGCCGAGTGCCTCCAGCAGCCGCGCGTCGAGCAGCTCTTCGAGTACGGCGGCTCCCGCGGCCGGATCGACGCCCAGCAGGGGGGCCACCGGCCATCCAGGAAAGGACGGCACTCCCAGCTCGCCGAGCAGGGCGAACGCCCGGGCGGCGGCAGGTGTGAGCCGTTGGTGGGTGAGGTGCAGCCCGGATCGTACGGCCAGGTCGCCGTGGCGCAGCTCATCGAGCCGGCTGCGCTCGTCGGCCAGCCGCTCGTTGAAGGTTTCGACCGTCCAGTGCGGACGCGCGGCCAGCCGCGCTCCGGCGATCCGGACGGCCAGCGGCAGCCTGCCGCACAACGCGACCAGGTCTGCTGCCGCCGAGAGTTCGGCACGCACCCGGTCCTCACCGGCGACCAGGCAGAGCAGCTTGACAGCCGCCGGGCCGGGCAGCGGCCGCAGATCAATGGAGGTCACGCCGGGAAGGCCGGTCAGCGGCAACCGGCTGGTGACCACCACGGCGACGCGATCGGCCGGGAGCAGCGGTTCCACCTGGTGGTACCCGCCCGCGTCGTCGATGACGAGGAGCACTCGCTGTGCCGCCACCCGGTCCCGGAACAGCGCGGCGCGGGCATCGCTACCGGCGGGCAAGGCGGATCCGTCCACGCCCAGCGCCCGCAGCCACTGGGCGAGCACGTCGGCGGGGTCGGCGGGATCGGCGCCTGCGCCGCGCAGCGTCGCGTACAGATGTCCGTCAGGGAACCACGATGAGAACCGGTGGCCGGCGTGGACGGCCAGCGCTGTCTTGCCGACGCCTGGCGGTCCTGACAGCACCGCCAGCCTCGTGCCGTTGCCGTCAGGATCGAGGGCTGTCCGTAATCGGGCCAGTTCCCCGTCCCGCCCGACGAAGTCGGGAAGGTCTGCGGGCAGTTGCCGCCACTTCAGGTCGGAGGGGATCGTCGTTCCCTTGTCGTCGCGGCCCGGCCGGCCGGTGCGGCCGGCCCAGATCAGGGCGTGGCCGGCGGCGATGAACTCCTCCCGCTCCTCGCCGGTCAGGTCGAGCGCCGTCGCCAGCTGCTCCAATGACCTGGGGCGCGGGCGCCGGCCCCGCGCGCGTTCGAGCTCGGCGATCGAGCGGGAGCTGATGCCCGCGCGCTCCGCCAGCGCCTCCTGGGTGAGGCGGCGACTGAGCCGGTGGCGTCGAAGCAGCTCACTGAATGCGTTCCCCACGGCTGACGCCTTCCGTGATCGGCTGCGGAGTCTGCCAGCTTATGGCGTGCGCGACGTCATGCTCAACGTCCGGTGGAACGTCCGGCTGAACGTCATGGTCTCCCGATCTCGTGTCGGGTTTGATGAAGACCGCCGCCTCGCCAAGCCCGTCAAGCGCTCCGAATCTCCGCACCCGTGCCCGTGACGCCGTGTGTCCTGTCCTGTCCGCGGGCGAACTCCGAGTCCACATCTCTTCTCCGGTCGAAGACCGGCCGGTGTAGCCAACTTTGGAGGAGTTTCATGGTCGTGTCCGCCGTCTTACGCGTCGGCATCTCCGCCGCGCTCGTCGCCACGTTCGGTGTGTTCGTTACGGCGAGCCCCGCGATGGCCGCCCCCGCTCTGCAGTTGCCCTTCCCCTGCGGACAGAAGTGGCAGCTGGACACGTGGCAACACGCTCCTGCGCTCGACATGGTGAAGGAGCCCGACCAGCACGGCACTGACGGTGCCACGCTGATCGCGCCGGCCGCCGGGACAGTGAATCAGTCCTTCTACCACAGCAACGCCGGTAATGTGATCCAGATCGATCATGGTGGTGGCTACTACACCACGTACCTGCACCTGGGCTACCGGGCCGTCTCGGTCGGGGCAAGGGTGCAGATGGGGACCACGATCGGCAAGGTCGGCGCGACCGGGCCGACCTCCAACGGACATCCGCACCTTCACTTCGAGCTCGGATACGACCGCGACGGTAACGGGTCGGCGTCGTGGGGGTACGCGGGATCCGAACGGGTCAGGCCGACCTTCAACGGTGTCACCTACGGTACGGCGAATGGCCAGACCTGGAACAATGTCACCAGCCGCAACTGTGGCGCCACCGGTTTCCAGGCTCCGGCGATGATGCGTGATGACGGTGACGGCACGATGACCATCTACCGGTGGTCGTCTACCGGTTCGTCGTTCGCACGGGCTAGTGACTACACCTCGGGCGGCTGGACCATGGCCAACACCGGGGATCTTGTTGCTTCGGGTGATGTTGACGCCGATGGCAGGGACGACATCGTCGCGGCTTACCAGAACGG
>NZ_JBFAQA010000060.1:0-14318 GCF_040677005.1 Nonomuraea sp. NPDC049421
CTGGGGCTGCGGATCGTGGCGGGCAACGCCAGGGCGGCCGGGCCCGACAGCACGACCATCTCCCGGTGGTCGTGCCTGCACGCCGGGCACGTGGGGGCGTCCAAGGACTTCGTGAACTGCCCGCCGGGCACGATGCTGGAGTCGTACCTGGACTTCCCGCAGTGCTGGAACGGGCGGGATCTGGACTCCGCCGACCACAAGAGCCACATGGCCTACCCGGTGGCGGGGGCGTGTCCCAGCACGCACCCGGTGCCGGTGCCGAAGCTGCGGCAGGTCATCCGGTACCCCAGGCCGTACACCGGCACGGATCGACAGCGTGAAGGCGTTTGATTGGATCGGTTCGCCCGTCGTCTGGTCGTCATTTTGTGAGCCGCCGGTCAACGCGGGTGAGCAGGTCATCGATCGGCTCACAGGCGATGCAGCGCCACACGCGTACCGTGCCGTCGCCGTGGGCGGTGGCCAGCAGCTTTCCGTCGCGGGAGAACTCGATGCTCTCGACGGTGGCCGCGAAGCCTCCCACCGTGATGGGAGGGGCGACCGCGTCGGTGCGCCAGATCCGGGCCGTCCCGTCGTGTCCCGTTCCCGCCACCCATCGCCCGTCGGGGCTGAAGGCGACGGACCACACCATGTTCTGGTGGCCGCGCAGCACCAGAGGCGCCCCCTGGCCGGACGTGGGCCAAACCCTGACGGTGCCGTCGGTGCCCGCGCTGGCCAGGCGCAGCCCGTCCGGGCTGAACGCGACCGCCCACACGAGACCCTGGTGGCCGCGAAGGATCAACGGGGGCACGTCGCGGTGGGCGTCCCACATCCGTACGGTGCCGTCTTGCCCACCGGTCGCCACATGGCGACCGTCGGGGCTGAAGGCGACATAGCGGATCTGATTGGGATCCGCCCGCCGTACCAGCGGCTGGGCCGTGCCGGTGAGGTCCCAGATGCGTAGCGTGCCGTCATAGCCGGCACTGGCCAGCCACCGGCCGTTGGGGCTGAACACCGCGCGCCACACCACATCCTCGTGGCCACGTAGCACCACAGGCGTCGCGCCGCCATCGGTGTCCACAACCTGTATCGTGCCATCCCTGCCAGCGCTGGCCACGCGCCTCCCGTCATGGCTCACGGCCAGGCCCACCACCTCATCATCGTGCCGGTTCAGCACGCGGTGCGTGTCACCCGCCCAGTCCGAGCTCCGTACGGTGCCGTCCGCACCGCCGCTGAACACCCGTCGGCTGCCAGGGTCGAACGCCGCCACCCACACCTCCTTTTCATGGCCTCGCAGTACTGAGAAGAGACCCATCCCTCTCGGGTCCCAGACGCGTACTGTCCCGTCGTCGCCCGCGGACACGAGCCTGGTCCCGTCGTCGCTGAACGCCGCGCCCCACACGACCCGTTCGTGGCCGCGCAACACGAGCGGATCCCCGGTTCCCGTCGGGGCCCAAACGCGGATCGTGGAGTCGTCGCTCGTGGTGGCCAGCCAGCGCCCGTCATGACTGAAGGCCAGTCCCTCGACCGTACCCTCATGCCGGTGCAGCACTACGGGCGGCACGTTTCCGTTGGTCTGCCACACGCGTGCCGTGCCGTCGATGCTCACGCTGGCGAGCAGGCGTCCGTCCGGGCTGAACGCCACATTCTTGATCGCCGCCGCATGTCCTCGCAGAACTCGGGGCTCGCCACGTCCCTTCAGGTCCCACAGGCGTATGGTCGCGTCGTGACCGGCACTGGCCAGCACGCGCTCGTCCGGGCTGAACGCCACCGTCGTGCTCTCCCCCTCGTGTCCGCGGAGGATCTTCGGGGCGCCCTCGCCGTCCGCGTCCCAGACACGGACCGTGCTGTCGCTGCCGGCACTGGCCAGACGACGCCCGTCGGGACTGAACGCCACGTTCCATACGGCACCTTCGTGTCCGGTGAGAATGACGGGTGCGCCACCGCGGTCCAGGTCCCAGATGCGGATCGTTTCATCGGTTCCCGGGACTGCCAGACGCCGTCCGTCCGGGCTGAACTTCGGGCTCAACGCCTCTCCACGATGCCCGCGTAACACGACAGGCGGCCGGGCCGACAGGCCGCCGGAGACCCACGGCCACACGCGGACGAGGCCGTCGGCCGAGCTGGCGGCCAGGCGGGTACCGTCCGGGCTGAACGCCACCCCCATCGCTCGGCCCAGCCCGGGGACCGTCGTCAGGAGGTGATCTTCGACGATGCCCTGCCGCAGGACCGACTCGGCTTCGATCGTTGGCCACAGCCCGTACGCCTGTCGTGCGAGCCCTAGCCCGCGCCCAGGATTCAGCTCCAGCTCTGCGCGCGCCTCGGCCGCGAGCTGGCGAGAGAGCGCCACGTCCCGCTGCTCCCGGGCCTGACGGCCTTGCAGTACGGCGACTCCGCCCAGCGCGCCAACCACGACGGTCGTCGCGACGAGCATGGCCAGTGCCAGGCGCGTGCGCCGACGCCGACCGGCGGCCTTGGCCGCCTCGCGTCGCTTGCCTGCCTTGAGAAAATCGCGTTCGAGGTCATTGAGCGCTTCCCCGGGATGGTCGTGCCAATTCTGAAGGCGTGTCCCGCGATACAGGAACGCCTCGTCCCGGCCGTGGTGCTCCCATTCGGCGGCGGGGCTTCCAGATTCGCGATCACCTGCTCGGCGGGCAGCGCGAAGACGTCCATGCCCATGAGGAGCACCCGCGCCCGCGGTTCGTCGCCGGACCGGGAGATTTCGATCGTCTGCACCACGCCCGCGGGCCCGCAGAACACGTGGGCGATCACACCGAAGTCCGTCAACCGCCTTCTCGAACGGCGCCCCCAGCCGTATCGGGCCGGCAGTCCGCAGCGGATCCGGCTCGATGACCGATGGCGACGAAGCGCCTCCGAACTCTCAGGCCCTGGCAACCATTCCCGGCGCACCGGCGTTGTCCTGCTGGGGACGGGTGGCGCGGATGTAGTACATCAGGTGGGGGAGCCGGCCTTCGGCCTCTATCTGGAAGCCGGCGTCGGGGATCATGGTGCCGAGCAGGTGGCGGGGGTCGTGCTGCATGGCGGGGCCGCTGAGCAGGCCGACCAGGTGCCGGGTGAGGTGGCCGTCGGGCGGGCGGAACTCGGCGATGAGCAGCCGTCCGCCCGGGCGCAGTACGCGGAACATCTGCCGTAGTGCCTCGGGTCTGGCCTCGCTCGGTATGTGATGGATGGCCAGGCTGGAGACCACCAGGTCGAAGGAGCTGTCGGAGACCGGCGGGTGCGGCGCACACGACGGCTGATCCAGGAGGCGCTGGTGGCGCTGATCCTGGAGAAGGGCTACGACGCGGTGACCGTCACCGACATCATCGAGCGCGCCGACGTGGGCCGGTCCACGTTCTACGCCCACTTCACCGACAAGCAGGGCGTGTTGTTCAGCAACCTCGACCACCTCGCCTTCCTGCACCCCGCGCCGAGGAGCGAGGCGAGAGAGCTGTTCGCCTTCAGCCGCCCGATGTTCGAGCACGTCCGCGAGCAGGAACGGCTCGTGCGCGCGCTGATGGGCGGCGCAGCGGCGGGCTGGTGCATGCACGGGGCCAGCAACTGCTCAGGGCGCTGGTCAAGGAGGAAGTGCTCGCCGCGGGCGGCCAGGCGTCGGTCTCGCTCGATCTACTGGTGACCTGCGTGGTCGGCGCGTTCATGGGGCTGCTGCGCGCCTGGATCGACGGTGAGACCACCGCCTCGCCGGCCGAGCTGGACGCCGCCTTCCGCGCGGTGGTCCTGCCCGGCGTACGCACGGCACTGCGGCAGGACGGACCCCTTCAGAGTCATCGGTGAACGTCGCTGAATCTGAGATCGCTCAGTCATGGCGGGGGATGCCTGACACCTCGTGGTCGGCGTGGAAAAGGATCTCCTTGATGAGGGAACGGACGTGGGCATCGCGGGCCCGGTACACCACGTGACGGCCCTCCCTGCGCGTCTGCACCAGGCCGCCGGAACGGAGCTTCGCCAGGTGCTGGGAGACCGAGGGACGTGCCACGCCGAGGGCCGCGGCGAGGCTGCCGACGTCGTACTCACCGTGGGACAGCAACCACATCAGCCGCAGCCGCGTGCCGTCGCTGAGGAGGCGGAACGCGTGCACCGCCGCGCTGACCTGCTCGGCGGTGGGCTGCGCCGGCCGGGAGTCGTCGTCAGGTGCGTACATGACTCCATCATCGATGGGTGAGCAGGGGTGCGTGGTGATCGACCCCGTCGGGGCCGTCCGGGTCGGCGTGCACGGTCGCGGCCTTCAGTCTGGGCAGGGCGTGGATCAGGCGGTGTTCGGCCTCCACCGCTACGGCGTGCGCCTCGACCAGCGTCGACTCGTGGCCGGCCTGGATGTCGACCTCGGCGCGCAGGGCGTGGCCGATCCAGCGCAGCTGTACAGATCCCACGCGCCGGACGCCGGGCACGTCGGCGAGGATGTGCTCGGCCTGCTCGACCAGCTCGGGATCCACCGCGTCCATGAGGCGGTGGTAGATCTCGCGGGCGGCGTCGCGCAGCACGTACAGGATGGCGACGGTGATCAGCAGTCCGACGATCGGGTCGGCCAGGGGGAAGCCGAGCGCGGCGCCCCCCGCGCCGAGCAGTACGGCCAGGGAGGTGAAGCCGTCGGTACGGGCGTGCAGGCCGTCCGCGACGAGGGCGGCCGAGCCGATCTCGCGACCGACCTTGATCCGGTAGCGGGCGACGAGTTCGTTGCCCAGGAAGCCGACGAAGCCCGCGCCGGCCACCCAGGCGAGCGCTTCGACGTTCTGGGGGTGGATGAGGCGCTTGACCGCCTCGTAGCCCGCGAGCCCGGCCGAGGCGGCGATGAGCAGCACGATGACGATGCCCGCCAGGTCCTCGGCCCGGCCGTAACCGTAGGTGAAGCGGCGAGTGGCGGCCCGGCGGCCGATCCAGAACGCGATGCCCAGCGGGACGGCGGTCAGCGCGTCGGCGACGTTGTGCAAGGTGTCGCCCAGCAGTGCTACCGAGCCTGAGTAGGCGACGATGACCGCCTGGGCCAGGGCGGTGACCATGAGCGCGGCGAAGGAGACGGCCAGCACCCGCAGGCCGCGGGCGCTGGACTCCAGGGCCGCGTCGGTCTTGTCGGCGCTGTCGTGGCTGTGCGGGGCGAGCAGGTGCTTGATCCCGTCGAGCACCCGGCTGATCCCATGGTCGTGACCGCGGCCGTGCCCATGTCCGTGCTTATCCGACATGTCTGCCCTTCCCTGCCCGAATCGGACTGTGAGCGGAGCATATGTAGTCACGTACGCACGCGACAACGAATCACGTGCCACTCCTGCGCAGGAGCACATGCCAGGGATATGCAGGTCAGGATGGGTCTCACCGTCTTCCGCAGCTCAACGGCCACCCGACCCTGATCTGCGGTCCCTGCGGCGCCGTCGATGTGCGTCTCAAATCTCTCAGTGGATGGACCCGCACCCTTGTACCGAGCACCCGATGCCTATGCCCGCTCCAGGACAGGACAGGCCCACGGGCTCAAGGACCGGCTTGACCGGGCACGACCCCGGCGGTCGGGTATGCCGGCGCATTCCCCTGCGCCGCGCAGATCGGCCGGCCGTCGTGCGAGGTGCTGCTGCAAGACCGGCCGCAGGCCCTGAGAACGTGCGGCAAGGCAAAGTTTAGGGAGAGATCAACGTGTATCGCGCTATTTGGGATGTCTCGTTATGGCTGCCCTGTTGTGGTGGGTGATGGCTGAAGAGAAGAGGCCGGAAGAAACGGTGCAACAACGGGGGGACATCATGCGGAGCAGGCAGTATCTGGGGCTACTCGGGGTGAGGGCCCCGTCGGTCCCGTATCCGGAGCCGCGCACGCCCAGCGGGAGCGGCACGGACAGCAGCCGTAGTTCGCGTCGCCGGAGGCGTCGCCGCTGACATTGGTGACATGTCATGCCCTGGCGGCATGAGCTGCTGGAACCGTCTGCCTATGGCGGGTGCCGCCAGGGCTGACTCGACCCCGGGGGCAGGTCCGGGCCGGTAGTCGTACCGGCTCCTTCTCGCATCCGCAAACGCGGGTGCCGAGACAATGGCGGCGACCTTGCCCAGCCGGCGCAGGCTCGGCTTCGCCGTGCGTTCGAAGGTGTCGCGGTTCACGTTGGCCCAGTTGAACGCCATGGCGTGTACGACGTGCCATTCTTGATTGTCCAGCAGGGCTCAGCGCAGGTAGCAGGTCTTTGTTGGCGGTGACGACGCCGTTCTCGGTGACCAGGACGGAGACCTCGGTGGTGCCTTCGGCCAGGCGGACGGGCTTGCCCGGCGCCTGCAAGTAGTACTCCCAGTCGGTCAAAAAACGCGCTCCCGAAGACCATTCGGGTGTCGGCCTGCACACCGACGAAGTCGTCGCCCGCGGACAGCTCTAGGAACGGCTTTACCGTGTCGCAGTAGGTCGCCGGTCTGTTGCCCGCCGCCTGCTGCGGCCTGGAATCCGTCAGGGCGATGAGCCGGCCGGCGGCGACCTAAGGCCGTCCGGCACCTCGGGGCCCGCTTCGTCGAGAACGCCTTCCACAACCTCGACGTCGAGACCATGACGCCGCCTCCCACGGTCGCGCGGTCCGTGCGACCGGCTAGGGCCGGTGTGGGTGGTGCCACTGGTCATCGGCGCGTTCCCAGGCGAGGTCCCATGCGGCATAGCGGGCCCCGTACGTCCGCCGTCGCCAACCCGCCAGCGCGGCGAATGCCGCGAAAGCGGTGGCCGCGACGATCAGCGAGGCCACCGCCACTCCGCGCAGCTGAAAGGTCACGGGGTCGGTGGGTGGCAGGGCGGGTGCGCCGGAGCCGCCGACCCACACGGTGACCGTCGATCCCGCCTTCGCCAGAGCAGGCACGGGCACCTTGGCGGTGCGATCCTCACCGGCGGGCGTCATCCAGCGAGCCATCGCCAGCGGCCGCCCGGCGGGGATCTCGGTGAACGAGACCCGGGATGATGGAGCGTTTTCCAGCAGCGTGGCGGTGACCTGCCGGCTCGCCGCCGAACGGGCCTCCTCGTCGCGCCGCGCGTTCTCACAGACCGTCCCGCCCATCAGCACCGCCGGAAAGACACTGACCAGGATCAGCGCCAGAGCGAGCAGCACGAGAGCGGACTCCTGCTGGTCGCAGCGCCGTCGCAGGGGATTGCCGTCCGGCCGGTACAGGCGCAGCCGCAACATCATCGGATGGATGGACCTCATCATCAGCACCTCCTCGGCCTTCATCGTGCGGGTCGCCGGTGCGGGCAGGCAGGGCCGTACGGCTCGGTGAGGCGGGACCTTCGTCCTGGGTGAGAGAGCTTCGGTCGAAGGCGTGGCGGACCCGCGCCGGCTTGCGGCCGCAGTGCCCCAGGTGCGGACGCACGAGCACGACGGCCGTCACCGACTACCTGGGGGCGGGGAAGGGCGGCCCAGGTCCAGAAGCGCAGCTCGCGCTGCCCACGGAACAACCCGCAGTCGAGCAGGATCCGGCCTGAACCGGGCAGGTCGAGCGGAACCCTGTCACGATCCCGCCCAGCCGCGATGCCGGCCTCCGCCTCAGACGCCCCAGACCCTGTCGTCGCGCTTCCAGTTGAGCTTGTCGATGACGCCGACCACGCCGTCCACCCGTCCGGCCATCCGGGCGGCGATCCGCGCGTCGCTGCGACGGTCCATCCAGCCGGAGAGCGTGACGACGCCGTGATCGGCCTCCACCCTGATGCCGAGGGTCTCGACCCACAGCGCGCGTTCCAGCACGTCCTCTCGGATGGTGCGGACGATGTCGGCGTCGGAGCGGACGAAGATTCTCAGCAGGTCACGGCGGCTGACGATGCCGCGCAGGATGCCGCCGTCGCCGGTGACGACGAGGCGCTTGACGCCGTGCTCGTCCATCGTGCGGGCGGCCCGTACGACGGAGGCGGTGGCGGCGATGGTGACGGCCGGAGCGGTCATCAGCTCGGCCGCGGTCTCTCCGGCGGCCTTGTCCCTCATGCCGGCGCCCTCCGGGGACAGGCGGTGGCGCAGCCGGGCGCGCAGCGGCGGCTTGTAGCCCTCCTGGTAGTAGAGCTCCTGGAACTCCTCCTTGCACAGCAGGTCGGCCTCGGAGACGACGCCGAGGACATGTCCCGCGTCGTCGATCACCGGGACGGCGCTGACGCCGTGCTCGATGAGCGTCTCGGCGATGTCCTTGAACGGGGTGGCATGGTGGACCGAGACGACCTCGCGGGTCATGACCTCGTTGACGGTGACGTGCATGATGTGCCTCCTTCGGTTCGTGCCTTCATTGCGGCGCGGCTCTGCGGCGGAGCTCCTGCGCTGGTCCGGCCAGGGGTCTGGCGACGGCGCTGAGCCGGGCGTACGGGGGCCGCGGGCTCCCGTACGCCCGTCCCGGGCGCGGGCTCACCCCTTGTTCCTGGCGATGAGCGATGTGACGATCACCATCACGGCGATGATCACCGCGACGAGGACGATCGCGAGCGGCCATTCCATGGCGGCCTCCCTTCCACCGGTTCCGACACCTCCAGCGCAGGTCATCGAGATCGCCGCCGCCAGAGAAGAAGGTCCCACGATGGGTCCGCGCAAAGGCGGCGATGGTCCCGGCGGCATCAGGGCTTTCTCCTCTGGAGACGCGGCCCCGCCGGGTGTGCCCTGGAGATGCGGGACCCGGGGGTCCCACGGAAGGAGGCTGCGATGAACCTGCCCGAGCGGAAAGACATCAGGTTCCCGTTCCCGGAGCTGCTGGAGTGGGTTGAGAGCCCGATGTTCGGGTTCCGTCCGTTCGGCCAGATCGTCCGGGTTGAGGACTACGTCGCCGACGGCCGGTACGTGCTGCGCGCCGAGCTGCCGGGGATCGACCCCGACAAGGACATCGAGGTCACCGTGGACGGCGGCATGCTGCACATCAGGGCCGAGAAGACCCGCAAGTCCGCTGAGCCGCACCGCTCCGAGTTCGCCTACGGGTCGCTCTCGCGGACGGTGGCCCTGCCCGCCACGGCCGAGACCGATGACGTCAAGGCCGTCTACAAGGGCGGCGTCCTGGAGGTCAGCGTGGGGCTGGCCGAGGAGAAGAAGGCGGAGGGCCGGCGGATCACCGTCGAGCACTGACCTTCTGTCCGTCCGATATCGGGTGCGGGCAGGTCGGGCTGCCCGCACCCGCCGTACAAGGATCGGAGCGGTGGTCATGACCGGGATGTCGTGGCAGCGGTGGGGCGCCGCCGGCGGGCTGTTCGCCGCCGGAGCCGCGGCCATGGTTGTCGAACGTGGGGGCGGCAGCCCCGCCACCGGCTTCTTCGCCGCCCACGGCCAGGACCAGCTCGTCAGAGCATGTTCTTCACGGTGGGAGCCGCGGGCCTGCTCTGCTCCGTCGCCGCCTTGCGCGTGCGTCTCGGCCGGGCGGAGGGCGGCTCGCAGGCATTGTCGACGCTGGCGTTCGGGGCGGGGATCGCTCAGGTGGTCGTCAGCCTGATCGCGCAGGGTTCCGGATCGGCCTGGCGACCGCACCGCCCGCGCAGGTCACCGGCGGTCTCGTCGCGCTGGCGAACGCCACGTTCGGGCTGGCCAACGTGCCCCTGGCGGTGATGCTCGCGGTGGTGGCCGCGGTCTCGCTGCGCCATCGGGCCTTCCCCCGCTGGCTTCGGCTGAGTGGCGGTGGTGGCGGCTCTGGCGTACGCGCTGTTGTTGTCCGGCACGGTGAGCGGTTGCGGGCCGTTGGTGCCCGGGGGAGGGCTGAGCGTCCTCCTTTACCCGCTGCCGGTGGTCTGGATGGTGCCCGCCTGCGTGGCGATGTGGCGCGAGCACACCGGCCACACCGGCCACACCGGCGTGCGGCGGTAAGGCCCTCACAGGGAGAGAGGAAGCCTCCGTCGCGGCCGACCGGCTGCTGCTGCACCGCTTCATCGAGCAGGTCGCCGGCGCGCCGGTCATCCTCATGGGCAACTCCATGGGCGGCATGGATCTCGCTGCTGGAGGCCGCCGCGCACCCGGAAAGATCGTCGTCAGCCGGGTCGTGACATGAAGTCGTCGCACGAACCTTGATCCGATCCTGTGGCGGCCGAGGCGCTGAAGGTGCGGCTCGACGATCTGCACCGGGCGAAGATCCGGCTTGCTGACGAGGTGCTCGTGGTCGGCGACTACATCGGAGACAGCACCCGAGCCGAGATCGCCTACGCCCGGTCGCTGGGCAAGCCCGTGCGGTTCACCCACCCCGAAGTCGACCTCGACGTCTGATCATTCCCCTGCATGTCATGACGGGCTCATCCGGCCAGCCGATTCGGTGCGCTGGAGGTGTTCCATGCTGCGGACGAGGGCGAGGTTCGCCGCCGTCAGCGTACGGACCTGCTCTTCCAGGGCCGTCACCCGCTTCTTCAGTGCCAGCAACTCCGTGTCCACGGGTACTTCCATGATCATGCGTCTGCCGGTCATGATGGCTCGCCTCCCCTGACGGTGATGCCCCCATGGTGGTCCGGCTCGCCTCCTGCGGACACCGGCGAACGGCCTCGCTGCCCGGGACCAACGGCCCTGCTCGCGGCCCTCGCCCCGGCGGACGCTCAGGGGTGAAAGGAGGTGGCACGATGAGACTGACCTGGAAGGACGCCCTCGCCACAGTGGTAGCGGGGGTGAACGTCACCATCTACGTCGCCTTCACCCAAGGGGCGGACCTGCCGGTGATCGGCGACGTCCGTGGCGCCGCCGGGGCCATCCTGTTGCTGGGGCTCGTGGGCGGTTGCGCGTTGGGCGCGGTGCCGGGGGAGTACAAGGGCCTGTACGTGGGCGTCATGAGCACGGCGGGCGGCGTCGCGCTGCTCGCGGGCCTGTTCGCGCTCGTCTTGGCAAGTGAGGTGGCTCTCGCGGTGCTGTTCTTCTGCACCATCGCGCTGTGGCTCGTCGCTACGCTGCGCCACGCGTTCGTCTCCGGTGACAAGACGGAGGTGCTCAAGTGAGGCAGGCGCCGAGGGCCCTCCCACGCGGGCCCTCGGAACCCCGTAGGTGCGGGACGAAGCAGTCGCTCGCGGTTACCGTGGTGGCGGAGATCTCGAAGATCATCGTTCATCCGGACATCACGGGGTAGTCGATGTAGCCGGTCTCGCCGCCCGTGTACATCAGTTTGCCGTCCCTGACCGGGTTGACGGGGGCGCCGGTGCGGAGGCGTTCGACGAGGTCGGGGTTGGCCAGGAAGGGGCGGCCGAGAGAGATCAGGTCGGCGCTGGCGGTCAGGAGGCGTTCGGCGGCTTGCCGGCCGCCGTCGGTGGGGATCTGGTCCATGGGCAGCACCGGGTTGGCGATCAGGGTGCCGGGCCAGGCCCTACGGATGTGCTGGAAGAGGGACTGGTCGAGGTCGGCGAAGACGATGTGCAGGTACGCCAGGCCGTGGCCGGCCAGGGCATCGATGAGCGGCGGGTACGTGGTGTCGGTGTCGGTGATGCCGTTCACGGGGTTGCCGGGGGGCGAATGCGACGAGGACGTCTCACACCCGATCAGCCACCCCGACGCCGAGACGTTTGGACCGCCATGACCGACGGCGGCCCCCTTCGCAGGCTCGCCCTGTCCCGGGGTGAGGACTTCATGGCCGATCTGCGCGTACGGTTCCTCGCCCAGGCCCGATCGAGCATCGCCCCACGGCCCGCTGGATTCTGGCTTGCTCCCCCTGAGGGGACGAACGTCCCGTCCGGTCGGCGACTTCCGGCCCTTCCCTGTGTGATCCGGCCGCCGGAGGCTGGAGGCGACACCGTCGAAGGAGCTCATCATGAAGGCGACCGTGGGAGACCGGCTGATCGTGGAAGGCATGTACGGCCCGAGCACCCGCCGGACGGGCCTGGTCGTGGGCGTGGAGCATGCCGACGGCTCGCCGCCCTACCGGGTGTGCTGGCTGGACGACGGGCGCGAGTCCCTCGTCTTCCCAGGGCCGGACGCACGCATCGTCCCGAGTCATCGGTGATCGACCGCGCTGGCCCCTCAGAGCCACCATGCCGGCGACGGGAGCCGCCCCGCTTCGACCTGCGGCGGCACGTCCGCGAGATGGCCTGCCCCGCGCCCGGCGACGCGCGGGCGCTTCTGGACACCGCCGCCGTGCTGACCGGCCCCTTGCCGCCGTCGCGGTGGGCGGCGCTCCCCGTCACCGGCGATCCCGCCCACCGCGTGAGGCGCATCTCCGCACTGCTCGCCGCGCGCAAGAAGCACGCCGCGACCGCGTCGGCGGCGGAGCTGTTCGGCCCGATGCTCTGGCTGCTCGCCGCGCCGGCACGGTCGTCATCACCATCCTGGCCGACCCCGACGGCGTCCCAGACCTGGACGATCTCGCCGCCTTGCCTGCGGGACGAGCTGTCCGGCCTCAGGTGAGCCGCCGCCCGCTGGCCTCCACGGCCGTGATGACGATGAAGTGGTCGCGGCCAGGCGTCCAAGGGGCCAGCGGCAGCCGTTCCAGCCGGGCGATCTCCTCCGGGTCGTCGGCGACGCGGGCGTACCCGACGACGGTGACCGACCAGCCGCTGCGCGCGTCGCTGTCGAAGTCGTCCACCTCGAACGCCACGACCGACCGGCGGGTGGCGGCCGCCAGCTTGGAGCCGGCAGCCGTCCTGATCACGATGTCCTGCCCGTCCAGGCAGAAGTTGACCGGCTGCACGGCCGGCAGGGCACGGTCAGTGAACACGATGCGCCCGATCGGACGGGACGGCAGCAGGCCCAGGCACTCCTCGTGCGTGAGCACCTGCAGTCCGGCCGAGTCGAGTTTCATATCTCCAGGTTGCCCGCCCAGCCGCCTGCAGGGTTAGGGACCAAAGCCCTGCACCGTCCGCCGAACGCCTTCAGGCGGAAGGACGGTGACGGGGGCTCACCCACGGGATGGACGGGTGCATGGTCCGGTGGTCGAAGGTGATGGCGTACGGCACGCGCGTCACGCGGCCGCTTGCGCAGCCGGCGCCGGTAGCCGGGTTCGACGGCGGCGAGCCTGCCTGCCTTGAACAGGGCGTCGGGGTCGGCGTCCGTCTCGGCGGCAGTCGCCGGAAGCAGTGCCCCCGCGACGGCCCATCCTGTCCGCCGCAGGAACGCGCGTCGATCGGGGAGGTGGGGGTCGGTCATCAGATACCTCCGTGGAAACCCCCGCCTTCAGGCGGGGAAGGAATCGGACCCCTGCGGAGCAGGACAGGGGCAGCCGATTCGCTGTCAGGCGAACCGGCGTATCGAACACAGGCGCGGCCTCTAGCTGATCGTTCGGTAGCGTTTGAGGCGTGGCGCAGGTCGTGAAGCGGGCCTACAAGTACCGCTTCTATCCGACCCCCGAGCAGGCCGGCGAGTTTGCCCGGACGTTCGGCTGCGTCCGCCTCGTCTACAACAAGGCACTCGAGGAGCGCACCCGCGCCTACCGGCTGGAAGGCCGCCGTGTCTCCTATGTGGAGTCCTCCGCGCGGCTGACGGAGTGGAAGCGCAGCGGCGAGTACGGCTTCCTGTCGGAGGTGTCGTCGGTCCCTCTTCAGCAGGCGTTGCGGCATCTTCAGGCGGCGTTCGCGAACTTCTTCGCCAAGCGCGCCAACTACCCGGCGTTCAAGTCCCGGAAGAGGTCCCGGGCGTCGGCGGAGTACACCCACTCGGCGTTCCGCTGGCGGGACGGGGAGTTGACGCCGGCCAAGATGGACACGCCGCCGGCCATCGTGTGGTCGCGTCCGCTGCCGGAGGGGGCGCAGCCGTCCACGGTCACCGTGTCGAAGGACGCGGCCGGGCGCTGGTTCGTGTCCCTCCTGGTCGAGGAGAAGATCAGCCCGCTCCCGCCCGCCGGGCAGAGCGTCGGTGTAGACGCCGGCATCACCGCGCTGGCGACGCTCTCGACCGGCGAGAAGATCGTCAACCCGCGTCACGAGCGCGCCGATCGGCGCAGGCTGGCCAAGGCTCAGCGGGCCCTGGCCCGTAAGGAGAAGGGGTCGAACAACCGGGCCAAGGCCAGAGCCAGGGTCGCCAGGGTGTACGCGCGGATCGCCGACCGCAGAAGAGATCACCTGCACAAGGTCACGACACGGCTTGTTCGCGATAATCAAGTGATCGCCGTGGAAGACCTGACCGTCCGCACCATGGTCAAGAATCGCAGTCTGGCCCGCGCCGTCTCCGACGCCTCGTGGCGCCAGATGCGCGGCATGCTGGAGTACAAGGCGCGATGGTACGGGCGAACCGTGGTGACGGTCGACCGCTGGTTTCCCTCCTCCAAGCTGTGCTCGCAGTGCGGGGCCCTGCAAAAGAAGATGCCGCTGAACGTCCGGGAGTGGATGTGTGCCTGCGGCGCGGTCCATGACCGGGATGTGAACGCGGCCAGGAACGTGCTCGCCGCCGGGCCGGCGGAGAGGTGAAACGCCTGTGGAGCTGGTGTAAGACCTCAACGAGAGTTCCTTTCTCGGGCGGGCGACCGGCGGTGAAG
>NZ_JBFAQA010000061.1:0-12316 GCF_040677005.1 Nonomuraea sp. NPDC049421
GGTCATCGTCACTGTCTCGATCGTCCTGTCTCGCCCTGCTTTACATCAAAAGGACTCATCTGTCCCATGTACCACAGCAGTCTGACAGAGAGGGAGACGCCGCCACGGACACCAAGAGCGAACTGCTATGCCGAGCGATGGATCCGGACGGTGCGCGCCGAGTGCACCGACCGCATGCTGATCTACGGTGAACGTCACCTGCACTCGGTTCTGAACGAGTACATCGATCACTACAACGGCCACCGACCTCACCAGACGCGCAGCCAACGACCACCCAATCAAGACGAACAGGCGATGGTGTCTGAGGGGCCGCGATTCACTTCTACGTCGTCCAGAGTGAAGAGCGTCTTGGAGGGGCCGTCTATGGTCCAGCCGTGCTGGCCGGGTTCCCAGAAGATATTGATCTCGGTGCCTTCGAGAGGGTCGCCACCGGGTGTCGCATCTTGGGCGGTCGTCACGTTGAGTTCTTCTACGCGGAGATACCAACCTCCGGAGTTGACGTCGACCACGACGGGCGTTTCGTCGGGTAAGCCGGTGAGGTAGTCGAGGAGCTGGCGAACGGTGAGCATAGGCGCAGGGTGACATGGATCGCGCACCTGCGCACACCCCGCCTGCTCGACACTGAGATCATCCCGTTTACCGTCGCCCCGCCCGAAGGGGAAGCGGGCCAGGGCCACGGGGACAAGGCGGAGCCCCCAACTGGAGGAACGACCTTGGCCCCGTGGCCCTGGTCTGCTCGGCTTGTCCCGGGTCGATGGCGGACGGGATGATCAGCTTCCACCTCAGGCATCTACGGACCTTAGGTCCGCGCGGCGATCACCCCGGAGCCGGGGTCCCCCGCCGGAGGCGCGTTCTTGAGGGATGATGAGTGCTGTGCCTGACCTGCTTTGGGATGACGTGAAGGTCCTCTTCGACCCTGAGGTCAACGGAGCGTTGCCTGATGTGGTTGTAGAGGGGACGACTGTCGAGGACTGGCAGGTGCTGCTGGATCTCGTTCGTGCGCAGGGTTGGCAGTACGCCTACGCGGTGGGTGGCGAGCCGATAAAGCTTTCTTCGGCTGCTGACATGGTCGCGGCCGTGGATGGCGGCGGCGTGCCTGAGCTGAGCCTCTCGCCCGTGCTGAAGGTCTGGCCGATCCCTGAGATCCTGATTATTTTCCGGATGTATCAAGTGGAATCCATCGACTTCGACGTCGATCTCAGAGAGTTGCAGGGGCAAGAGCGGCTGGACGTCCTGGTGCGGTTCTTCTGCGTGATCGGACGGTGTCTCGGGAAGTCCGTGTTGATGAGTGCGGAGGGATCTCCTGGCCATCCGGATCTTGGGTTCGATATCGAGGCTGATCGAGTGGTGCTGATGGTAACTCCGGCTGATCTGGGCGTGTAGCAACTGTTGATGGGGCTTGAGGGCCGGGGGTCGAGCTGCCCGATGCGGCCCGAGTGGCGGGCCGCGCGCGAGAACGGCCCCCAGACCGCACGCGCGGCCTGCAAGCTCGGGCCGCGCGGCGGCGGGTGCGCCGCCGCCTTGATCCTTGAAAGAACAACTCGGCAATTCGGCGGGCTTGCAAGTGGTCCCCGAACAGTCCCCGCTCCGCCACGTACAGCCCTGGCTATGGAACCTCACGACCAGCGGCGGTCGCACACTCACGGCCTCCGGCCAGGACGCAGGGTTCGAGCTGCGCCTTTCCCGATACCTAAAGCCAGTGTGCTAGCAACCGCGGGGACGCAGCCACCCGTCGCGGAACCTGCACCCTCACTCCGGCTCAGGCAAGCCGTTCGACGATGGCACGACTGATCCGCTGCAGTTCCTCGTCGTTGCCGATGCTCGCGAACCGTGTGCGGTGCCAAACCTCATCCATGGCATCTGATCTGGCCTTCTATCCTCGGCACACGTGTTTCTACGCCTACTGTATCTGCTCATGGTCCGGTTGTTCGGCTGGGTGACGCTATTCTCGCGAGGCGACACCTCCAAAGAGGTGGAGATCCTGGTGCTGCGTCATGAGGTCGCCGTCCTGCGTCGTCAGGTCGCCCGGCCGCAACCGGACTGGGCCGACCGGGCGCTGCTGACCGCACTGACACGACTGCTGCCCACGCGGCTTCGCCTTCATCGGATCGCGACGCCGGGCACCTTGCTGGCCTGGCACCGCCGCCTGGTCAGCCAACGCTGGACTTACCCAAACGCGGCTGCCGGACGTCCACCGATCCCAGATGAGCTGCGTAACCTGGTGATCCGAATGGCCAGAGAGAACCCACGATGGGGGCACCGGCGGATCCAGGGCGAACTCCTAGGCCTCGGCCATCAGATCGGGGAGGGCACCATCCGCCGAATCCTCGTCGCGGCCGGCCTCGGTCCAGCGCCACGCCAGATATCACCGACCTGGCGACAGTTCCTCACCTCGCAAGCCTCCGGCATCCTGGCCTGCGACTTCCTGCACGTCGACACTGTCTTCCTCAAACGCCTGTATGTCCTGTTCGTCATGGAGATCGAGACACGCCGCGTACACCTGCTGGGCGTCACCTCCAACCCAACGGGCGCATGGACCACTCAGCAAGCCCGGAACCTGCTGATGGACCTGGGTGAACGCGCCGGCACCTTCAGGTTTCTCATCCGGGACCGTGACGGCAAGTTCTCCCGCTTGTTCGATGAGGTGTTCGCCGCCGCTGGCGTGCGGGTCATCAAGACGCCCGTCCGGTCACCACGGGCGAACGCGTTCGCCGAACGGTTCGTGGGAACGCTACGCCGTGAGTGCCTCGATCACCTGCTCATCCATGGCGAGCGGCACCTGCGCAAGGTCCTGACCGAGTACGAACGCCATTTCAACCATCATCGCCCGCATCAGGGCCGTTCACTCCGCCCTCCATTGCACGACCCCAGCCAGGTGATCGACATGACTTCCCGGATCCACCGTCGAAGGACCGTCACAGGACTCATCAGCGAGTACCGCAGAGCAGCCTGATCACCCGGCAAACGCCCAGCTCAGCAGCAGTGTCCGCGTTTTAGCACCGCACAGGCACAAGCACGAAGGCAAAGGTTCGGCGAAAGCGACTACGCCCACTTACTGCACGCCGCTCACCAGCAACTCGGCGGGCCGATCGCGCTGATCTGGGACAACGTCGATATCCAAGTCGACGCCCTGATAAGCAGCCTGATCGATTCATGCCCCGTGGCTGACGATGTTCTCTGCCTGCCGGCCTACGCGCCCGAACTCAATCCGATGGAGATGGCGTGGTCGGGTACTCCGGTCATTTACTGGCCTATAGCGCGTTGATTAATTAACTTTCATGCTGTATGTATCACGACAATAGAATGGACCATACGTCGCCAGATATGGCGAAACCGGATTCGCCGTGCAACTGCGCATTTGAGACAATAATCTCGACACCAGACTCCTGAACGATCAACCTCTTGAAATCAAGATCAGCGCCACTAGGCATAGCAATGACATGGCATCCGAGCTTCCCGATCCGCCCTTCGAGAGCGGACATCTTAATCTGTGATGAGAACTCTCCAAATCTGTCTCGTAGAATGACCGGAATCATGTCGCCATCATCCCACTGGAGTCGGTGAACCTGGACGCTGACTGCTCGACACTCCCATACTGCACCTGGATAGAACGCGAACTCCAGGAGCCCATAATCTCGACGTAGCAGACCGCGCTGACGATCATCGAGGAAGTCTGCACCCAGAATAGACTCTACTTGATCTGGCGTTGATCCGACGCCTATGCCGAGTATAGTACCGGCAGTAGCCACCTGTGCGTAAAAGTCTATCTCATTCAATTTTTTCCAATGCCTTTATGAGGAAGTGCATCTCCGATGCACGATTCTTATTCATACCCAACTCTCCGCTGTTCATACGAGCCATGACATCTTTCGCATTGCGAATCAAGCTGGCTCGAAGCTGAGGGTCACGGTATATTGCCGCTAGTGCAACCTGCAGGTCGGCCGCGCTTGGCGACCCATTCTTGAGCCTGATTCCCGCGACTCCGATTCCCCCCTTTCCATCGGGATAAACGCGCACTTCATACTTTCCCATATGCATATGGGCACCCTTTGTCGCCCAGTCCTGGAAGGCGACCGAAACTCGAATATTACACGGACCAGCATTGTGTACCAGAACATTCTGACTTCTCGCCCCTACGTAGTAGGTGTGAATGTCAGCAATTGTCAGATTGTACACCCGCTGCATAGAGGTCCATCGTTTCACCTCAACGACTTGGGCCCGATCACCGGCGGAGGTACGAAGCCGCGCTCCAGGTTGGAGATAGGTGGCCTCGATCCAGCTACTCGAAGAAGATACCCAGAAAGGATGCTGAGCTGTTGCGATTACCGACCAGTGGTCGACTTCGCCCTTATGCTCGGCCTTGATGGTGATTTCGATCAGATTTTTGGAGCCGAAACTGCTGATTAGGGCAGTAACCTTCTTGGCTGCCGTTGCCCCAGTCGTGGGATCAGTAGCCAAGACCATGTCTCCAACACGCACGTCCTCGATTGGTTTGCGATGGCCATCTGCCATCAGCACCAAGGTTCCCGGCAGGAAGCTGCTGCACGCCTTCGCTACCTTACTGCCAACTGTCAGCAGCTTACCTAAGCCCTTTAGTCCGGTTGACGCTAGTTTTCCGCCTGGAACGAAGTTAAGTGCGAAAAGTCCGCACGAGATGGCGTTTCCATTGATGCAATCCGCAGCGTCGCCGAAGAAGAACTCTCCTAGGAGCGCCAGCAGCTCAACTTTGCCACCCTTCTTGTTCCTGAGGTACTCGAAATTGTCCCTGATGAGTTGAGCCCAGGTATCGATCGAAATATTCAGTTCACCCTGCCATTTACGGCAACGATCAATCATTGGACCGCCGTCAATTAGACACTCATTCAGGAAATCCTTCATCGTTTTAGCTAGTTTTGCTGCTTTTTTGATCTCTTTGCACGCTTCTGCCCCGTAGTAGCTGGAGCAGGTGATCCCGCTGTTGGCGGATCCGGAGGCTGCAGGCAAGCAGACGCATTCGCTGGTTTTTGCTGCAAGTTTTGCGGCCGCCCAGAGGGCTTCCACGTCTTCGTCGGTCTCGTACAGCGCCGGGTCGTAGAAGGCGATGAAGTTGCGCCGGGCCCGGTCGCCCTCTTTCGAGCTGTCTGACCAGAAGCCGTTCGGCGCGTTTCGGCCGACGCCGAGTCCATCGGGGACGACGTGGATACGGCGTGCTTCCTCTTCGCTGAACCCGGGGTTGTAGTCGACGTCGGGAATCCACTCGTTGCCCGGGATGCAGTCGCCGAACATGCTGCAGTGGCTTGCGCCGCCGCGGTCCCCCATCCCGCCCTCGATGTCGTGCAGGACCATGTGGCCGGTGGGATCGGTGCCGGTGAGCGGTGAGGCGTTGGCGTAGGTGTAGCGGTTGGCCTGCACCGACGGAGTCGGGTCGAGGGTCCAGCTGTCGCGGCTGATGAAGGCACCGGCCCCGGGCTGGTACCAGCGGGCGTGCATGTTCACCTTGCCGGTGTCGGGGTCGGTGTACCCGCCCTGGTAGCCGAGAGTGGTTTCGGGACCTGCTTGGTCGGTGATGGTGCCGAACGGGTCGTATGCGGTGGAGCTCTGCAGGCTGTCGGTGAAGGTGGCCACCAGGTCGCCGTGCAGGTCGCTCAGCGCCGCTACCGCCGGGTTATCGCCCTCCTTCAGGCCGAGCAGCGTTCCGCCTGGACCGCGGGCATACGTCGCCTGGATGGCGCCGCTGCTGTCGGAGATGGCGGCCAGGTCGTTCCCCAGCCCGCTGTAGGCGAAGGTCTGCTTGGCGGCGCCACTGATGCGGGAGGCGAGACGGTCAAGGGAGTCGTAGGCGTAGAGGCTCTCGCCGTCCGCGATGAGCCGGTCGAAGGCATCGAACGTGTACTGCGTGGTGGCACCCGCCTTGGTGCTCGTCGCCATGGTGCCACGTGGTGTGTAGGTGTAGTCGGTCCCGTCACCGGAGATGAGGCGGTTGCGCTCGTCATAGGTGAAGGACTTGTCCCCCGCTTTGATACGGTTGCCGGCCGCGTCCCACTCGTAAGAGGTGACCGCGCCGCCGGGGGCCGTCCAGGAGATGAGCCGTCCCGCGTGGTCGTAGGCGTAGGTGTTCGTGCCCGCCCCGGCGGTACCCGCGGTGGTCTTGGTCGTGAGGTTGTCGTCCTTGTCCCACCCGTACGTGATCTTGGCGAGTTGGGTGCCAGAGCCGTTTTTCAGCGTCTGACCGGTGATGCGGGCCAGGTCGTCGTACTCGAAGGTCTGGGTGCCGGCCGTGCCGCTGGTGGTCGTGATGGTCTTCAGCCGGCTGGCCCCGTCGTAGCCGTAGGTGAGCGTCCGACCGGTGACGGGGTCGGTAGCGGTCTTGAGCCGGTTGGCGGTGTCGTAGGTGAAGGCGGCATTGCCTGCTGCGTCGATACGCTGAATGGGGTTACCGAGGCCGTCGTAGGCGTAGGCGGTTTCCTGGACCGTCCCGCGCATGATCTTGAGCGGCAGGCTCCGGTCGTTGTATTCGATGGTCAGGTCACCGGCGCTGGTTCGACGGCCGGCCTGGTCGTAACCGAACGTGCGCTCGGCCGTCGCGGCGCCGCCGCCCTCTCCGGTCTCCTTGGTGAGCCGGTTCAGGTGGTCGAAGGTACGGTCGATGCGTACGCCGCCGGGCTGGATGGTGGCCGTCTGGTTACCGGCCGCGTCGTAGGAATGCGTCCAGGTGCGGTCCGCCACGTCGGGGTGAGCTGCCGTGGCCGGTTCGATTACCTCCTCCACGAGGCCGAGGCTGTTGTAGCTGGTCCAAGTCGCGTTGCCGCGTCCGTCGGTCAGCCTGGTGCGGGCACCGGTGGCGTCGTAACCGAAACGGGTTGTGATCGACTCGCTGTCCGTGACCGGCTCGATCAAAGAGGTGACTCGGCTCAGTGCGTCGAAGACCTGCTCGGTGACATGTCCCTCAGGCGAGGTGGTGCTGATCTGGTTGCCCGCCAGGTCGTAGCCATACCGGTAGGTACGCAGCACCGTGCCCTCAGCGTCCAGGTCCTTGGTCGCGGTTTTGCGGCCGGCCAGGTCGTACTCGGCAACTGTGGCGTTCCCGAAGGCGTCTGTGGTCCTGACCAGGCGGCCGGCCTGGTCATAGGCCATGGTGACCTTCGTCCCTGAGTCGGTCATCGTCTCGGTTTCGCCGACCGCGTTGTATGTGTAACTGGTGGCGATGCCGCCCGGGGCGGTCTGCTTGATCAGCCTGCCCGCCTGGTCGTACTCGATGGTGGTGGTGTAGACGGCGCTGGAGGGCTTGCGCTCGATCTGCGTGGCGGTGACCTGCCGGCCGAGGTCGTCGTAGGTGGCCCCGGTGCGGGCGCCGGTGGCGTCCACGCTGAACAACTGCTGGCCCACCATGTCGTACTCGGCCACTCGGGTACCCGGGGTGACGCCGTCGGGTGCGGGGTCGGTGACGCGGACCTGGCGGCCGAGCTGGTCGTACTCGTAGGAGGTGACGTAACCGCGCGGGTCGGTGGTGCTGATGCGCTGTCCGGCCTTGTCATAGGCATGTTGCACAGTGGATGTGATCGCGCTGCCGCCGGGCGGCGTGTAGGCGGGAGCGGTGGCACTGATCAGGCGGCCGGCCTTGTCGAACGTCGAGGTGATGACGCGTCCTTCTGCGTCACGCTCGTGCGTCTGGTTGCCCACCGTGTCGTAGCCCACCAGCGTCGAGGG
Organism: Nonomuraea sp. NPDC049421; assembly: GCF_040677005.1. Lineage (NCBI taxonomy): Bacteria > Bacillati > Actinomycetota > Actinomycetes > Streptosporangiales > Streptosporangiaceae > Nonomuraea > Nonomuraea sp. NPDC049421. Next base: position 7,687 of record NZ_JBFAQA010000061.1, read on the forward strand.
GCGAGCCTGGGTGGAGGCGCCGTCCTTATCCACCTGTACTTGCGGCGCCTTAGTCTCCACCAGTCGATCCAGGGCGTCGTAGCGCATCGTGGCGGTGAAGTCGTCGGTGTTCGCTCCGTCGGCGTTGCCGCGCGGGTCGGTGGCCTCCACAGGCAGGCCACGATCGTCATAGGTGACGGTGGAGACGATGTCCTGGTCGCCGTTCTCCACGCTCTGCCTGATCTGCTTGTTGAGCTTGTCGTAGGCGTATTCCGTGATCTCGGTGCGCGACGTCCCGGCCGCTGTGAGCGTGGACTTGATGACGTTGTCGTTGGCGTCGTAGCCGTAGCTCGTCCGGCGCTTGAGCCCGTCCGGGTCGAACGTCTTCGAGGACAGACGCCCCGCGGCATCGTATGCGAAGGCCGTGGTCTCTTTCTTGTTTCCGCCGGTGACCTGCTGGACGAGGTTGCCCGCCGCGTCGTAGGTGTTGCTCTGCAGCACCACGTCGGTGGTGCCGGTTGCGTCGTTCAGTTTGACGTCGTCGCCGATCTTCTCCGCCAGCAGGTTGTCGCCGAAGTAGCTGAAGGAGGTTTTCCGGCCCTCCGCGTCCACCTGCGCGACCAGACGCCCCCCGCTGTCGTAGCTGCGGCTTTCCAGCACTACGTCGGTGGCCTGCTTCGGATCGACCGGGCTGCCGGTCCATCCCTTCAGCGTGGTGGTGGTCAGTTCCCCCCGGTTGCTGTAGCCGTAGACGTAGACGGTCCCGCGGGCGTCTGTCGAGGTGGCTTTCAGACCGATGGTGTTCCAGGTTTGCCGGGTCACGCCGCCTTCGGGGTCGGTGACGGAGTCCACGCGGCCGTGATCGTCGTAGGTGTAGACGGTCTTTCGTTCGGCGTCGCCGCCGGTCAGGTCGGTGATGGAGGTGGACAGCTTGTTGCCGTCCGAGTCGTAGCCGTAGCTGGTGCGAGCGGTGTGCGTGACGCCGGTGATCTCGTTCTTGACCGCCGCCCCTGTCACCGTGGCCACTCGGCCGGCCTGATCGTAGGTGACGGACGTCGTGACACCATCCGGGTGGGCCTTCGACACCTTGGTGGCGGAGGTGGCCCGGCCGATTTCGTCATAGCCGAGCCTCGTCACCAGGCCGGCGGGGTCGGTCTGTTCCGCCAGGTCGCCCGCTGCGGTGTATTTGTAGGACCAGGTGTTGCCGCGCGGATCGGTCCGCGTCTTCTCCAGCCCTGGTGGGGTGGTGCCGCCGCCGATAGCAGGTTCGCTGCCGTCGGTGTAAGTGACGGTGACGGATCGGCCATCGGGGAAGTCGGGCGTGGCCGGGGTGGTCTGCTTGGTCTGCTCGCCATAACTGTTGTATTCGAACGTGGTGGCGTAGGTGTTGTCGTCCCGGTCAGCGGAGCGGGCATCGCGGTAGCCCCGCAGTTTGTCATTGAGCGGATCGAAGTCGTCGTCCTCATTGACGTGGTAGCTCAAATAAAAGCGCTGGCAGCTGCCTGCCCCGCGGCAGGACTTGCTCTGGATGTGGTTACCGCGTTTGTCGTTCCACTGCTGGAAGACGTTGCCGTTCGGGTCGGTCTCCTTGATCCAGAAACCCCCGGTGTCGTACGCGTAGCTGGTCTTGGCCCCGGCCTGGTCCACCGAATACACCAGGAGCGCATTACGCATGGAGTCATAGGCGTGGTCGAGGGTGCCGCCGCGCGGATCGGTCAACCGGATCTTGTAAAGGCCCTCGGTCCAATCGGTGGTGAACGTGCCGAGCTTCCACGTACCGCCATGCCGGTCGGTGTGCGAATCCAGCCGGTCGGTCGCCGGGTGGTAGGTGTTGCTGGCCCAGATCCGTCCGGACGGCAGCGTGACCTGCGACATCTTGTGGCTGATCTTGGTACGGGCGGCCCAGTGCGCCTGCACCTCAGCCGCCGTGAGCGGCTTGCCGTACAGCGCGAACTCGTCGATCGAACCCTTGAACGACCATGCACCGGACGTGCGCGGCCCGCCAGGAACGTCGGACCAGGAGCTGGCGCGGTAGCCGCTCCCCACATAGGCGTAGCGGCGCACCTCGTTCCAGAGCGCTCCGTTCAGCTGGCCCACTGCCTGCCCGTCGAGGTAGAGCGTCTGCTTGTTCCCCGTCACGGTGAGTGCCACGTGGTGCCACTGATCGTCGGTGACCGCAGCTCCCGATGTGATCGGCGTGTACTGGCCGTTCACCTGGCCCAGCTGACCCCGCAACTTGCCGTCCGTGCCCACATACAGGACCGGGAGCCCGGCACCAGGCCCGCCGCTGAACAACTCGTCAGCCGAAAGGATCACGCCGGGCTGCGTCGTCTTGATCCAGCCCTCGACCGACACCTGATCCCGCAGGCGGTCCAGCATGGACTCGGGCAGCTCCATGGTGGACCTGGTGAAGCCACCGGCGGTGTCAGCGCTTCCCTCCAGCGCCCCCGGCTGGCCCAGAGTCACATTGTCGTAGGTGCCGAGACCACCGTCAGTGCCCAGATTGGCGGCCTGTTCGTGCTGCGCGTCGCCCAGCCGCCAATAGCCGACCGGCTCGGAGTCCAACACCAGACCCTTGTAGCGGGAGCCGTCACCGTAACTGTAGGTGGTGCAGCTTGGCGTCTCGCCTGGTGCGCACACCGAGGTCAGATTGTCGCCCGAATAGGTGTAGGTCCAGGTCAGCGCCTTGCCGTTGACCTGGTCAGTGGACACGGTGGCCACCCGCGGGCCGTTCCAGGTGAAATGCAGTGCCCGACCACCGGACCCGGTCACCGTGTCGAAGGTGCCGTCAGCGTTGTAGTCGAGCGTCAGCGCCCGCCCACGATTGTCCTCGATCCTGAGCAGCCGGCCCGCCTCATTGAAGGTGTAGGACATCAAGGCGGTGTCCTTCAGCCGCCAGCCGCCGCCGTCCACATCGGCTAGCGAGTCCTTCATGCCCGGCGGCGGCTGGTAGGCGCCATCTCCCTTGGCCGCGAATCGGACCTTGCGCCCATTGGCGTACGTCACCAGCAAGCCGGTGATCGTCGTCCCCGATCGCTCGGGCGTCACGTTCATGTCCCAGGCCGTCGACCAGCCGGCGCCAAAGATTCCGCTGGTCCGCGTGTCCATACTGTTGTACGTGCGCTCCACCGTGAGCGCCGGCCCGGCCACGGGCACTTGGGCGTCCCTCGCAGCCGTGGTGTAGTTCCCGCTGACCAGCGAGAACTCCTGCTCGCCGTTGACGCGATCACCCAAATGGGAGCTATTGATCGGCTGAGGCGAACTGACCAGGATGAGCTGCTTATCGCTCGTGGCGACCGCTTTGCTTTCCGAGTCGACGATACGCACCCACCACTCGTACTGCTTGCCCCATTCCAGCCTGCCCGCCGGCACCCGCCACGAGTCCACATCCTCAAGTGCGGCGGAGTTCCAGCAACGCGGTGTGGGAGCAGGAGAGCCCGAGTCTTCCTCGTCTTCTTCCGGCTTCTCACAGATGTGGTACGTGTAATTCAACGGGCTAAACGGGTCCGAAGGAACACCTACACGCACTGACCGCACGGTGAGCAGCGGAGTCGTCGTCCCCACCATGGAGCCCGCGTCGGGATACACATCCTCGATCAGCGGGAAGGCACTCGCCGCGGTCGCCCGATCCTTTTGCTCGGCACGGCGGACGCCGGCGGGTAACTGCGACTCCGTAGTCGGCTCGGTCTTGAGAGCTGTCCGTGGCCATCCGCCGGCATCGGCCTGCAGAGCTCCTGGCACGGGCGGATCGGCCTCCGCAGTCGCATCCGTCGCCTGGGCAGGAGTGACGGTCAGGTTCGGCAGTACGCCCGCCGATCCGCGTCGCTGCTTCGGCACCTCCATGGTTCCCTGCACGGTGACCGTTTCTCCGCCTACCGTCACCTGGGCGGAGACGGGAAGCGCGGTCAGAGGGACGAAGCCTGGCAAGCCGGCGATCAAGACGGCAGCCGCCGACCGGGCAACGGCAGCACGCGAGAAGAACCGGCGCATACGCGATCACGCTCCGAACCACAACGAAAGGCACCAACAAGACGGCAGCCGTCGCTCTCCGCCACACCCTTCCCGGGCTGTGCGACTCGGAGTCGATCACTTCCGACACACAAAGTAAGGAAATTCGACCTACCAGACAAGACGAGCGATCATCACAAAATGACAAACAGCCCTATTGGGTACGCAACACTCCGTAACCGGACAAAGGGAATCAGTGATGTGCTCGCTCCGTGGCTCCGGCTCGCTTCCTTGGTCGCGGACCGTAGCTACCCGAGCAGTGCGAGGCGGCGGGAGAAGCCCGGCGAGACTGCGCCAGTCCGACAGCAAGGTGACGAACGGGTTCAAACCCGTACACCACTCCCATGGACGCTAACGGCGCCGCCCTACCACTCCACACCCCCTTCTGACCTGGGTTTCTCGGTTCTTATACGCCTGGTGCGAGGCGAATATGGCCGAGGTCATGCTCGTCTGATGCTCTTCGGCACGCGTCCGGCACGCGGGTGTCCGATAGCAACCGGCCGGTGCGCCGGGAGATCGACGGACAGCCACCGAGCGACGCTTCTCGTGAAGTATCGACCAAAGGCTGATCAAGACACATCGTCGACGACGCCGTGCTGCGGGCTCTCGACGGGCGTGAGGGTCACAGTGGCTCCCGTTCTGA
>NZ_JBFAQA010000062.1:0-12084 GCF_040677005.1 Nonomuraea sp. NPDC049421
CGCTCTTCCTAGCTCCGCTCGCGGTTGTCGTGCTCTCGGGCCCGCCCCCGCCCGGCGCCGCGGGTGGCGGCGCCGCGGCCGGTGTCGAGGCGGGAGAAGCGTTCGAAGACGCGTGCACGGGCGGAGGCGGGGATGCCGGGCCCCTGGTCCTCGACGGCGAGCCGGACGCCGGGCCCGACGGCGGCCCCGTGTACGGTGACCGTCCCGCCGGGCGGGCTGTGCCGTACGGCGTTGTCGAGCAGGTTGGCCAGCACCTGCGCCAGCAGGTCGGGGTCGGCCCGCAGGACGAGGTCGTCAGGGACGGACGGCCGGATGGAGACGTCCTCGCGGGCCAGCGCCGCCTCGCGTACGGCCTGCTCGACGAGCGGCGCGAGTGCGACGGCCTCGGCCTCGATGAGGCGCACGCCGGAGTCGAGCCGCGACAGGTCGAGGAGCTGGGCGACGAGGCGGCCGAGCCGCTCGGTCTGGGCGAGCGCGGTGCGCATGGTGACGGGGTCGGCGGCGGAGACGCCGTCCACGACGTTCTCGAGCACGGCCCGCAGCCCGGTGATGGGCGTGCGCAGCTCGTGGCTGACGTTGGCGACCAGCTCGCGCCGCTGCCGGTCGACCTCGCCGAGGTCGGCGGCCATCGCGTTGAACGCGCGGGCCAGCTCGCCGACCTCGTCCCGTGAGGTGGCGCTGACGCGCAGGCTGTAGCCGCCCTTGGCGATGGTCTGGGCGGCGCGGGCCATCTGGCGCAGTGGCTTGGTCATCCCCATGGCGAGGACCTGCACCATGATGAGGGCGAGGACGACGGCGACGGCGATGCGCAGCTCGCGGGAGAGCCCGGAGTTGATGCCGACCTCGTTCACGACGAACGCGGTGCCGACGGCCAGCACGATCACGATGCCGAGCTTGACCTTGATGCGGCCGAGGAAGTCGAGGGGGTTCATCGGCCGACCAGGGCGTAGCCGACGCCGTGCACGGTACGCACGACGTCGGAGCCGAGTTTGCGGCGCAGCGCGCGGACGTGGCTGTCCACGGTCCTGGTGGCGGCGGCCTCGGAGAAGCCCCAGACGTCCGACAGCAGCCGGTCGCGCTCGAAGACGTGCCCCGGCCGCTCGGCGAGGCGGCGCAGCAGGTCGAACTCGGTCCTGGTGAGCTGGGCCTCGGCGCCGCGCACGAAGACGCGGCGGGCGGCGGTGTCGATCTCGACCTCGCCGACCCTGATCACGGTGTCCTCGGCGGCGAGCTGGGCGGCGCGTTCGACGCGGCGCAGCAGGGCGTGGATGCGGGCGACGAGTTCGCGCATGCTGAACGGCTTGGCCAGGTAGTCGTCGGCGCCGACGCCGAGCCCGACGAGCACGTCGGTCTCCTCGCCGAGCGCGGTGAGCATCAGCACGGGCACGGGCCGCGCGGCCTGCATGCGGCGGCACACCTCCAGCCCGTCGAGCCCGGGCAACAGCCGGTCGAGGATGACCAGGTCGGGTTCCGCCCTGCCGTACTGGATGAGGGCGTCCTGCCCGTCGCCCGCCACCCTGACGTCGAACCCTTCGGCGGCCAGCCTGTTCCGTACGGCCAGCGCGATCGTCACGTCGTCCTCGACCACGAGGATGCGTCGCTGCTCTGCCACGTACGAAAGCCTAGAAGCGGGCTGTGCAGACGACACTGCCGAAGTCGTGCACAATCCGTGCAGAATTGCCGGATGGAAACCACCGCTTACCTCGCCCGTCTCGGCCTGCCCTCGTTGCTCGGCGCTCCCCCCAGCGCGGAGGCGCTGCGGGCGCTGCACGCCGCGCACGTCGAGCGGGTGCCTTATGAGGCTTTGGAGATCTGGCTGGGCCGGCCCACGACGGTCGATCCCCTCGATTCGGCCGCGCGCATCCTCAGGGGGCGCGGCGGCTACTGCTATCACTTGAACGGCGCGTTCTCCGCGCTGCTCGCGGCGCTGGGTTACCGGGTGACGCGGCACGTCGGCGGGGTGCAGATGCGGAACTCCGAGCCGGCGATCACCGCCAACCATCTGGTGCTGACCGTGAGCGACCTGCCCTCCGTGGACAATCCGGGCGGTGAGTGGCTGGTGGACGCGGGGTTGGGTGACGCTCTGCACGAGCCGCTGCCGCTCATCGAGGGCTCGTACAAGCAGGGGCCTTTCACGTACGGGCTGCGGCGTTCTGAGGTGGCGCCCGGCGGGTGGCGGCTGGACCACGACCCGAGTGGCTCGTTCCAGGGCATGGACTTGGCGCCGGAACCGGCGGAGATGTCGGCGTTCGCTGCGATGCACGAGCATTTGACGACGTCACCGACGTCCGGGTTCGTGCGGGTCGCGGTGGTGCAGCGGCGCGACGCGTACGGCGTGGACTGCCTGCGCGGCCTGACCCTGACCCGCTACGGCAATACGTCGCTGTCGGTCACGCTCGACTCGGCGCGCGACTACTACGCGGCGCTGTCCGACATCTTCGGCCTGCCGCTCGACGACGTGAGCGCCCAGGAGAAGGACGCCCTGTGGAGCAAGGTGCACGCCGCGCAGGAGGCCTGGCTGGCGGCCGGCACCTCGTGATGGCCGAGCCCTGCTCCTGGCGCTATCGTGCACGTAGACATGGGTGAGACCAGGAAGCTGAACGGTCGCTACCGCCTGCTCAATCCGCTTGGCACGGGCTCCCTGCGCCTGGCCTTCGACGAGGCGGAGCACCGCGACGTCGCGGTCAGGCAGTTGCGGGTGCCGCCGGAGCTGCGGGAGGCCGCCCTGTTCGAGGCGCGCAGGGCTGGCGGGCTGCGGCACCCCTTCGTGGTGCGGGTGCTCGACGTGCTGATCGAGGACGGCGTGCCGTGGCTGGTCATGGAGTTCGTCTCCGGCACGTCACTGGAGCAGGTCGTACGCTCCCGCCGCCCGCTCCCCGTCGCCCAGGCGGCCAGGGTGGGCGTGTGCCTGCTGTCGGCGCTGACCGCCGCCCACGCGGCCGGCATCGTGCACGGCCGGGTCGATCCCGGCAACGTGCTGCTCACCACGACGGGGCGGGCGGTGCTGAGCGGGTTCGGCTATCCCAGCCTGAGCATGCTGCCGTCGGCGGACCTGTGGTCGCTGGCGGCCACGCTGCACTTCGCGGTGGAGGGCCGCCCGCCCGGCCAGGTCCCGGCGGAGGGCGCCGACCCGTTCAGGTCGCTGCTGCGGGCCATGCTGCACCCGTCGGGGCCGCCGTCCATGGAGGTGGTGCGCGAGACGCTCGACCGGCTGGCGGTGGATCGCCCGCTGGACGTCGTGGTGGCCGCCGCGGGCCCGCTGCCGCCTGTCCAGGTGGCGGCGATCGGGCTGGACGTGCTCGACCGGCTGGCGGCGTGGGGCGAGTTCCACGGCGGGGTGCAGCCGGGCAACGTGCTGATCGACGCGTTCGGCCGGGCCAGGCTGATGCCGTTGCTGCGGGCGGGAACGCTCCCGGCGTACTCGGCTCCCGAGGGCGCGGCGACCCAGGCGGCGGATCTGTGGTCGCTCGGCGCGACGCTGTTCATGGCCGTGGAGGGCGCGCCGCCCGCGCCCGGCGCGGCGCTGACCCGCGCGGGACCGCTGGCTCCCGTGCTGTTCCGGCTGCTCGCCGGCAACCCGTTGGAACGTCCCACAGTGGACGAACTGCGCCGCGACCTGCGCGTGATCACCGGCGCCCGCCCGTGAGGTGCGTTGCGCAACGATTGCGATACATCGCGAAAGGAACCATGTCGGCGGGTTCACACGTTGGACAGGCGACGCAGAATGTGGATGAGGCGGGGCGTGCGCTCCGCGTTGGAGGGTTGTGAGGGATGTCGCCATTCAAGAAATACGCGATCGGCGCGGGCGCCGCGATCCTGCTCTCGCTGTTCTTCCTTGACGGATGGCTGATGTGGCTGGTCATCCTCGGCGTGATCGGCCTGCCGGTGGTGGGCTACCTGATGCTCGACCCGTCGCAGCGCGAGCGCCTCAAGAGGGCACGCAGGCGCGGCATCGGCCGCTGAGTCACCTGCCGAGTCGCCTGCCGAGTCGCCTGCTGAATCACCGCCGGGCGGCGGAGGCCGTCAAGCCTCCGCCGCGGCCGGCGCGTTCAGCACGCGCTGGGTCACCCTTCGCTCCACGTAGAAGGACAGGAACGGCACCGTGCCGCCGAGCATCACGCCCAGCAGGTACGGCCACGACCAGCGAGCCTTCATGCCCAGGTTCATCGCGGCGATGAGGTAGATCATGTAGAGCCCGCCGTGGATGGGGGCGATGATCTTCGACATGGCCTCCTGGCCGAAGCCGTAGCGCAGGACCATGCCGACGCAGAGCACGAGCAGCATGACGCCGACGATGTAGGCGAGCACCCGGAAGGGTTTGAGAGCCGATTCCACCGTTAACCTTCCAGAACCATCTCAGGGGACGACGTGCCGCGGTCCCTGTCGCGCCGCACCGCGTCGCGCACGAAGTGGAACCACATGAAGACGGCGAATCCAGCGAAGATCCACCAGTTGGCGGCATAAGCCAGATTACGCCAGGTCAGCTCTCCTCCGACCACCGGCGGATCGACCTTGACCTGGGTGAGCGGGCCCGAGGGCGGCTGGGCCACCACGTAGCCGGTGCGGACCTGCTGGCCTGACCACAGGTTGACCAGCTCGCCCGTGGAGACCGTCTGCACCTGGCCCTGCGGCAGCCCCTCGGCCCGCCGCTGCACGCTGTCGGTGCCCTGCTGGGGGCGCAGCCGTCCGCTCACCGTGACCCTGCCCTCCGGCACGGACGCGATCGCGGGGTCGCTGTCCTTGGCCACCCAGCCGCGTACGACGGGCATGAGCGTGCCGTCGTCGAGCCTGAGCGGCGTCAGCACCCAGTAGCCGTGGCCGCGCGAGACGTTGCCGCCCGGCGCGTCGACGTCGGCCCGCCGGTCGGCGACCAGGAGCTGCCTGCCGGCCTCGTAGACGCCCTCGGCGGAGACCTTGCGGCCCACCGACTCGCCGCTCATCTGCGCGCCCACCTGGGCGAGCGTGGCGACCGCGACGGGCGCGGGGTCGATGGCGGACTGCGGCTTGCCGGAGTCCTGGAACACGCCGAGCTGCCAGCGCCCGAGCAGGATGAACGCGACGAGGACCCCGATGGTGAGCAGGTGCAACCCCAGGAGACGGGGCGACAGCAGGGTCCGCAGCATGCTTCAAAGCTATCTGCCGTGTGGGGCGGTCCCCTAATCAGCCTGGCCCATTGGATCCCACCAAAAGCCGCAAACGACGCAGGGGATCACGCTAGGCTGCTGCCCATGTCTGACCAGCACATCGATCCGGCGGGCAACACCCAGGCCTTCCGCGCGTTCGCGAACGCGCGCGAGCAGGAGGCCGCAGCCAAGCCGAAGAAGTCGCCGCTCGTCCCCATCATCGCGGTCGTCGCCGCCATCGTCGTCGTCGGCGTCGTCGCCTTCCTGCTGCTCCAGTAGTCAGCCGGCCGCATCACCCGCCGCGGAGGCCGTGGCGGGGATTCGTCGTTCCCGTACTCTGGACCCGGCCAGGGCATCCTCTCTATGTTGGATGCGTAGTCCAATAGGTGGACCAGCCGGGAGGGCCAGTGACCGGACCAGGCATCGTCATCGTCGGTTCCGGCTTCGCCGGGATCTGCATGGCCATCAAGCTCAAAGAGGCCGGCTACCACGACTTCGTCATCCTGGAGAAGGCCGGCGAACTGGGCGGCACCTGGCGTGACAACACGTACCCGGGCTGCGCGTGCGACGTCCCTTCGCACATGTACTCCTACTCCTTCGCCCTCAATCCGGGCTGGTCGCGGATGTTCTCGCCGCAGGAGGAGATCCGCCGCTACCTGCGCGCCTGCGCCGCCGCGTACGGCGTCACCCCGCACATCCGCTACGACCGGCGCGTCACCTCCCTGGAGTACGACGACCCCACCCGCACCTGGACGGTCACCACGGAGAACGGCGAGACGCTGCGCCCCCACGCGGTCGTCTCCGCCATCGGCGCCCTCCACATCCCGAAATTTCCGGACATCCCGGGGCGCGCATCCTTCACCGGCCCCGCCTTCCACTCCGCCCAGTGGGACCACGCGATCGACCTGACCGGCAAGCGCGTCGCCGTCATCGGCACCGGCGCCTCAGCCGTCCAGTTCGTTCCCAAGCTCGCCGGCACCGCCCGCCACCTCACCGTCTTCCAGCGCACGGCCCCCTGGGTCCACCCCAAGCCCGACTTCGCCTTCCCGCCCGCCGCCCGCCGCCTGCTGCGCCTGCCGGGAGCCGCCAGGGCCCTGCGGTACGGCATCTACTGGGCTCTGGAGACCAGGGCGCTCGGCTTCGCCGTGCACCCGCGCCTGATGAAGGCGCAGGAGCGGCTCGCGCTGCGCCACCTGCGCGAGCAGGTCCCCGACCCCGAGCTGCGCCGCGCCCTCACCCCCGACTACCTGATCGGCTGCAAGCGCATCCTGCTCGCCGACGACTACTACCCGGCCCTGACCAGGCCGGACGTCTCCCTGGTCACCGACGCCATCACCGAGATCAGGCCGCGCTCGCTGGTGGACGCGGCCGGGGTCGAGCACCCGGCCGACGCCATCGTCTACGGCACCGGCTTCAAGGTGGTGGACGCGCTGACCGAGCAGCACATCACCGGCCGCGACGGGGTGCGCATCCAGGACGCGTGGAAGGACGGCGTGGAGGCGTATCTGGGCGTCGCCACCGCCGGCTTCCCCAACCTGTTCTTCCTGCTCGGCCCCAACACCGGGCTCGGGCACACCTCGGTGGTCTTCATGATCGAGGCGCAGGTCCGCTACGTGCTGGAGTGCCTGCGCCTGCTCTCCCGCACCGGCGCCAGGGCCATCGAGGTGCGGTCCGAGGCGCAGCGCGCCTTCAACGAGCGGCTGCGCCGCCGGCTCGACCCCCTGGTCTGGAACGCCGGCGGCTGCCACTCCTGGTACCTGGACGAGCACGGAGTGAACCGGACGATCTGGCCGGGTTTCAGCTTCGAGTACTGGGCGCGTACGAAGCGGATGAAACCCGGCGCTTTCCAGCTCATCCCGTGACTCAGCGGCGCGTGGAGACCACCATCGCGCTGCCGCCGCCGCGCCTGGTCGGCTCGGCCACCGCCTGGACGCGTCCCCTGCCGAGGAACTCCAGCGCCGTGGCGGCCCCGATCTCCGGGTTCGCCGCGAACCTGTGTCCCTGAGCCTCCAGCTCGGCCTGGTGCGCGGCCAGGAACGCGGGCTCGGCCTGCGTCTGCTCGGTGTTGCGCTGGGTGGCGCGCGGCGCGGCCAGCGCCTCGGGCAGGTTCATGCCGAAGTCGTAGCGGTTGAGCAGGATCTGCAGCACGGTCGTGATGATCGTGGAGCCGCCGGGCGAGCCGACCGCCAGCACCGGCCTGCCCTCGTCGAACACCAGCGTCGGCGCCATGGACGAGCGCGGCCGCTTGCCGGGGCCGGGCAGGTTCGGGTCGCCGGGTGCGGGGCCGAAGGTGAAGTCGGTCAGCTCGTTGTTGAGCAGCACGCCGCGGCCGGGCACCACGATGCCGTTGCCGCCGGTGGACTCGATGGTCAGGTTGTAGGCGAGCACGTTGCCCCAGCGGTCGGCCACCACCAGGTGGGTGGTCTCCGGGCCCTCCTTGGCGACCGGGGTCGCGGCGCCGGTGGGCTGCTCGCAGGCGCCGTAGCGGCCGTCGGGGTTGCCCGGAGCGGCCGGGTGGGCCATCGCGGTCTGGCCGATCAGGCAGGCGCGCTCCTTGGCGAAGCCGTCCGACAGCAGCTCCTTGAGCGGCACGCGGGGGACGTCGCCGACGTACGCGCCGCGGTCGGCGAAGGCCAGCCGCGACGCCTCCAGGTATTCGTGCAGGCCGACCTGCGGCAGCGCCTCCAGGATGTTGAGCGCCTCACCGACCGTGGATCCGCCCGAGGACGGGGGCGCCATGCCGTACACGTCCAGGCCCTTGTACGAGACCTTCGTCGGCTCGCGCAGCGGAGCCCGGTAGGCGCGCAGGTCCGACAGCTCCATCAGGCCGGGCCTGACGTCACGGGTGCTGCCCGGCGCTACGGGCGGCTGCTTGACCGTGGCCACGATCTCCTGGCCCAGCCTGCCGCCGTACAGCCAGCCGGGGCCCCGCTTGCCCAGCTCCCGGTAGGTGGCGGCCAGCTCGGGGTTCCTGAACACCGAGCCGACCGGCGGCGGGGCGCCGTTCGGCAGGTAGAGGCGGGCGGTGGAGGTGAAGTCCTTGAAGCGGTCGGCGTTGGCCGCCGTCTGGTCGTGGAAGGTCTGGTCGACCACGAAGCCCTTGGACGCCACCTCGATGGCCGGCTGCAGCGCCTGCTTGAGCGAGAGCGTGCCGAACTTCTTGAGCGCCACGTCCCAGTTGGCCACCGTGCCGGGCACGCCTGCCGACAGGCCGCTCGTGACGGCCTCGTCGAACGGGATGCCCTCCAGCGACCTGCTGGTCATGGCGCGCGGCGCGGTCTCCCGGCCGTCGATGGTGAAGACCTTACGTTTCCCGGCGTCGTAGTAGACCATGAAGCCGCCGCCGGCCAGGCCCGCCGAGTACGGCTCCGTGACGCCCAGCACGGCGCCCGCGGCGACCGCGGCGTCCACGGCGTTGCCGCCCTTCCTGAGCACGGCGATGGCGGCCTTGGTGGCGTCGAGGTCGACGGTCGCGACGGCGCCGCCGTACCCCTCGGCGACGGGCGCCTTCCGGGGCTGGTGGGGCTGCTGTTGAGCCGCCGCGGCGGGCGCGGACGCGAGGGAGAGGAGGACTGCTGCTGCGGAGAAGATCGCACGGCGCATGGTTCCCACGATGACCCAGCTACGCCCGTTGTGGTAGGGCCTGGTCACACATCAGGGTGATGCGCTGGTCAGAAGCTTGACTTAGCGTGGTCCCGTGCGTAGGAAGTCCGGCTTCGACCCCTATCTCGCCCTGATCGTGGCCGTGGCCCAGATGGTGATCGCCAGGGGCGCGTCCTGGGGGCAGGCCGGCTGGCGCGAGCCGCTCGACGGCCGCGCGTTCGCGCTGCTCGCGGTCGGTCCCGTGATGGTGCTGCTGCACCGCCGTTTCCCGCTGCTCACCACGATCGGCGCGCTGGTGGCGTGCGACGCGTTCCTCATCGCCGGTTACGCCTACGGGCCGACCTTCATCAGCCCGTCCGTCCTGCTGTTCCTCCTCGTCGTACGGGGCCGGCGGACGATGGCCTGGAGCATGGCGGGGCTGACGCTGCTGTCCTTCATCGGCTACGCCTGGACGACCGGCACCAGGGACTTCTTCCACAGCGGCGCCATCATCACCGCGGTCATGCTGCTCATGGTCGTGGCCGAGCTGGTCAGGATCGTGAACGAGCGGCGGCTCGAACGCGAGCGGACCGCCGAGGAGGAGGCCAGGCGGCAGGCCAGCGAGGAGCGCCTGACCATGGCGCAGGAGCTGCACGACGTGCTCGCGCACAACATCTCGCTCATCCACGTCCAGGCCAGCACCGCGCTGCACCTCATCGACGCCAACCCGGAGCAGGCGAGGACCGCGCTGGCCACGATCAAGACGGCCTCCAAGGAGGTGCTCGGCGAGATGCGCTCGGTGCTGAACGTGCTGCGCGAGGGCGCGCCCCGCTCGCCCACCGCCGGGCTCGACCGGCTCGACGAGCTGGTCGAGCGCTCGGGGCAGCGGGTGACGCTCGAACGTGACGGCGCCAGGCCGCTGCCTCCGCAGGTGGAGCGGGCGGCGTACCGGATCGTGCAGGAGTCGCTCACCAACGCGGGCCGGCACGCGCCGGGCGCCGACGTGCGGGTGCGGCTCGAATACGGTCAGGACGAGCTGCTCATCCGGGTCACCGACACCGGCGCCACCAGCCCCGCCCCGCTGTCCGACGAGGGCAGCGGCAACGGCGTCCCCGGCATGCGCGAGCGGGCCTCCGCGCTCGGCGGCACCCTCGTCGCCGGTCCCAGCGGAGCCGGGTTCCAGGTCGAGGCCCGGCTGCCCCTACCCGAGGAGAGTTCATGATCAAGGTGCTGCTGGCGGACGACCAGGCGCTGGTCCGCGCGGGTTTCAAGGCGCTGCTCGACGCCCAGCCCGACATGACCGTGGTGGCCGAGGCGTCCGACGGCGCGGAGGCCGTCAGCCTGGCCGCCGAGCACCGCCCCGACGTGGTGCTCATGGACATCCGCATGCCGGGCACCGACGGGCTGACCGCCACCCGCCGCATGCCGCAGGGGCCGCGCATCATCATCCTGACCACGTTCGAGCTGGACGAGTACGTCTTCGAGGCGCTGCGCGGCGGCGCGAGCGGCTTCCTGGTCAAGGACACCGAGCCCGCCGAGCTGATCCAGGCCGTGCGGGTGGTGGCGGCCGGCGAGGCGCTGCTGTCGCCCAGCGTGACCCGCCGGCTCATCGCCGAGTACGCCTCCCGCGCCAAGGAGCCGGTCGCCGCCGACGGCCTCGACCAGCTCACCGAGCGCGAACGCGAGGTGCTCGCCCTCGTCGGCACCGGCATGACGAACGACGAGATCGCGGCCAGGCTGTTCATGTCGCCCGCGACGGCCAAGACGCATGTGAGCCGGGCCATGATGAAGCTCCACGCCCGCGACCGGGCCCAGCTCGTCGTGATCGCCTACGAGTCCGGCCTGGTCAAACCCGGCTGGCTCTGACGGCGCCGCCCCCGAACCAGCGCTCGGCCGCCTCCTCGGCCCCGTCGGCGCCCGCCCAGGCCACGTAGCCGTCCGGGCGGATGAGCAGCGTGTCGGCGGGCGGGTCGTCGCAGGTCGTCTTGATCACGCGTACCCAGTCGACATCCACTGTGGCGCCGCCGCCGAGGTCGAGCAGCACCGGCCTGGCCTCGTGCATCAGCTCGGCCACCCGCGTGCCGCCGTGCAGCGCCAGGTCGGGCACGAACCGCCCCACCAGCGGATGTGCGTCCGGCGGGCCCGGGTAGCGGACGCCGGCGTCGTGGAGCAGAGTGGCCAGGTGGCGGGCCGGCGCCTCGAAGGCGAAGACCTCGGCGAGCAGCGCCCGCAGCGCCTCGCCCGCCTCGCCCGCCGCCCTGTCGATGGCGGCCTGCGCCCTGGTCTGCAGCAGCGTGCGCTCAGCGACCGCCCTGCGCTCGCTCTCGTACGTGTCCAGCACCTCCTCCGGCACCCGCCCGCGCAGCCGTCCCGCCAGCTTCCACGCGAGGTTCGCCGCGTCGGTCATGCCGGCGTTGAGCGCCGAGCCGCCCGCGGGGAACAGGTGGGCCGCATCGCCCGCCAGGAACACCCGCCCCGCCCGGTAGCGCTCGGCCAGCCTGGCCTGCGCGGCCGTGCGGGACAGCCAGATCGGCTCGCCCAGGGGCAGGTCGCGGCCCAGCACCCGGCGTACGGCGGCCTGGAAGTCGGCCAGGCTCACGGGGTCGTGCTCGGCTGCGCGTCCCTCCCGCACTCCCGCGATGAGCACGCCCTCGCGCAGCGAGGTGAACAGCACGCGGCCGTGCGGGCGGCGGTTCCAGCCCTGCCGCAGCCCCGCGGCCTCCAGCGCGGCGAACACCTCGGGGCCCGCCGTGAAGTGGCCGATCAGCAGGCCCTCGTCGTCGGTGCTGCCGGGGAAGGCGATGCCGGCCTGGTCGCGTACGAGGCTGCCGGCGCCGTCGCAACCGACCGCGTACCTGGCCCTGATCGGCCCCTGCGAGGTGTCGAGCGTCACCCCTTCGTCGTCCTGCGTGAGCGCGCGCACCTCGCAGCCGCGCCTGATCTCGGCGCCCAGCTCGCGCGCCCGCTCGGCGAGCAGCCGTTCGAGCTGCGGCTGCTGGATGAGCAGCAGCCGCAACGGGACGTCGTCGAGGCCGGCGAAGCGCAGCGGCACCTCGCCGAACGGGAAGCCGGGCGCGCGCCCGGCGAACGGGCTGCCCGCGCTGAAGCGCTCCAGCAGCCCTCTGTGGTCGAGTAACTCGACGATCTGCCCGCCGAGGCCGTTGGCCTTGGGCAGTTCGCCGGGCTCGGCCCGTTTCTCCAGCACGATGGGGCGGGCGCCGGCCAGCCGCAGCTCGCACGCGAGCATCAGCCCCACGGGGCCCGCTCCTACGATCAGCACATCTTCCATTGGTAGTCAGGGGCGCGGTGCCGTGAAGGCCCGGTTCCCCATCCCCCTTTCAATTCCGTACGTGCGGTTTTCCCGCATACGGCTTACCGA
>NZ_JBFAQA010000063.1:0-12015 GCF_040677005.1 Nonomuraea sp. NPDC049421
GACCACAAGAGCCACATGGCCTACCCGGTGGCGGGGGCGTGTCCCAGCACGCACCCGGTGCCGGTGCCGAAGCTGCGGCAGGTCATCCGGTACCCGGTGAGCGGAGACCCGTCGCGCTTCCGGCTGTCGTCGGGCGGCGGGTTCACGATGCACGGCGACTTCTTCAACGCCTGGCCGGTGGCCGAGATGGAGCGGCGGGTGCGTGACTGCATCCGGCCGATCATCAAGTGCGGCGCCGACGGGCGTCCCTCGTAGGCGGTCGTCAGGTCCGGGCGGGCGTGCGCCCCGCCCGGACGTCTCTCCTCGTGAAGGGCGGTGGCGGGTGCGGTGGTTCGTGGTCTGCTTGGTGGTCGCCGTGCTGGCGGGATGCTCCTCCGCCGAACGGGACGCCGGAACGCCGGCCTCCTCCGCCGAGGCGTTCACGACGACCGATGTGGCGTGGTTGCAGCTCACCGACGCCCTGCACGCACGGGCCCGGCCCCTGCTGGAGCTCGCGCCGCGGCGTGCCGCCGGCCGGTCGCTGGCCGGCCTGGCCGTACGGCTCGGCAAGGAGCACGAGGCGGGCCGCGGCCGGTTGCGGGCGCTGCTCGCCGAAGCGGGGATCACCGGTGAGAACCCGCACCTCCAGCACGACATGCCGGGCATGCCCACGGCGGCGGACCTGAAGGCCCTGGCCCGGCTGCGCGACGGCGCCTTCGACCGGCGTTTCGCCGAACTGCTGCGGGCGCATCTGAGGCAGCTCGTGCTGGTCGCGAACGGTGAGCGGGACTCGGGCGGCGCGGCGGCGGCGCGGCAGCTGGCGGGGACGATGGCCCGCGAGCACAGCGACGATCTCGCCGAGCTGGATCGGGCGGTCGCCGCGTAGGTTGGGGGCATGGAGGCCGGAAAGCTGGTGGGTGCGGGACGCAGCGCCGAGGTGTACGCGTTCGGCGACGGACGGGTGCTGCGCCGCTACCGGGTGGACGCCGACACCAGGCGTGAGCTGGAGATCATGGCGTACGTGGCCGCGCACGGGTTCCCCGTGCCGGAGGTCTTCCCCGGCGAGAGCACCGCCACCGACCTGCGTGGTGATCGACTGGTGCAACGCCCGTGAGGGGCGGCCCGCGCTGGACTGCGCCCTGTCGGCGCTGATCCTCGTGCGGGCGGCGGTGGAGGGTGAGAGCGAGCTGGCGCAGGCGGCGCGGGCCTTGCTCGCCGTTCTGGCGAGGGAGCTAGCCACCTGCGGCCGTCGGCGTTCCGGATCTTAGGGCGGGGGGCCGCGTCAGGGCTGCCGGGATGGGCGTGCTCGGGTGATCGAACGGCCGGTTGCGGTGCCGGAGTGCCGCTTCTGGCGCGCGTATGGAGGTCCTTTGCTGACGTATGACCGCTTCTGACGCGGATGCGTCATCTGGAGGGTAGGGGCCGAAGTGTACGAATCGGCTCGCTGGTAGCGCCGGTGGCGGAGCGAGGGGAACAGGGGCGGGGAAGACGCATGATGACGTCGCTCGCCGAAGGACCTGGTCCCGCACTCCATGAGCTCGTCCGTGACTCGCTGCCCGCAGGCCATGGCAACGGCGACACGCCTTGCGGGGCCCGTTCGGGCGAACAGGAAAGGCAGACATCTGTGCACACCATGACGACCCGGGAATGGCACGAGTTCGTCACGCGCGGCGCGCGTACCGGGAAATTCGCGACATCGGGCGCCGACGGCGCTCCCCACGTCACGCCCGTCTGGTACGTCTTCGACGGCGAGGACTTCGCCTTCACCACCAACGGTGACACGGCCAAGGCCCGCCACCTGCGGCGTGATCCGCGCGCGGCGCTGTGTGTCGATGACGATGCCCCGCCCTTCGCCTACATCGAGGCTCGCGGCGAGGTGACTTTGAGCGAGGACCTGGACGAGCTCCTGGATGTCGCCACCCGGGCCGCCGCCCGGTATGTGGGCCCGGACCAGGCGGAGGAGTTCGGCAGGCGCAACGGAGTGCCCGGCGAGGTCGTCGTCCGGCTCCGCCCCACCAAGGTCATCGCCTACGGCGGCATCACCGAGTAGGACCTCGCATCCCGGGGTGGGGACGAGGCCGGCCGGAACAGTGAGGATGGCGGGACCACGTGGACGCGCGGGACGTGATCGTGGCCGGTGCCAGTTGGGCGGGCGGGCCGGCCCTGGCGTTGCGGGCGTTGCAGCGGTGGCGTGGCAGCCGCGCTGTCGCCGGCGCGGCGCACTTCGTAGAGCAGGCATCGGCGGAGCGCTCCCGCCGCCGGTCGCGGTGCCGGGGCGGGAGCGAAGGGCGCAGGCTCCGCTGCTGTCGGGTCAGCGAGGCGGAACGGTCGAGGAGGGAGAGGGCATCGAGGGAGCCTGGGGCCGGTGCGCCGGCAGGAGGGGGAGTGCGGGCGATCGGCTGGTCAGCAGGGTCGAGACGAGTGTGATGAGCGAGGCGAGCGTGAGGGCTGTGGCCAGTGCCCGCAGCCGGCGGTGCTGATGGTGCGCACCCGAGCGCAGGGGCGGCCGGTGGTGGCGGCTCAGCAGCCAGCACGAGACGCCCAGAAGCAGGATGATCAGGCCCACGGGTGGTACGGCCTTGGTGACGGCGGCGCCCAGGGCCAGCAGGGACACGGTCGTCCTGATCCAGGCCAGATGCGTGCGTTCGGGGGCCAGACCTGGATCTCGGCCGGGGGTGCCGCCATGGCGCCGGCGAGGCTCGGGGGTCATGAGCCGCGCAGGACGACGAGGGCGGCCAGCAGCGCGACCGCTGTGATGATGATGACGAGGATGCGGGGCAGCAGGGAACGTGGCAGGCGGTGGCCGTGGCGCATGGCGTGCTGGTTGCGCCGCCACTCGAGGTAGGCGCCGCCGGGCAGGAGCGCACCTAACGCGATCAGGGGCACCGCGAGCATGCGCCGCGCGCCGGGCAGGCCGGGGAAAGGGGGTAAGACCTGCACGATCGCCAGTCCCGCGATCAACAGGGCGAGGGCGGTGCGGCTCCAGGCCAGGAACGTGCGTTCGTTGGCGAAGGTGAAGCGGACATCGGGTTCGGCGTCGGCGGGGGTGCCGTTGTGGCCGGGTGCGGGGGCTGAAGCTGTATTCTCCATGTAATCAATAGATAACTGAACGCAGTCATTTGTCCAGGTGTAAGAGGCGCCGGCGAGGCGGGCGGCACGGCCCCGGCGCCGGCCGGTCCGGGCTGGAAAATGTCGCCCGGCGGGCTCGGTGAGGCGGACGGTAATGGACTGCTTTGCGCCAAGTGGGCGCGCGGGAGCGACAAGCATCTGTCTCCGTGGCCACTTGATGCACAAGCATCACATCCAGCTACTGAGAGTAGTTACTCATTACTCACAGTAAGGGATCTGGATGTCCATCTCCTTCGCGCTCCTGCGCGGTCTGGCGCCTGCCCCGCGTCATCGCCGGCCATCACCTCTCGAACGCAGAAGACACGCCCGCCGCACGCCTCTGGTCCGCAGGAGGCCGTTCGCATGATCATCGACTTCCCTCTCCTGGCGGGCTCTTTCCTGGTCGCGGTGATCGTCGGTCTCACCGGGATGGGCGGCGGCGCCCTGATGACCCCCATGATGATGCTGTTCTTCAACGTGCCGCCGCTGGCCGCCGTCTCCAGTGACCTGGTCGCCTCGGCCGTCATGAAACCCATCGGCGGCTACGTGCACCTGCGTCACGGAACCGTCAACCTGCGCCTGGTCGCCTGGCTCTGCGCCGGATCGGTTCCCGCCGCGTTCTGCGGAGTGTTCCTGGCCCGGGCCTTCGGCACCGAGGCCGCTGCCCAGCAGGCCGTGAAGTACGCCCTCGGCATCGCCCTGCTGCTGGCCGTGGCCGGCCTGGTCGCCAAGGCCTTCCTCGCCGTACGGGAACGGTCCGGAGCCGAAGCCGACATCGCGCAGATCTCCCTGCGCCCGATCCCCACCCTGCTCGTCGGCATGATCGGAGGAGCGACCGTCGGCATCTCCTCGGTCGGCGCCGGCTCCCTGATCATCGTCGCGCTGCTCGCCCTCTATCCCACGCTGAAGGCCAACCAGCTCGTCGGCACCGACCTGGTCCAGGCCGTCCCCATGGTCGCCGCCGCCGCTGTCGGCCACCTTCTCTACGGCGACTTCCAGCTCCACCTCACCACCTCTCTCATCCTCGGCTCCATCCCCGGCGTCTACCTCGGCGCCCGGATCTCCTCCCGCGCCCCCGGCGCCGTCATCCGCGCCATGCTCGCCGTGGTCCTGCTCGCCTCCGCCCTGAAGCTGCTGGAGGTGAGCAACCAGGCCACCGCGTGGATCCTGTGCGGCGCCACAGCGACAGCCACGGCCTGCTGGTACGTCCTGCGCCGCGGCCGCCCAGGACTGGAGGAGCAAGCCACTGCGGCACCCGCCCCGGCCAGCCGTCCGGGCTGAAGGCCGAGCCCGCCCGGCCGCCTCGATGAGCACTACCGGCCGATGCCGGTGCGCCATGAGCACAGTCACACGCCGCGAGCTGACGTGTGGCTGTGCCCGAGCCGCCATCGGCCATTCGGGTGGTCGAGCCTCCACGTGGCGGGGTGCTCGGGACGCCGACGGCCGGGGTTGCGCAGAGGTCATGCATGTCTTCGCCGTCCAGCGGAACGGCCACTTCCCAGATGCGGGCCGGTCATGTCCGCCCGCCGTGACCTCGACGCTCTGGCCATGGCAGGGGTCCCCGTGTACGCCGGACTGGTCGAACGGCTCGAAGTGACCGGCCCGCCTGGTGTGCGGGACCACCTCACCTTGATCGGCAACGCGCTCGTCGAGCGATACGGCTGAGACGACCCCGACGGTCCCGGCCTGAACCCGTCCGTGGAGGCAGGTCAGTCAGGCAGCAGTTCGCCGAGCAACTGCTCCACGCGCGAACGGATGTCGTCCCGGATCAGGCGGACGGCATCGATGCCCTGCCCCGCCGGATCGTCGAGCTTCCAATCCTCATACCGCTTGCCCGGGAAGATCGGGCACGCGTCGCCACAGCCCATGGTGATCACCACGTCAGATGCCTGGACGGCGTCGCCCGTGAGGATCTTCGGCCGGGCCGCGGCGATGTCGATGCCGACCTCGCGCATCGCCTCGACGGTGACTGGGTTGACCTGCCCGGCCGGGGCGGAACCGGCCGAGCGGACTTCGACACGGTCGCCGGCCAGGTGGGTGAGCCAACCGGCGGCCATCTGGGAGCGGCCGGCGTTGTGGACGCAGACGAACAGGACGGACGGCTTGTCAGGCACGTACGGGCTCCTTGCTGAACAGGCGGCGGCCGGCCAGGCTGACGTAGACCAGGGAGACCAGGACGGGGACCTCGATGAGCGGGCCGACCACGCCGGCCAGGGCCTGGCCGGAGGTGACGCCGAAGACGCCGACCGCCACGGCGATCGCGAGTTCGAAGTTGTTGCCGGCGGCGGTGAAGGCGAGCGTGGTCGTCTTGTCGTACGGCAGGCCGATCGCCCGGCCGGTCAGGAAGCCGCCGCCCCACATCAGAGCGAAGTAGGCCAGCAGTGGCAGGGCGATGCGGGCCACGTCGCCGGGCTGGGAGGTGATGGTGTGGCCTTGCAGGGCGAACAGGATGACGATGGTGAACAGCAGGCCGTACAGAGCGATCGGGCTGATGCGCGGCAGGAAGCGCTGCTCGTACCAGGCTCTGCCCTTGGCGCGTTCGCCGAGCTCGCGGGAGGCGTAGCCGGCGGCGAGCGGGATGCCGAGGAAGACGAGCACGTAGAAGGCGATGTCCCAGGCCGAGACGTCGAGCGCGGCCTGGGACAGGCCGAGCCAGCCGGGCAGCATCTGCAGGTAGAACCAGCCCAGGACACCGAAGGCGATCACCTGGAAGATGGAGTTGAGCGCGACCAGGACGGCGGCGGCCTCGCGGTTGCCGCAGGCCAGGTCGTTCCAGATGAGGACCATGGCGATGCAGCGGGCGAGCCCGACGATGATCAGGCCGGTGCGGTACTCGGGCAGGTCGGGCAGGAAGCTCCAGGCCAGGGCGAACATCAGCGCCGGGCCGAGCACCCAGTTGAGCAGCAGTGAGGAGAACAGCAGGCGGCGGTCGCCGGTGACGCTGCCGAGCCGGTCGTAGCGGACCTTGGCGAGCACCGGGTACATCATCAGCAGCAGGCCGAGCGCGATCGGCAGTGAGATCTCACCGACCTTGACCGCCTCCAGCGCGGTGTCCAGGCCGGGCACCAGCCGCCCGAGCAGCAGCCCCGCGCCCATGGCGGCGATGATCCACACCGGCAGGAACCGATCGAGCACCGACAGAGCACCGATCACGCCGGCCGGCGGCGCGGCGGCCTGTGCGGGTTGGGCCGACATCACCGCGACACCGCCGCACCGGCCGGCAGGCCGGCGGCTTCGCCGGTGGGCCCGCTGGCAGGCCCACCGGGGGGCCCACCGGCGGGCCCACCGGCGGGCAGGGTCAGCAGGGCCGACAATTCGCCCAGCGTCTCGGGCACCAGCCGGTAGTACACCCAGGAAGCCCGCCGCTCGGAGGCCAGCAGCCCCACCTCCTTGAGCACCTTCAGGTGGTGGCTGATGGTCGGCTGGGACAGCTCGAAGGCGTCGGTGATGTCGCACACGCATACTTCTCCGCCGGCCCGGCTGGCCACGATCGACAGGATGCGCAGCCGCACCGGATCGCCCAGCGCCTTGAACACCCGCGCCACCCCGGCCGCCTGCCCGGCGTCCAGCGGCTCGCGGGTCAGCGGCGGGCTGCACTCCAAGATCTCCAGCAGTTCCATCCACTGCCCTTCCGTATAGACATCCATCGAAATAGGTGTACGTCTATATTGACATGCGTCTCTGCCTGCCGGGGACGTGAGCCTGCTCTCAGCCGGCCGGGACGCCGAGGTCGGCCAGCAGGGCGCGGACACCGGCCAGGCGGGTGAAGAAGCCGAGCGCCATCTGCGAGCGGCCGGCGTTGTGCACGCACAGGAACAGCACAGTCGGCAGGCCGCCGGCGTCCTTGCCCTCGATGCGGGCCAGTGCGCGCAGTCGCCGGCGGGCGAACCGCTCGGCCAGCAGCGGCAGGTAGTTGGCGATGACGGCCCGGCCGGCGAACTGGTCGCGGCAGCCCCTCGACCACCAGTTCGGGCGGCGTGACGATGGTGTCCCACGGTGGTTCGCCGGTGCGGTAGAAGCCCTCCAGCGCGCGGGATTTCCCACGGCATCCGGCGCGAGCCGAGCGCGGCAGAAGGCAGAGCGGCGGCTCGCCGATCAGCGGGAACCTCGTCAACGCCGGATTCCGGCGCAGCACCGCCCGCCCCTGAGTAGATCGGGGCATGGTGCACAAGCCGGCTCCCGAGGAGGCGGCTTCGATCCGGCTCCACAACAGGCTCACGATCAACGCCTCTCGGACTGATTGATAGGCGCCACCCAATCCCCCCCGAAACCCTCACTGAACGGCGTGAAGTCAGGAGTTCAAACGACGGGCGATCAAGAGCGCCGCCCGTTTCCGCCGTATTCCGGTGGCGCTCCCAGGAGTCGTTCCCGTCCCGGCAGGTCGCCGGGACGCGCCGGTTCGCGGTGGCCCGGCCAGCTGGAGAACGCGTGCTGGCCGCACTGACCTGCGACTACGTCCCGCTGGTCACCGAGCGGGCGCCGGTGGCGGTGATCAGCGGCAGACGCATCGTCACCGCCCCCGGCGAGCCCTCACGTTCACGCCGCCCGCGCCTGCGCCCTGCTCTGGGGCGACCTCTACCCGGCCGTCATCGTAGTGCCATGATCGCCGCAAACCGTCCATCGCTATAGAAATGATTATCGTTCGCATCTATTCTGGCGGGGCACCGATGGACGGACGGCGGGCCTGCCCGCGCGTCGTCCTTCCATGAAGACCGGTTGATCGGAGATGGCATGTCCTTGTCCCACGCCCCGCATGACGACCTCGAAGCCGAGCTGAGCCGGATCTGGGGAGAGTTGCTCGACGTGGACCCCGAGGAGATTCCTGCCGACGCCGCATTCCTGCGGCTGGGCGGCGACTCGGTCCTGGCCGTACGCATGTCGGCCATGGTCCGCAGGCGGATGGCGGTGGAGCTGGCGCTGTCGGACGTGACGGTGGAGATCACCTTGGCCCGGCTCGCGGAAGCGATTCGCCGGCGCAGGGCCGGCGGGAACGGAGCACAACGCGCCCTGCCGGTGGAGATCGAGCGTCGTGCGGACCCGTCGGCGCCGTTCCCGCTGATGCCGCTCCAGCAGGGATACTTCGTCGGGCAGCACGACGGCTGGGAGCTGTCGTACGAGTCGGCGCACTTCTACGCCGACTTCGGGCTCGCCGGCCTGGACGGCGACGAGGCCCCGGAGGCGCTGGAGGACGCGCTGGCGCGGCTCGCCCTGCACCAGCCGATGCTGCGGGCACGGATCACCGCGCAGGGAGAGCAGTACGTCCTCGCGCCCGACGCGCCCGGCGCGATCCCGCGGCCCCGCGTGTACGACTTGCGCGCGGCCGGCCCGCAGGAGGTGCAGGCGCACCTGCTGGCCGTCCGGCACGAGATGCGCACCACCGGACCGAACCCGCTGCACGGACCGGGCCTGGACATCCGGCTCAGCCTCCTGCCCGGCGATCGAGGGCGGCTGCACACCGGCGAGAGCCTGCTCATCATGGACGGCTGGTCGGCGACCCTCCTCAACCGCGAACTGCTCACCCTGGCCGCCGATTGGAACGCCGTCCTCGCCCCGCTGGACGTCGACTTCGGCGACTACGTGACCTCGCTCGGCCGGCTGCGTGACAGCGAGCCGTACGCCGCGGACCGCGACTGGTGGCACGCACGGCTCGGAGACGTGCCGCGCCCGCCCGCCCTGCCGCTGCGCGCCGACCCCCTGGACGTGCGGGCCAGCACCATGGAGACCCTGGAGAACCACGTGGCGGCGGACCGCTGGGCGGCGCTGCGCGACCAGTGCGCCCGCCGGGAGGTCACGCCGTCCGCCGCGATGCTGACCGCCTTCTCCGTGGTGCTCGCCCGCTGGGCCGGTCACCGGCGGATGCTCCTCAACTCCCTGCAGCTCAACAGGCTGCCGTTGCATCCCGACATCCATCGCGTCATTGGCGCGTTCGCCACCACGATGCTGATCCCGCTGGAGCCGGCGCGGGGCCGTACGTTCGCCGAACTTGCGGCGGAGACGCAGCGGACCTTCACCGAGCACGCGGCGCACAACCTGGTCTCCGGCGTGGAGGTGTCACGGGAGCTGGCCCGGCGGCGTGCCACCACCCGGCCGGTCGCACCCGTGGTCTTCCAGAGCACCCTCGGCATGGACGCGGCGATCGGCGCGCAGGCGGAGTCCGCGGGACCGCTGGGCGATCTGAACTTCGACGACTTCCACCAGCAGCTGCGCACCCCGCAGGTGGCGCTGGAGGCCCGCTTCTACGAGCTGCGCGACGAGCTGGTCCTCGTCTTCTCGCTGGTGAAGGAGCTGTTCGACACCGAGCAGGTGGACGCCGCCTTCGCCGACCTGCTGGCGCTGGTCGAGACGCTGGCCGACGAGGCGGGCTGGGACCAGGTCGTCGACCTGCCCGCCGCGGCGGCTGCCGAGCCCGCGCCCGGCCTGACGCTGGACCGGCTGCCGGAACCCGATGCCGACCACGGTGACGGCCCGCCGGTCGACGAGCTCGAACAGCGGATCTGCACGGTCTGGGAGGAGGTTCTCGGCGTCCCCGTGCTCGACCGGGGCGCCGGCTTCTTCTCCCTCGGCGGCGACTCGCTGCTGGTGGTCCGCACCCTGGCCCGGATAGCCAAGGAGACGGGCGGCGCGCCAAGCGTGCGCGAGTTCCTCAACGCCCCCACGGTGGCGGGCGTGGCGGCGGCGGTCCGGGCACGCCTGGCGGACGCGCGGCCATGACGGTGATCGGCGTCCTCGGTGGCGCGGGAACGGTGGGCCGGGTGGCCGTGGACCGGCTGGCCGGCGAGGGCCTTGGTGAGCTGCGCATCGGCGGGCGGGACATCGACCGGGTGCGCGCCGTCTGCCGCGCGACGCCGGGTGCGGCCGTTCCCCGGCGGGTGGACCTGCGCGACCCCGATGAACTGCGCGCCTTCTGCGCGGGCTGCCGGGTCGTGGTCAACTGCGCCGGGCCGTCCTACCAGGTGCTCGACACCGTGGCAGGGGCCGCGCTGGCGGCAGGAGCGGACTACGTCGACGCCGGCGGGGACGTGACGGCCATCGGCGCCTTGAAGTCCGCCGCCCCGCCGGAACTCGCCGAGCGGGCGGCGGTGTTCTCGGCCGGGGTGATGCCGGGGCTGTCCGGGCTGCTGCCGCGCCTGCTGGCGACCGGACCCCTGGCCCGGCTGGACGGCTACGTCGGAGGCGCCGCCCGCATCAGCGCCTTGTCGGCGGTGGACGTGCTGCTGACCCGTGGCCCGCGCTTCGGCACCGCCCTCGCGGCCTGGCGGGACGGACGGATCGCGCCCGGCGCCCTGGCCCCCCTGCACGAGGTGACGTTGCCCGGCTTCGCCGGGCGGGTGCACGCCTGGCCGTTCCTGTCGGCCGAGGTCGCCGGACTCGCCACTGAGCTGGACGTCGCGGAGGTGCGTAACTACACCGTGTACGTCACCGACGCCATCCCCCGGGCACTGGCGGCGGCATGGGCGGACGACGCGCCCATCGAGGAGCACGTCCCCTCGGTCGTGGCGGCGGCCGAGGCCGACCTCGCCGCCACCGGCCCGTACTACACGCTGCTCTTCCAGGCCGTGCCCGCTCCAGGGCCCGCTCCAGGGCCCGCTCCAGGGCCCGCTCCAGGGCCCGCTCCAGGGCCCGTCCC
The DNA here is from genome assembly GCF_040677005.1 of Nonomuraea sp. NPDC049421. Taxonomy (NCBI): domain Bacteria; kingdom Bacillati; phylum Actinomycetota; class Actinomycetes; order Streptosporangiales; family Streptosporangiaceae; genus Nonomuraea; species Nonomuraea sp. NPDC049421. Next base: position 10,715 of record NZ_JBFAQA010000063.1, read on the forward strand.
AGGGCCCGGACTTACGGCCCCGCGCCGCCTGATCCTGCGGACGCCGGACTCGTACGCGCTCAGCGGCGTCGTCGCGGCCATCGCCACCGGCGAGGTGCTGGGCGGCCGGGTCAAGCCGGGCGCCTGGTCCGCCGCCGAATGCCTGGACGCTGCCGCCGTCTTCGCCCGGCTGGCCGCAGACCCGCTCGTGACGCAGGCCGAGATCCGCTAGTGCCCCTCCTATTCCGAGCATGAAGGATGAAGATGATCAACGGTAAGAGCCAGACGAGATACGACGTGATCGTGGTCGGCGGTGGCCCCGCGGGGCTGAGCGCCGCCCTGGTCTTCGGACGGCAGCGACGGCGGGTCCTGGTGATCGACGGGGGCAACGTGCGCAACGCGCCGGCCTCCGAGATGCACATGTATCTGAGCCGTGACGGGTTCCCGCCCGCCCGGCTGCTGGAGCTCGGCAGAGCGGAGCTGGCGGCCTATCCGTCCGTGGAGCTCCGGCGGGGCGCCGTGCGGTCGGCCCGGGGCAAGAAGGACGACTTCGAGGTCGAGCTCGACGATGGAGCGGTCATGTGGGCGCGGCGGCTCGTCCTGGCCACCGGACAGGTGGACGAGCCGTACCCCATCGAAGGGCTGAAGGAGCGGTTCGGGCGCGGCGTCTACCACTGCCCGTTCTGCCACGGATGGGAGACGCGCGACCGGTCCCTGGCCGTGATCACGCGCGTCCCCGCGGAGACCTCGCTCGCGCTGTACGTCGCCGACCGGTTCAGCGACGACGTGGTCCTGTGCACGCACGGCCCGCTGGAGCTGCCCCCTGTGCTCGCCACCAAGTTCGGCGAGCAGGGCGTCCGGGTGATCGACACCCCGATCGTCCGGGTGACGGGCGAGCCAGGCGCCCTGGAGCTGCACTTCGCCGACGGCAGCACGCTGGCCCGCGAGGACCTCTACCACCGTGCGCCCACCCGGCAGCACTCGGCGCTCGCCGCCGAGCTGGGCTGCGAGCTCAACGCCGACGGGACCGTCCGGGTGAACGAGCTGCAGGAGACCACGGTGCCGGGCGTGGCGGCGGCGGGTGACACCGCCAAACTTCCCGCCGTCCCGGACGCTCCCACGCTGGTCTCGCTGGGCGCCGCGGACGGGGTGCGCGCGGCGGTGTGGATGGACGGCGACCTGTTCCGTTCCGACCTCGGCCTGACCCCGTCCTGACCTGGGGGTGGGGGGGGGGGGGGGGGGGGGCCCGGCCCCCCCCCCCCCCCCCCCCCCCCGCCCCCCCCCCCGCCCGGCCCCCGCAGAAGACGACGAACCCACCGCAG
>NZ_JBFAQA010000064.1:0-10971 GCF_040677005.1 Nonomuraea sp. NPDC049421
CACGACGAACCGGGGCCTGCTACCGGGCGCTCCGATGCTTACCCGGACGGGACTTTCACCCGCAGGCCTGGACCAGCTTCCAGGACGCAACATGCCAACAAGTGTAGGCCAACACTTGTACGACTTATGCGAGCACGTGCCGCCATGCCGTGACGGCCTCCGTGACGGCCTCCGCGATGGCCTCCGGCCGGTCCTCCGGGGTGTGGTGGCCTGCCACCTCAGGGCGTTCGACGATCTCGACGGCGGCGAGGTTCGCCGCGCACCAGGCGAGCGTCTCCCGCGTCCACATCGCCCCCGGGCCGGGACGGAAGGCGAGCACGAGCTTGGGGACGTCCGCGCTCGCCGCCGCCCACCTCCCGAACGCCTCGATCCTGGCCACCACGTCGGCGGGCTCGCCGCCGAGCGGCAGCGACCGCGCCCAGCGCAGCATCGGGCGGCGGCTCTCCCGCGTCGGGTACGGCGCCAGGTAGGCGGCCAGGTCGTCCTCCTCCAGCGGAGTGGCGACGGTGGCGGGCAGGGAGCGGCGCAGGTAGTCCGGGTCGTCGAGGATCATCTTCTCGCCGGCGCCCGGCGTCTTGATCGCCCTGAACAGGTCGCGGCCTCCTTCGGGGAACTCCTCCCAGGTCATCGGCTTCACGACGGCCTCGGTGACGACGATGCCCCTGACCCTGCCCTGATGACGGGCCGCCCAGTCGAAGGCCAGCGCGCCGCCCCAGTCGTGGCCGACGAGCAGCACGTCGTCCAGGTCCAGCGCGTCGAACCAGGCGTCCAGGTAGGCGGCGTGGTCGGCGAACGTGTAGTCGATGTCCGGCTTGCCAGACTCGCCCATGCCGATGAGGTCGGGCGCCAGGCGGCGGCCCGCTGCGACGGCGGGCATGACGTCGCGCCAGAGGTGGGAGGAGGTCGGGTTGCCGTGCAGGAACACGATCGGCTGCCCCGCGCCGGTCTCCCGGTGGTGGATGGTGGAGTCGAGGATGCGGGTCACGGGCATGATGCGGCCCTTTCTGTGGCGATGCCGGTGGCGGTCAAGGGCGGAAGGCGGCGGCGTAGCGGGCCGCCCAGTCGGCGAACGTGCCCGGTGCGCGGCCCAGGATGGCGGCCACGTCGGGGCTGACCTGCTGCTCGGCGGCCGTCGGCGTACCGAGGACGGACAGGGTGGCCTCGACGGCCTCCAGCGGCATGAACCGCGTCATCTCGGCGTGGGCCTCGTCCCTGGTCTGCTCGATGAAGCGCACCTCGGCGCCGAGCGCCCGTCCGAGCGCCGCGGCCCGCTCACGCGGGGTGATCGGCTCGGGCCCGGTGAGCACGTACGTCCGTCCCGCGTGCCCGTCCTGCCGCAGCACCGTGGCCGCGACCTCGGCGATGTCGGCCGGGTCGATGAACGGCAGCGCGGTGTCGGCGAACGGCGCGGCGGCCGTCCGGCCCGCGCGCACGGATCCGGCCCAGGCCAGCGTGTTGGTGAAGAAGCCGCCGGGGCGCAGGATCGTCCACTCCAGGCCGGATGCGCGGACGGCGGCCTCGAAGGCGGCCGGGTGCGCGTACAGGCCGGGCCTGGTTCCCGCGCCCTGCGAGGAGAGCAGGACGACGCGCCGGATCCCCGCGCTCTGAGCCGTCTTCAGGACGGCCTCCGGCTCCTGCCCGGCGACCAGCAGGAACAACGTGCTCGCCCCGGCGAAGGCGGCCTCGAGGCTCGCCGGATCGCCGAGGTCGGCCGCGACGTGCCGGACGCCCGCCGGCTGCGGCGCGGGGTTCCGCGAGACGGCGGTGACCTGCTCTTCCGCGGCGGCGAGCAGGCGGACGACCTCGGCGCCGACGTTTCCGGTGGCACCCGTGATGACGTACATGAGGACCTCAGTTCTTAGTTAGTTGACTGACTTAGAATGGAGACCATAGCGGGCGGGGAGCTGGGCTGTCTATAGTTAGTCAGGTGACTGACTCAAAGCGGCCGGGAAAGCGGGAGCGGCTGGCGGGCGCCGCGGTACAGGTGCTGCACGAGCGCGGGGTCGAGAAGACGACCCTGGCCGACATCGCGCGGGCCGCCGACGTCCCCGTGGGCAACGTCTACTACTACTTCAAGACGAAGGACCAGCTCATCCAGGCCGCGATCGACGAGCACGGCCGCGAGCTCGACACCCTGATCGCGAGATTCGAAAAGCTCCCCACCCCGCAGGAACGCCTCAAGGCGCTGCTGCGCGGCTGGATGAGCCGGCCCGACGTCACCGCCCGCTACGGCTGCCCCACCGGCACCCTCGCCTCCGAGCTGGACAAGCGCGACGACGGCCTGGACAAGGCGATCGCCGGGGTGCTGCGGCGGCTGCTCGACTGGGTGGAGACGCAGTTCGCGGCCATGGGACGGGCGGACGCGCGGGAGCTGGCCGTCGGGCTGTTCGCCTCGTACCAGGGAGTCGCCCTGCTCACCAACACCTTCCGCGACCCCGAGCTGATGACCGTGGAGGGACGCCGCCTGGAGCGCTGGATCGACTCGCTCGCCGTTTGACCCGTGGGCCGGGGGGCGGTAACGTCCCCCTCCCCTAGCGACGCCTTTCCGGGGCCCGCGGGTGGTGGGGGCCGTATCCATCGGCTCTCCGGAGGCCCGCATGTCCACCGCCTCGCGCGACTTCCGTCTGCTGCTGCTCGGGCAGACCACCAGCCAGCTCGGCGCCCAGGTCAGCGCCGTCGCGATCCCGCTGCTCGCCGTCGTCACGCTGCACGCGTCCCCGCTGCAGCTCGGTCTCGTCACGGCGTCGGGGACGGTCGCGTTCGCGCTGATCGGGCTGCCCGCAGGGGCCTGGCTCGACCGCGTACGCCGCCGCCCGGTCCTCGTCGCCGCCGACCTGGTCAGGGCCGCCCTGCTGGTCACGATCCCGGTCGCGGCGCTCCTCGGCACGCTGTCCATCGCGCAACTCGTGCTCGTGTCGCTGCTCACCGGCGTCGCCCGGGTGTTCTTCGACGTCGGCTACCAGAGCTACCTGCCGTCCGTCGCCGGGCCTGATCTGCTCAAGGGCAACGCCGCCATGGAGACCATCCGAGCGGGCGGCCAGCTCGCCGGGCCCGGCCTCGGCGGCTGGGCGACCACGCTCGTCGGCGCCGCGAACGTGGTGCTGGTGCAGGCCGCCGCGTTCGTCGTGTCGGCCGGGTCGCTGCTGGCGATCGCCGTCCGCGAGCCCGCCGTCCCGCCTCCCGGCGCCGGGAGCGGGATGGCGGGGCAGATCCGGGAGGGGCTGGCGTTCGTGGCGCGGACCCGCGTGCTGCGCGCGCTGCTCGTGACGAGCGCGGCCGGCAACCTCTCCTTCGGCGTCGCCTCTGCGGCCGGGTTCGTCTTCATGGTGCGTACGCTCGGCCTCCCGCCCGCGGCTCTCGGTGCGGTGCTCGCGCTCGGCTCGGTCACCGTCATGCTGGGCGCCGCCCTCACCCCGCTTCTGGCTCGTCGGTACGGTTCTGCGCGGATCGTCTGGCTCTGTCTGGCGGTGACCGGGCCCGCCGGGCTGCTCACGCCGCTCGCCACCCCCGGCTGGGGCGTCGCCCTGCTCGTGCTCGGCACCGCCGCCGGCGAGCTGGGACAGATCGTGTACGCCATCACGAGCGTCACCCTGCGCCAGCGGCTCTGCCCCGACCGGCTGCTCGGCCGGGTGAACGCCACCATGCGCTGCTTCGTGACCGGCATCTTCCCCGCGGGCGCCCTGCTGGGCGGCGTACTGGCCGAGGCCGCAGGGGTACGAGCGGCGCTCTGGACCGCCGCCGTGATCATCCTCCTGTCGCCCCTGCCGACGTGGCGCGCCCTGCGCGGCCTCCGGGACATCGAGCAGACCCGGCTCTGACGCCACCAGCCCGCCCATCTCCAACCTCCGCCCTGCAGCCTGCCCGTGGAGGCCCGATGCCGGGGCCGGGGCCGGGGACCAGGGGCCGGATGTGACGGGGTCGGTGCGGGCGCGGTGGCTCAGGAGCCGCCGGCCAGCCAGTCGGCGTGCGCGCCGTGAGCCCCGGCAGCAAGCCAAGCCGCTGCGGCGGCCGTGTCACCGGCGATGGCGACCGAGGCGGCCCACCGCTCCTCACACAACCGCCGGACGCGCTCCCGCAGCGGCCCCTGCGCCGTCAGAACGCCACCGGCCAGCACGATCGGCGACGTCTCCCCCGGCGCCCGGACCCTGGCCAGCGTGGCCAGCAGCCGATCGGCGGCCGACTCGATGATCGCAGCAGCCGCCGGATCACCCGCCTCGGCAGCCTGCCCGACGAGCGGTGCCAGCGGCGCGAGCGTCGCCACAGGCGCCGCCTGCGCCCGAATGATGATGAGATCAGCGGTACGCGAACTCAACTCCACCCCAGGCCCAGCCACCGCCTCAGCAACCAACCGCGCCAACTCCCCCTCCGCCCCGCCGACGCCCGAGCGGCGCACGCGGCCACCCCCATTCCCCGCTGAGCCCGAGCGGCGGCCCAGGCCGTCACCCGGACTCCCCACCGAACCCGGACGACCCGCGGCGTCGCCCGCACTTTCCGACGCGGGTTGGGGCGTCTGGTCCACGGACGCATGGACGGTGACGGGCTGTCCCGTCGGGAAGTCGTCCAGGTCGTCGGCTTCCGATCGCATCAAGCGGGTGCCCGACATGTCGGGGGTGGGATGAGTTGGCGGGGTGGTGAGGTGGTGGATGGTGTGGCGGGCGGCGGCGCGGCCGAGCCAGAAACCGGAGCCTTCGTCGCCCAGCAGCCAGCCCTGGCCGTCGGCGACCTCCGTGACCCGTCTGTCCGCTACGCGCAGGGCCACGGCTCCTGTGCCCGATAAGAGGACGTGGCCCGAGGGGTCAGGGGTGCCGGCTACGAAAGCGAGCAGGGGGTCTTCGACGCCGCGTACCGGGAGATGCAGGCCGCAGTCGGCCCAGGCGCGGGTGAAGGCGGCGTGTACGGCGGGGTCCTCCAACGCGCCGAGGCCGGCGAGGCCGATCACCCCGTTCACCACCCGGCCGGGGTCGGTCGCGCCGAGCGCTTGCTTGACGGCGGTGGTGATCTCGGCGAGTGCGGCCTCGACGCCGTGTGCGACGGGGTTCCCGCCGCCGGCCAGGCCGTAGCCGGCGCGCTCGCCGGTGGACGTGGTGAGCAGGGCACGCGTGGAGGTGCCGCCGGCGTCGATGCCGAGGAAGAGGTCCATGGTCGCTCTCTTGTTACGCTGGGGCTGGGGCTGGGGGGTTGTCACTGTTAGTGGAATTAACAGTTTGGGTCAGTTCCTCTCTGCCATTGTGAGTGTGTGAAGCTTTCCGGATGGGCGCGGCGGAACGGCGTGCACTACCAGACCGCTTGGCAGTGGGCACGAGAGGGGAAGCTGCCGGTGCTGGTCACCAGGACCGCGACCGGCCGGTATCTGGTGCTCGAGCGGGCTTCCGGTCGGGACGGCCGGGCAGTGGCCTTCTGCCGGGTCTCGAGCGCCGGCCAGAAGGCGGACCTGGAGCGGCAGGCGGGGCGGGTCGTCACGGCCGCCACTGGGAGGGGTTTGACGGTCGCTGAGGTGGTCAGTGAGGTGGTCGCTGAGGTCGCCTCGGGACTGAACGGCCGGCGGCCGAAGCCGGCCAGCCTGCTACGGGACTCTTCCGTGCCGGTCTTCGTGGTCGACGACGATCTGGCCCGGGACAAGATCGATGTCCTCTCCTCGTTGTGTTCCTGCTTGTACGGGCGCCGTCTGGCAGCGCGCCGCGCCGGGGCGGCCTTGCGCGCGGTGCGGGAGGCGACGTGACCGAGCGGCAGGGATACCGTGTGGAGCTGGCTGCGACGCTTGAGCAGCGTGTCCGGCTCGCCCAGCACGCGGGTCTGTCGCGGGTGGTGGAGAACTTCTGCCTGGAGAAGGTGAAGGCCGCGCTCGCCCAGCGCGAGGCGGAGAAGACCTACGGCATCCCAGACAAGGATCTGACGCCGGTCCCGTGGTCGGCTCCCGCGCTTGAGCGGATGTGGCGTTCAGAACACCGCGACCGCTTCCCGTGGTTCACCGAGGAGGGCTTGTCCTCCAGGGTGCCGAAGGAGGCGTGCCGGGTCCGGGCGGCCGGGTTCAGGAACTTCTTCGATTCCAGGTCGGGGAAGAGGAAGGGCCGTAAGGCCGGGTTTCCGGGCTGGCGCACGCGTAAGCACGGCTTGAGGTTCCGCTACGACGCCGGCCGTGCCCGGCCTGAGTCGTCGCGGCTTGTCCGCCTTCCCGGTGTCGGGATAGTGCGCACGCGCGAGGACATGTCGTGGCTGACCGGTCGCATCGCGGACGGGCGCGCTCGGGTCGTCGGCGCCACCGTGCGCGAGCAGGCCGGGCGTTGGTGGGTGTCGTTCCAGCTCGAGATCGACCGCACGGACGTCAACGAGCGGCGGACGGTCGCGGCAGAGGCGCCGGCGTGCGGGATCGACGTCGGGATCACGACGTTCGCCACGATCGCGGACGACGACGGCACCGTCACCGAGATCCAGGCCCCCAAGCCGCTCAAGGCCAGCCTGCGTAAACTCCGCACAGCAGGCAGAGCGGTCGCGCGGAAGAAGCCCGGTTCGAGCAACCGGGCCAAGGCCGTCCGGCGGCTCGCCCGGCTTCATCTCCAGGTGGCTCATCGGCGGGCGGACTTCCTGCACAAGACGACGACGATGCTCGCGAGATCCAAGCGGGCCATCGCCGTCGAAACACTGAACGTCACCGGCATGGTCGCCAACCGCAGGCTCGCCCGCGCGATCTGCGATCTCGGGTTCGGCGAATTCTTCCGCCAGCTCGCATACAAGAGCCGCTGGTACGGCTCGAGCGTGTGGGCGGCCGACCGCTGGTACCCGTCCTCGAGACTCTGCGGCGGCTGCGGGGCCGTCAACCGGGATCTGACCTTGGCGGATCGGGCGTGGACGTGCGGGTGCGGACTCGAGCACGACCGTGACGTCAACGCCGCCCGCAACCTGCTCCAGGCCATGAGCCTCGAGCAGGCCGCTGCTTAGTTTCACGTCGCCGGGCAGTTCCCCGGAGACGCTGAACGCCTGTGGAGGCGACGTAAGACTTCGAGCGATCGAGGCAGATGCCAGTGAAGCAGGCAAGAGAATCACTGAGATTCTCCGAACGGTTGGCGCGCACTGTACTCGACCCGACACCACCACCCCAGCCCCAGCCGAGCCGGCCTGTCGGTCGGTCGGCTGAGCGCGTTGGGGTCGGCGGGCGAGAGGGACGACCCCGCTGGAGTGGCTGGGCCGCCCTTTCGCCTGGCTTGGCGTGGGATACTGCGGAAATGGCGCGGGTCGTGTTCATCGGGGTCGGTGACGTGGAGTTGACGCGCCGCGTGGTGTCCGCGCTGGTGCTGGGTGCCGGGCTGCGGGGCGAGCTGGAGATCGTGCTCCACGATGACGATCCAGGGAAACTGGTGACGACCGAGCGGCTGGTGCGGGCGATCGACGCGGAGGCGGGGTCAGAGGCGAAGATCCGCAGCGTGTTCGATCGGCGGCAGGCGCTCAGGGGCGCCGATTTCGTGGTGAGTCATCTCGACATCGGCGGGTTCGAGGCGACGTTGCGGGACTTCGAGATCCCGCACCGGTACGGACTGCGGCAGACCATCGGCGACACCATCGGCATCGGGGGGATCTTCCGCGGGCTGCGGACCATCCCCGTGCTGGTCGAGCTGGCGCGGCAGATGGCCGACGAGTGCCCGGACGCGTGGCTGCTGAGCTGCAGCGACCCGATGGCGATGACCGGGTGGGCGGTGCACGAGGCGACCGGCTACGAGCGGTTCGCCGGGTTGTGCCACGCGGTGTGCGACACGCACGCGTACCTGGCCGATCTCGTGGGGCGCGATGAGGACGAGGTGAGCTTTCTCAGCGCCGGGCTCAACCACCAGTCGTTCGTGCTGCGGTTCGAGGCGGGCGGGCGGTCGCTCTATCCCGAGCTGGACACGGTGCTGGAGGCCGACCCGCAGCTGCGGCGGCACGTACGCGCCGAGCTCTACCGTACGTTCGGCTACTTCCCGACGCAGTCGAGCGAGCACGCCGCCGAGTACGTCCCCTGGATCATGCGCCACCCCGACGAGACCGCCCGGCTGGGCGTGCCGGTCGAGGAATACCTGCGGCGCGTCGGCAAGAGCCTGCACCTGTACGAGGAGACGCGGCGCGCCCTGTCGGCGGGCCACCCGCTGCTGATCCGGTGGCAGCACCAAGAGCCGGCGGCGGCGATGATCCTGGCGATGCTGACCGGCGAGGAGAAGGAGATCTACGTCAACGTGGCCAACCGGGGCCTGATCGGCAACCTGCCTGAGGGGTGTTGCGTGGAGGTGCCGGCGCTGGTCGGTGCGGCGGGGGCGCGGCCGCGGGCCGTCGGCGACCTGCCGGTGCAGCTCGCCGCGCTCAACAGGACGTTCCTGAACGTGGTGGAGCTGACCGTACGGGCGGCGCTCGACGGTGATCGTTCGCACGTCTATCATGCGGCGATGCTCGACCCGAACACGGCCGCCACGTTGCCGCTGCCCGCGATCAAGGCGCTGTGCGACGAGCTCATCGAGGCGCACGGCGACCTGCTGCCCCCCGCGGTCCGTGCGTGATGGAGTCGATGCCGACGGAGGTGCGCCGCGAGCGCATGCTGGCGCTGCTCACCGAGCAGGAGTTCGCGCGGGTGGCGGAGCTGGCCGAGGCGTTCGGGGTGTCGAGCGTGACCGTGCGCGCCGACCTCGACGCGCTGGAGGAGCAGGGCAAGGTACGCCGGGTGCGCGGCGGGGCGATGGCGGCCGGTCCCGCCCCGCATGTGGAGCCGTCGTTCGAGCTGTCGCTGGGCACGGCGGCGGTGGAGAAGTCGCTGATCGCGAAGGTGGCGGCGCGGCTGGTGACGTCCGGCGAGTCGGTGCTGATGGGGGCGGGCACGACCACGTCCTACGTGGCCCGCGAGCTGGTGGCGCGCTCGGAGCTGACCGAGGTGACGGTGTTCACCAACGGGTTGCGTACGGCGCTGGAGCTGGAGCCCGCGTTGCCCCGGATCTCGGTCGTGGTGACCGGCGGGAGCCTGCGCCGCCAGCAGCATTCGCTGGTCGATCCGCTGGGCGGCAAGCTGCTTGAGGGAATCAGGGCGCACACGGTGATCCTGGGCTGCGGCGGGGTCGATCCGGTGGCCGGGGTGACGAACGTGAGCCTGCCCGACGCCGAGATGAAGCAGCGGATGTTGCGGGCGGCGGCCAGGAAGATCCTGGTGGCGGACGCGTCGAAGCTGGGTGTGGTGGAGATGGCGCCCATCTGCGCGATCGGGGAGATCGATCTGCTGATCACCGGGGAGTCGGCCGATCCCGAGTGCGTGGCGGCGCTGCGCGACAAGGGGCTGGAGGTCGAGGTCGCCCGCTGACCCAGGTCCTGAGCTTCGGCGGACGAGGGCCACGCGCCGGCGGACAGGGCGGGCGCCCCGGGCGGATCACTGCCCGGGGCGGTGGGAACGGCGGCCAGGCACGACGCGCCTCCAGGAGGCGGCCAGGCACGGACGCGCCTCCGGCAGGCGGTCAGGCGCGGAGTGACTCCGGCAGGAGGTCGCCGTGGGCGCGGGTGAGGTCGTCGGCCATCGACCAGATCTCGTCGAGGGTGAGTGAGGCGGCCGTGTTCGGGTCCACCATCAGGGCGTGCCTGACCAGGCGGGGGTCGCCCTCCTGCGCCGCCCGTACCGTCAGCTCGTTGACGCTCACGTAAGCCCTGTTCAGGGCCGCGCACTGCGGGGGCAGCGCGCCGACGGCGGTGGGGCGGACGCCGGTGGCGTCCACCGCGCAGGGCACCTCGACGACGCAGCCGGGCGGCAGGTTCGAGATCAGGCCGTCGTTGACGACGTTGCCGTAGACGACGCGTGGCGTGCCGGTGACGATGCTGTGGATGATCTGCGGCGCGTACTCGTCGGTGCCGGCGATGTCGAGCTCGCCCCCGCCGCGGACGAGGTCGCGGGTACGCTTGTACTCGGCCACGTTCTCCTCGCTGACCCGGAGGTATTCCCCGACGGGGATGCGCAGCCGGTCGAGCTCGCCGTCGTGATGCATGAGCCACGGCACGTACTCGGCGGAGTGCTCGCTGGTCTCGGTCGGGTAGTAGCCGAGCCGCCGGTACATGTCGATCCTGACCCGCCGCCGCAGCTCGGGGTCGTCCACGTTGAGCCGGGGGTAGAGGTTCTCGCCGTCGCGCTCGAAGCGCAGCACCCACGCCTGGTGGTTGACGCCGGCCGCGACGTACGAGACCTCCTCGTAGGGCACCGACACCAGGTCGGCCAGCCCCCGCATGGTCCAGTAGACGGAGTGGCAGAGGCCGACGACGTTCTTGACCTTGCCCGACAGGTACCAGACGTTCATGGCCATCGGGTTGGTGTAGTTGAGCAGCAGCGCGTCGGGGCAGACGGCACGGATGTCGGCGGCGAGGGCGTCGAGCAGGGGGAAGGTGCGCAGGGCGCGGAAGACGCCGCCGGCGCCGATGGTGTCGGCGATGGTCTGGCGCAGCCCGTACCTGGCGGGGATCTCGAAGTCGGTCACCGTGGCGTCGTAGCCGCCGACCTGCACCATGTTGATGACGAAGTCGGCGCCGTCGAGCGCCGCGCGGCGGTCGAGGTGGGCGGTGACGACGGCGGCGTCGCCGGTGATACGGCGGGCGACGGCCTCGGCGACCTCCAGGCGCTCGGGGTCGATGTCGTGCAGGGCGATGCGCATGCCGCGCAGCTCGGGGAAGGCGACCAGGTCGGCGAGCAGCCCGTGGGTGAAGACGACGCTTCCCGCCCCGACGAACACGATCTTCTTCATCAGATACCTCCGAGGAAACCCCCGCTTTCAGGCGGGGGAGGAATCGGACCCCTGCGGAGCAGGACAGGGGCAGCCGGCTCACCGCCAGGCGAACCGGCGTCAAAACCCGGCGCGGCTCCGCAGGGTTCGGTGGTGTGTTCGACGGTGGTGATGACCAAGCCACCGGACGAACGATCGGAAACATCCTCGCCGCCGGGCCGGCGGAGCGGTGAAACGCCTGTGGAGCTGGTGTAAGACCTCAACG
>NZ_JBFAQA010000065.1:0-10531 GCF_040677005.1 Nonomuraea sp. NPDC049421
CTCTGACCGCAGGGCAACACATGGCCGAGGAACGGCGACCGGCGAACGTACACGCGAAGCCGGGCTTGACGCTCCGTCCCCGGCCCGCTGCCGCTACGCGGTGAGTCGACGGCGTACGAGGTGGTGGGAGTGATCGGCATGCATACATGAGGGGTAGTGATGGCAGCCCGATGCGTTTCACGTCTGGGCTGCCATTGCGGGTGAGCCGCAGTTCGGTGGCTTACCGGGCGGCTCCGTCCAGCAGGGCCGCCCAGAGAGTCCATGCGTCGTTGATCGACATCGTGTGCGTCTCGTGCACCACATGCCCGCTGTCGTGCTGGACGGTGCGCCGGATGAAGCCTCTGGCTCCGCTGGAGCACAGCTCATACACCGTGGCCTTGCACGAGCAGGTCCAGGCCAGCGGGCGAGGTCGTTCGAGGGCGTCGCAGGGTGGCGCCCACTCTATGCGTTGATGATCTTTTCGCAGCGTGCGTACGTGACGGCTTGCGCACTCACCGATGGCGATGCCACGGAAGTTCTGAGCTGGTGTCATGGCGGCATCATAGGCTCATCAAGCTATAGCGCGCTATAGCGCACCTAGCGCGCTGTCCATCGCCATGGCGCGGTATGCATCCCTAGCGTTGCTGCAATGGTGGAGTTGAAGGCGAATCAGCCCAGGTGGCGGCAGGTGCACGCGATCATCGCCGAGCGCATCCGCACGGGCGAGTACAAGGCAGGGGAGCGCATCCCGTCCTTGATCGACCTCATCGAGGAGTTCGGCATCGCCAACGCCACCGGCCAGAAGGTCATGCGCGCCCTTCGCGCGGACGGGCTGATTCGTACGGAGCCCGGCATGGGCAGCTTCGTGACCACGCCCGAAGAGCGCAAGGAGATCGAGGCCGAGCGGGCGAAGCGCTCGAAGTCTGAGTGACCAACTGAGTGACAACCGCCGTGGACGGCCGTGGACGCTGGTGATCTTCCACGGTATGAAGGTCCAGGTGAGAGGCCGTTCGACCAGCCATCCCACCTGGCTGTGAGGCGACTTACAAGCGAGGGGTCACTGGTTCGAACCCAGTACCGCCCACCTGTGTAACAGTGCAGTGATCTTGTCACCTCGGATGCCGACTAGTCGGTGTTTGGTCGCTGGGCTTTTCTTCCGTGAACATCTAGGTAGTCATGACCGAGGATCAGGGAGTCCACGCTTACTGTTTCCCGGTCTGTCCGTATTTCGTGTGAGCCATCGAAGGCCTCGGTTCGGAGTTTGAATCGGCTCACGTTTTCGACCTCGAAGACGTGCAGTTGCCAACGCTCACTTGGGGAGTCGTGGCCCATTGGTGGGTGGGCTAGGACGACGACGGTGGAGGAATTTTGCGGGGTTTCGTAGATGGTGTGTGCGGCCGTGTACTTGGCGAACCGGAGATTCGCCTGTATCGGTACGTTGAGATCCCGTCCTGTCGGGAGGAGCGAAGGCGGCGCCTCTGGTGCGGTGATTTCCTCAATCCATTCTTTCGTGGCCTCCGGGAGTTGTTCCGAGCTGTTGGTGCGATGTAGTTCGTCGGTGAACCAGGGGGTCAGAGCGGGATCGCCGTTTTTGATCCACGTCTCCACCAGGTTGCGGAAGGCTTTCTCGCGACGGCGGCCTCGGAGGGTGCCTGCGGCCAGGATGTCCGTACCCGCGCCGGCGAGTGCGTCGGCGAGCGGTCGGACGGGGACGCGATCGGAGAGGTGGGCGTAGCGGACCATGCGGATCTCCAGCATCACACTGTGCAAAATCCTGGCGGCGACCAGGACCGCGCCTTTCGGTCGTGGTCGCCGTCGCTCAGATGTGCGGCGGGTTCGTTGCCCAGGAGGTGGGGTCTGCTGGTCGGCGGTCTGGCCGGCGGTGGAAAGATGCCAGGCATAGTCATGGGGGTACACGGTGCCGCTGGTGGCGCGCAATTCTCCGCTTGCGCCGATGCCGATGACTATCTTTCCCGCTTGGCAATGCAAGGCGACTCCTATTCTGTCGTCGGAGTCAAAATGGATGTTGGTGATGTCCTCCAGCCACAGCTTCAATTCGGGTGGTTCTCCCGCCTGTAGGCCACCGTTGTAGCGGCGGGGCGGGACCAGGACGAGAGATCCGGTCATTCGTGTGCCAGCACGTTCGAGTAACAGTGTGCGGATTTCAGCGGCGGCGAAGTCGTAGTCGGTTCCGAGTTCGAGCGCAGCGTCGGCGGTCAGCGGTATCGTCGAGGGCCTTACCTGGCCTCGATAGTCCCTGGAGCGCGGAGGGTTCGCTGCTGGTGGCGGCAGTAATCGTTCCAAGGAGTGGCCCGCCGTCGCGGCCTGCTCTACCATCCGGCTTCGCCGCGCCGATCCGAGGTCGGCCATCCAGGCGAGGGCTGCGCGGGCGCGCCGTTCCCGCCCGACGGAGGTGTACGCGGTCGCAGCATGGAACAGCGGAAAGGTGTTGTTGTCCCACACGTCCGCGACCTTGTAGATCGTTTGCCGGTCGTAGATTCGTGCGTCTGCTGATGCTTCCGCGATCTGTGCGAGCGACCTGTCCAGCAACGAGCCCAAGGCTCTCAGCGCCGTCCCCATTTTGCTCATTCCGACGGGATATCACGGGCGATGTGGAATATGCAGCCGTACGCACAATCGAGAGGGAATTGGTTATAGCCCGATACCGTCCACGCGCATCTGGAAGCACCTGACCTTCGAGCCATGGGCCTGTCGTGTCGTATGCTTACGCGCAGGCGCTCGCCGGGTCGCTGGTCTAGCCTTGCCGCATGATCATGGAAGATCGACTCGCTGCTATCGATCGCCTGCTGGCCTGTCCTTTTCCGAGTGAAGAAGAGCAAGGGGCGCCGGCCGACAAGGGATATGAGGGGTATCGCTCCAGCGGGCCCCATAGTCACTTGTGCTTTCTCAAGGCCAGCCAGGACTTCTGGGACGATCGCAGCGAGGACGTCGTCGAGGGTGCCGAGAAAGAGATCGCCGCTGCTTTCGAGGAGGTGGCGGTCGCGCTTACGTCCCGCTGGGGTCGGCCGGAAGTGGTCGATCTGTGGCCTGGGCTGGGGGATGAAAGCTCACCGGTGCCTGAGCCGGTGAACGAGCTGCGCAACTACAGCGGCACGATGTCCGTGTGGTATCCGGGCGCCGGTCGATGGGTTGCGCTTGCGGTGGGTCAGGCTGATCCGGAGTTCCCGGTCCTGTTGCTCGCTGCCATCGGCGAGACGTCCTCTCTTGACGCCTTCAGGCCCGACCGGTGAACCCTGTGATGTCCGGTTGAGGCGCTTGCCTGGCGTCCAGCAGGTCGGACTGCGTGGCCGGTTCCTCGTGACCGGGGAAGGCGGAGTCCGCCTGCTGGACGATTTCCGGGGGCTGGCTAGATGCCCCACGCCGGGATGGTGACGACGGTCTTACGTGAATAGTCGTCCATGCCTTCCACGATGATGGCGGGAGGCTGGGACACCAGCGTGCCTAGACCCTGGCTGTAGCCCCAGAGGTCGATGATGAAGGCCTCCTGGTCCCATTCGGAGAGCTTGCCGTTGATGTCGCCCTTCGTTCGGCCGGCGACGAGGATGTAGTGGTTGTCGTACCCACCCTTTTTCAGCTCGACGATCTCGATGGGAACGGTGAATTTCGGCGCGTCCTTCTTGAGCGCGTAGATGCACAGGTGGGCGAACAGGATGCAGGTCAGTGGGCGGTCGAGGTTCTGTGAGACGATCTCACCGCCGGCGACCCAGTAGTCAGGGCTTTGCTTCCATGTCCTGGCCTCGGCCGGGGTGAGGTTGTGGTCGTCCGAGGGCTGGTGTAATGCGATTTTCCGCTCGATCTCCCCGGCGGCTTTGAGTTTCACGGGGTCGGCCGGCTGCCTGATGGGATTGGCGACCAGTAAGCCCTGGTAGGAGCCCAGTACTTTGCGTGCGACTTCGGCATCGCTCATCTGCGTACCCCTCCATCATGCGCGGCGCAGTCCCTGGCCCCCGAGGCGTTCCGCGCAGGCTCCATTCTGTGCCTGCGTGCCAGGGCGGCGAGTATCCGGACGGGGACATTTGGCTGGCGGCCGCCTGAGGGGTGTCGGCGTCCGAGGTGGGGATGTTTCGGACAAGATCCATCCTTTTCGGACAAGATCCACAATCGGCGACGTTCTAGATCAACAAGTCGTAGCGTGAGGCCATCCGTACGGGCGGCGCGTGCGTCGCCCCTGAAGGAAGGACGATGTCATGCGACAGAAAGCCGCACGTCTCGGCGTGACGCTGGCTGTGGCCGGCACCCTTGCCGCCGGGGTCCTCACCGCGGCTCCGGCCAATGCCGCGGCTGCGGGCTGGTTTCCGTATCAGGGTTTCCGGACGCTGACGACCTGCGTCCAGGCGGGGACGGCCAAGCTCATCATGGAGAACTACAAGGAGTACGACTGCCGCTGGGACAGCCCGTTCTACATGCTCTGGCTGAGGAAGTAGCGGGATAAGATCTCCGGGAACGTGCCCGGTGCGCAGGCGAGGATTTCTTCTCCCGTGTGTCGCAGGTTCGAGTCCTGTCCGCCGGCTTCGGCCTCGGTAGCTCAGTTGGCAGAGCATCGGTCACAGCGCTTCGCCGCTTCGATCTCGGGCACGTTCTTTTGATTGAATTCCTCTCGTGCGCACGTTCGAGAGGAATTCACGGTGACGTCCGATGTCGTGACGGAGTCCATACCGTCGGGCAGGACGTACGGAGGCGCCCCAGGGTATGCGCGGGACGCCAAGGGCGAGCTCTTTCTCGTCGCGGTCTCGAACATGGTCGGCGAGGACACCTATTACGAGCGGGCCGGTGATCGCGACGGCCGGTTCCGGCGGCTCGTCCACCAGGTGGCCGTCGAGGACGGTGAATGGCTGGCCCGATTCCTGCCGTGGCTGCGTACCGAGGCGAACATGCGCTCCGCGTCGCTCGTCGCCGCGCTCGAAGCGGTCAAGGCGCGGCTCGCCGCGGGTCAGCATGGGCTGAACCGGGGGCTCGTCGACGGAGTGCTGCAGCGCGCCGACGAGCCGGGCGAGGCGCTCGCTTATTGGACGGCCACGTACCGGCGATCCATCCCGAAGCCGGTCAAGCGCGGCGTCGCGGACGCCGTCCAGCGGCTCTACACCGAGCGGAGCCTGCTCAAGTACGACACCGGCTCCAAGGGGTTCCGGTTCGGGGACGTCATCGACCTCGTCCACCCGGCCCCACACCCGGACAAGCCATGGCAGGGGGACCTTTTCCGGCATGCCCTCGATCGGCGCCACAACCGGGACAACGGCCTTCCCGAGTCGCTCGAGGTTTTACGGCGGCGCGCGTACCTGATGTCGATCCCCGTCGCCGAGCGGCGCGCGCTCATCACCCAGGGCCGGCCCGCGGCGACGCTCGCCGGCGCGGGCATGACCTGGGAGGCGCTGGCCGGATGGCTCCAAGGGCCCCTGGACGCGCAGGTGTGGGAGGCGATCATCCCGAGCATGGGGTACATGGCCCTGCTCCGGAACCTGCGCAACTTCGACGCGGCCGGCATCGGTGACGCCGTCGCCGAACAGATCATGGCGAAGCTCGCGGACCCGGACGAGGTGGCCAGATCGCGGCAACTGCCGTTCCGGTTCTACTCCGCGTACCGGGCCTCCTCGTCGTCGCGGTGGGGGCCCGCGCTGGACCGGGCGCTCACGCTGGCGACCTCGAACGTGCCGTCGTTCAAGGGGCGGACGCTCGTCCTCGTCGACACGTCCGCGTCCATGACGTCGGGGGCGGTCGCGGCGCGTTCGTCGGTCTCGCCGGCGCAGGCGGCGGCGCTGTTCGGCGTCACGCTCGCCGTCCGTGGTTCACAAGTGGATCTGTACGGCTTCGCCGACGGGGTCTTCGAGCACCCCGTTTTTGCGGATGGCGCGGTGCTGGCGGAGATACGGCGGTTCTGCCGGCGGATCGGGGAGGTCGGGCACGGTACGCGGATCGCGGAGGCCGTGCGGAGCACGTACCGGGGGCATGATCGCGTCGTCATCCTGTCGGACATGCAGACCATGACGCGCTCCATCGGGCGCGGCGTCACGTCCGCCGCACCTGAGCATGTCCCCATGTACGGCTTCAACCTTCAGGGTTACCGCTACGCCGCGATGCCGACCGGGCGGGGGAACCGGCACGAGTTCGGCGGTTTCTCCGACTCCATGTTCGCGTTGATTCCTTTGCTGGAGGCCGGGGGTGACGCCGGCGGGCCGTTCTAGGCGGTCGGGACCCAATAGCGGCGCTTCTGGTCGGTGAGGTCGATCAATTGCCCGCCGTTGGCTTCGATGACCCGCCGGGAGGCGACATTGGTCTTGTCGCACATGACCAGCGCCCGGGAAATGTCCAGGCTTTTCGCGATCGGGAGCGCCGCCGCCAGCATGGCCGTCGCGTGGCCCTGGCGGCGTGCGCTGGGCCGGACGTCATAACCGATGTGACCGCCCCACTTCTCCAGAGCCGGAGTGAGGTGGTGGCGGATGGCCATTCTTCCGAGAAATTGCTCGCCGTCGGCCCACCACAGGGTGGTCATCGGCACGAATCCGGGGCGTACGCCGGATGCGGTCCGCTCGTTGATGACGCGCATGGTGTACGCCTCGAAGGCCGCCGGATCCACGAGAGCCTGTGGGTCGACGTCCTCGACGAACCACGGCACCGGGTAATCCTGGTCCGCGCGGAACTCTTTTACCGCGGCCACGAACGACGTCCTCAGTCTGCTGGTCGGGTCGATCAGTTCCGGCATGGCGACCATGATGCCCGGGAGGGTGTGGGGAACCAAGCGGGTTACGGCGGCGTGGGAAAGGACGGGACGTGCGGATCTGGGTGGAGTCCTCAGGCGGACCGCTGGCGCTCGTGCCTGCGGAGGCGTTGCACGAGTGGACCGGCGTGAACGGCGCCGACTACGACGCGGCATGCGCGGTGGACGGCTTCGGGGTCATCGGGTTCGGGAAAGACCGGTCGGCATTGATTCTCTGGGATGAACCTGCGCGGACCACGTTCTTCGAGCGGCTCTTCGTGCAGTGGATGTACGCCGATTCCGATGGTGACGTGGAGCGGGCGGTGTCGAGATTGTGCGACGTCGTCTGGGAGCAAGGGCCGATTGTTGACGTCGGCGGGCTGATGGTGCTTCTCGACGCCGCGGCGCCTGGACCGGAGGTGCGGATCGACCAGGCGCGGGGCGAGATGGATGCGGAGGCGATCAACGTCGAGATCGAGCCGGGCTTTTATCGGGTGGACCGCGGCGAGGTCAGCCCGGACGAACGCACCCGCGTCCGCTGCTACCGCCTCGTCGCCGTCACCTAGGCCGATCCCGAGCGGCGACAACAGCACCAGCTCCGGACGAGCGGCTTGCAGGTCGGCGGTATGTGGAGTCTTTCCGCCGGGACGCTTCTGCTTGCGACCCGATGTGGCCGTTTCAATGCCAACGATCTTCGTAGCGGATCATCATGTAGCGCAACGGTACGGACACGCACAGTAGTGCCCGGACAGGCGGAGCGGCATGAGGGAGGAGCTGTGGGTTGCATGGCTGAATGTCAGTGCAAAGACCGCAGAGAAGATCCAGCATCGCCATGGACTGAGCGCCCTTGAGGTAAGGGACGCGGTCGTGTGCCGTGAGGGACTGGTGTACACCTGGCACCATCATCCGGAGCGTGGCGTCCGAGCCCTGGTGCAGGTGCGCATACGGGGGATGACGACGCTGGTCGTCCTCTATCCCGCCACTGAACTTGACGGTGATGTCTACAACCTCGGCAGCGCGTACCCAATCTGATCGTCGCTGGTCTCAAGCATGCTCTGGAGGGCATCATGACGTACATGAGCGCCAACGATTTCTACGAAGAGGACGAACCCGTCCAAGGCATCCTTGAGGCGTTCGAGCGTGGCGAGAAGCGGGTGACCCGCAGGCCCGATCGTGGGTTCAACGAGCACCTGACGATCGTGGGGACGCCCACGGTCGGGGAGACCAGGACGAGCGGCTCCGTGCTGGTCAACGTCTGCTGATGGCCGCACCCATCGATATTCAGCTCATCTTGTGTGATGCGGCTGTCTCTGATCCGAGCGGCAAGGTGCACATGCTCGGCGCCGGTTGGTCCGTAACCGGAGCGCCTATCGCGCCACATGCTGTCGTCGTGCTGATGGGCATCCCGTGGGATCGCGCGAACCAGAAGATTCCACTTCGGCTCCAACTCTGTGATGAGAACGGTCAGCCGGTTCAGGTGACCAAGCCGGATGGCGAGCGGACGCCGGTCGTTCATAGCGGCGATCTCGAGATAGGGCAGCCGCCCGAGCTTGCGGCAGAAACGCTGATCGATGCGGCATTCAGCGTCAGCATTCCTCCTCTCCAGCTTGGACCTGGGCGTTACCAATGGCGAGTTCAGGTGGGCGAGCAGTTGGTCAGCAAGTTGTTCACCGCTCAGCAGGGACGCGACCAATACAGGTCGGAGTAAGCGGGTACAGGTGGCGCGGTTCGGGCCGTTGTGAGGGGCGAGGGTGTGAGTGATCAAGGTGGTGTGCGGTTCGTACGGGCTCGGGCTGCCGCTGGGGCGCTGTTCTTTGATGAGGGCGGCCGGGTGATGGTGGTCACGCCTACGTACAAGCCCACGCTCGACATTCCGGGTGGGTTCGTGGAGCCGGGGGAGAGCCCGTATGAGGCGTGCGTCCGGGAGGTGTGGGAAGAGCTGGGGATCGAGCCTCATATCGGGCGGCTGCTCGTGGTCGATTGGGCGCCTGATCCGGTGGCGGGCGAGCTGGTGTTGTTCGTGTTCGACGGCGGGGTCTTGCAGGGTGAGGTGCTTGAGGGGATCACCTTTGCGGACGGCGAGCTGAGCGCCTTCGCTTTTCGTTCCGTTGAGGAGCTCGACGGGTTGCTGATCGAGCGGCTCGCTCGTCGGGTCAAAGCCGCCGTCGCCGCACGGGAACGCGGCCTGACCGGTTATCTGGAACATGGTCGGGCCGTTCGGTAGCGGTACCTCTCGTGGTCGCGGATGATCGAGTGCGTGTACGTGAGGTTTCAGAGCCCTGTCCCGAATGCGCGGGGCGTCTATCCCGGCGTGTTCGGCCTCGTCAACGTGCTGGCCAAGCATGGGCGGCTGTCGCCCGAGGAGGAGCGTTTCCGGGACGAGAACCATGCGTGGTTCCACGCGAATCTGGTCGATCCGAGCGACGTCGATCCCCACGTCTACGATCGCGTGCTGAACCCGAAGGCCATGGCCTGGTTCAAGCCGACGGCCGCCCATCTACTCGAGCGAGTGCCCGGTTATCTGGCGATTCTCGCCGCTCATGGTGTGGATTGCGTACGCGTCGAGATGGCCGACCCCGGGAAAGTCATTTATGAGGACGCTCATCAAGTCGTCGTGATCCCCTACGAGGCCAGGTAGCTCAGCGGCGTCGGCCTCTGCGGTTTTTGGGGGGAGGGGTGCGGCGGTTTTGTGCCGGCTTTTTGGGTTTTTCGGGGGTGGTGGGGCGGGGGCGGCCGCGGGAGCTGTTGACCGTGCGGCCGCGGACTATGCCGATGAAGTCCTCCATCAGGTCCGTCGTCGCGTCCGTCAGCCAGGTCAGGCCGATCTGGGATTGCGGGGCGTCCGTCACCGGCCGGTACGTGAGGTCTTTGCGGTGGTACAGGCGGGCCAGTGACTGGGGGACCAGGACGAGGCCGGCGCCGGAGGCCACCAGCGGGATGGTGTCGGCCGTGGTGGGCGGGCGGGTGAAGGCGGGGCGGCCGGGGAGCGCCGTCCACTGGAGAGCGTCGTCCAGGGGATGGAAGATGTCGTCGTCGGCCAGGTCGGCGAGCGTCACCTCGTCGGCGGCGGCCACCGCGTGGTCCTTCGGCGTCACGACCACCGTGGTCTCGACGTACAGAGGGATGACGTTGAGACCGTCGCGGTCGATCGGGAGCCGGACGAAGCCGGCGTCGGCGCCGCCGTCGCGCAGGAGCGCCACCACCTCGGGGGTGGGCGCCATGGACAGGGTGATCGGTACGTCGGGCAGCCGCTCGGTCCAGACGTTCACCCACTTCGCGGGGGTCACGCCGGGCACGTACGCCAGCCGGAACGTCTCACCATCGGTCACCGCCACAGCGTACCGATGTCAGCGAACCCCTCCCGACTGGCTACGCTTGGCGCCATGACCTCGTCCAAACCGAAGAGCATTCAGACGATGAAGCCCGAGACGGCGGCCAAAAAGCTGGGTGTCCTCTTCTCGGCCACCCCCGCCGAGTTCCGTGCGGGCGTCGTCTCCAGGGACGAGCTGAACGCGCTGCAGGCCAACCCGCCCGCCTGGCTCACCGACCTGCGCCGCAACGGCCCGCACCCCAAGCAGGTCGTGGCCGCCAAGCTCGGCGTCTCCATCTCCGGCCTGGCCAGGGCCGGCATCACCGAGCCGCTCACCACGGCCGAGATCGAGCAGCTGAAGGCGGAGAACCCGGAGTGGCTTGAGCACGAGCGCGGCGTCCAGGCCGAGGCCCGTAAGGAAGCCGCCCGCCTCAAGCAGGGCTGAAGCGTTCTCATGTGGTGAGACCGAGGAGCTGGAGACCGTCGGCGGGGTGGCTGCGGTAGTGGTCGGTGGCGGCGGTGATGTTGGT
>NZ_JBFAQA010000066.1:0-10186 GCF_040677005.1 Nonomuraea sp. NPDC049421
TTGTTTTGTTGTGTTTTTCTTTGGTGTGTTCTTCGGTTCTCATTATTGTGTGATAACTCCCCCGGCCGCCAGTCGGCCGGGCGCGGCAGCACCAGCGGGCTGACCTCATGGAAAACCTGCCGGCGCGTGCTCTCCCTGCGCGGCAGAGGGCACGCGGGGTTATCGGAGGCAGCCCTAGCAGGGATGTCCTGAAGATCCTGCTAGGGCTGGCCAGGTGGGTTTTCAGGATTCAGACTCGGGTCATGATGGGCCGTGGGAGGGTTGCGGCTGGGCCTGAGGTTTGGGTCGCGCGCCCGGAGATGATCTCGGCCTGGAACGTGTTCGCGTTCTTGGCCGAGCATCGGCGGAGGCGGTTTCCGCCGGAGACCTTCGCGGATCGGCGGGTTCACCTAGCTCATCGCGGGGCTGACCGGTTCTGCGGTCAGGTCATCAGGCCGCTGCTCCAGGCCCAGGCAGCGATCCCTACCCGGTTGGCGGCGCCCACCTTGCGCTGGATGTGCGCGATGTGCGTTTTGACAGTGCCTGAACTGATCGTGAGGTCAGCAGCGATGCGGGCGTTGGTGTGTCCCCGCGCCACCAGGCGGGCGATCTCCAACTCCCGCGCAGTGAGCGGATCCTCCAGCGGGGTCGAGGGCCGGTGAGTCAGGCTGCGCAACAGGCGCACCGTCACTTGAGGGCTGATCAAGGTGTCGCCCGCCATCGCCGCGCGGACCGCCTCCACCAGCAGGGTGGGGCCTGAGCGTTTGAGCAGGAAGCCGCAGGCTCCCTCGCGCAGCGCGGTGTGGACGTACTCGTCCAGGTCGAAGGTGGTGACGATGATCACCCGAGTCTCGGAGGCGAGCTGCCTGGTGACCTCCAGCCCGTCCAAGCCCGGCATGCGCACATCGGCGAGCAGCACATCGGGGCGCAGGAGGCGGGCCAACTCGACGGCCCGCGCACCGTCGGCGGCCGCGCCAACCACGGTCATGTCCGGTTGTGCGTCCAGTATCAGCCGGAACCCGATCCGCACGTCCTCCTGATCGTCGGCGATGAGGATCCGCGTAGTCATCAAAGGCCCATCACGTTCGTCCTCCTCAGGTGTCATGATGCGCCAGAGCCGCGCACGAGCCGCCATGCGGGGATCGTCGCGGTGACCTGCCAGCCACGCCTGTGCGGGCCCGCCGCCAGCGTTCCACCGCATGCCGCCAGCAAGTGGGCCAGACCCGCGAGCCCGGACCCGCCGATCCTGGGGCTCTGCGAGCTACCGCCGCCGTCGTCCTCCACCCGCACGCGCAGGACATCCCCTTCTGTACAGATCTCCACCTCCACGGTGGTGGCGCGCGGCGCATGCCGCCGCACGTTGTTCAGCGCCTCGGTCGCCACACGGTAGGCCAGCGACGAGGCTTCCTGCCTTGGCTTCATGCCGGGCTCGATGGTCAGCTTCACCCGTACGTCGGGCGAGAACGCGTCAGCCAGTCGTTCCAGCCCCTCGATCCCCGGCCCGGGCTCGTTCAGCGCGTGCACGGCACGGTCAAGTGAGGCCAGCGCGCGCTGCCCGGCGTCCTCAATACGTCGCAACGCGTCGGCAACCGGGGCCGGCAGCGCGCCCGCGACCGCCTGGGCGGCCTGCGCCTGCACCAGCATGCCGTTGACGTCGTGGGCGACGAAGTCGTGCAGGTCTCGGGCGAGCCCCAGCCGCTGTGCCCGGGTAGCCTCTTCCACCGAGCGCCGCCGATTGTCGTCCAGCCTGCGCAGGTAGAGCCCGAGTCCCACAGCCGCCATGGCGCCGAGCGCCCATCCCGCGCACGCACCGAACACCAGTTCCGGCGGCCCTTGCCACACGGCGCGCAGCAGGATGAGTGTTACCGCCGCGCCGCTCAACCCCGCTGAAAGGGTCGCCTGCCGCCTGGGGGAGCGCCGGATGGTGACGGCGGTCAGACCTAGCAGTGCCGATACCTCGGTCGCCAACCACAGAGCGTTGTGGTTCACCGTTCCGGTCAGCGGATGCGCCAGCGTGCCGATCAGCGAGGCTGCCCCGGCGGCCCCTGCAACCCAGGCAACGCGGAGCGGACGCGGTACGGTGGCGCGGGATCGACATCGCGACCCGTGCCCGTACCGGTCCTCCGCTAGACGTTCTGGCTGCACGATCGAGAGCCTAACCACGTCCGACTTCACGCTCTACCTCCAGGTGCCCCCGCGCCCACACGCATGGCAGGGACCGCGGCGGCGGACGTAGTACGCCAGGGTGGCGGCGGCCAGCGCGGCCCCCCACAGCGGCCACACCAGCGACGGCGCCCAGATCGCCCACATGTCCCAGTCATCGAGCACTCCGTGCACGGTGTGCAGCCGCCAGAAGGAAAGCCCGCCCGAGAACACGATCACGGACACGATCGACGCCGGCACGACAGCCAGCATCGGCGGCACCGGCTTGCCCGCCTTGAACCAAATCCACCGCGGGTAGACCTCACCCCAGCGTTGGATGAGCCCGAGCGTGAGGATCGCACCTCCCAGGCCCATCACACTGAGGAACAGTCCGCCCCAACGCAGCCCCGACTCATCCAGCCACCGCCAGAACTCTTCGGTGACCCCCACGGGGATGCCCGCGGCCCAAGCGAAGCGGCTGGCGTCGTACAGCGCGGGGATGGAGGCGGCCACCGCCACCGCCCACGTCCCCCAGCGCCGGGCTGACTCGGGCGTGGCCCAGCGCGCCGGACCATGCTCGCCCCGCCCGCATCGGACGCATGCACTCGCCGTGCGCCGCTGGTACGCCAGGGCTGCCAGCGCCCACAACAGCCCGCCCACCAGGACGATGAACAGGTTGATCCGTGGCCACGGCACCAGCTCCGACATCGGCTGGCCGCCCGGCACCCCGGTGAAGGCGAACACGGCCAGCAGCGGCGTATATGCCACCAGCATCAGAACCCGATTGTCAGTGACCACCACGGTCAGCGTGACCGCCGCCAGCCAGGCGAACCCGAGCAGCGCGGCCCGCGCCCGCCGTACCCCTCTCGCGATGGCCAGCCCGGCGACCGCCCCCAGCACGCCAAGCACCGCGATCAGCGGCGCCGCCGCCTCCCGGGTCGCCTCCCCGAGCACTGACAGGCCGGGCTCCCAGTCGGGATCGCTTCTGCCGAAGGGAAAGCCTCCGCCCCCAAGCGCCCAGAACAGCCCGAGCGCCCCGTAACCGAGCGACCAACCGGCCGCAGCGTACCCCGCCCAATGGGGCCATCGCGCCATGAAATTCTTCATGGCTCAAGCCTCGAACCTGCCCAACGCCGGACCTATCCGCCAAACGGCAGATTTTCCCCTGCCGTTGACGCCTCCACTCCGCGAAAGGACAGAGGCTGGTCACGACGGACGACCGCGAACGGGGAAGCTTCCTTCCGGCAGCGTGACCTACCAGCGCACCCGTGCCCTTGACCTGCCGGGACGTTCACGCTGCCCGGCCACACCACGGGGCGCCGTGCCGGGAGTCTCGAGTGCATTTTCGTGGACGGAGAACATGGTGTCCTGTACGCGGCCAGGTCTGGGAGGACGTGGAATCTGGCGGATGCACGCCGATTTCACCGGCAGGCCGACGCCGGTGGACAAAGTCTGCGTATACGGCACCCTGGGCGTTCACCACCCGGGGACCGAAGAATGCACTCTCGGAGCCGACGCCGGCTATGGCCGGCGGCCGTCAGCCGCCGACCGCGCCCATCCGGCGCGGTGAGAACCAGCGCCGCTACCGAAGTGTCGCGGTCGGCTGACGGGCTACCACTGTTGTGACACCGAGCACCACGGCCCAGACCACGATCGCATATACGGCCAGCCGTTCCATGCCGCCGAGCCCGAGTCCGAGGAACTGACCGCTGAGGAAGAGCGCCGTCGCCGCCACCCCGACCGCTCCGGTGAACAGGCTCCACACGCCTACGAAGTGGTGGTCCAACGTGCGCAGGCGCAGGCCGTACACGATCATGCCGACGTTGCCGCACACGAGGATCAGTAACGCACCTATCAGATGGAGCAGCATGTTCTCGTTCTCTGGTGCCAAGCCGACCAGAATCCAGCCGAGGCCGGCCAGCGCTACCATCACCCGTCCCGCGCGCCCGCCCCGCGCGCCCGAAGCGAGGAGCAGACCCGCGACCAGTAGCAGGCCGAGGACGAGAAAGGATCCGTTCATGAGCGCGTGCCGGGGTGAACAGGCGGTGGGTCCACACGCGGTGTTGCCCAAGTCGCTGAGGTAACCCTCCGAGACCGGGTACGGCGCCACCCACTCAGCTTGCACAACGAGGTCCACCACAAACACCTGCAGGCACGACAGCCAGGCGACCCCGGCTGTCACAGACCGGTACATCCCACTCGATGTCCGGCCGTCCCAGAATCCACGCGTCCGGGCGGACGGCTTCTCATCGGCCATCACACCTCCCTGAGGTCCCATGTCCTTGTCCTACAGCGATCCTTCCGTCCCGGGAGGTGCTGCGGTATCTGCCGAACGACTGATTATGTGGGCAGGCCTCCCGACTCGTTGATCGGGCCGGGGGCCACGTCCTCGAAGCGATGTAAAAGGCTCGACGAGGTAGGTGCCGTGGATCTTGGGCGGCCTCGGTGACGAGTGCCAAGGCTGGGTCGTTGATCGGGTGGAGCTGTCTGGGCGGGTGGCATAGGGCCCGGCCGAGGTCTAGCAGGGTGCGCAGGCCCCTGCTGGTCATGGTGAAGCCGCACCAGCCGCGGGCGGCGCGGTCGAGGACGGCCCACACGAGTGAGACGCAGCTGGTTGCGCCGGGAAAGCGGCCGATGACCTTGACGCGGCGGCGGGTCTCGCCGAAGGTGCGCTACCAACTGCTCGCCGGGCGCGATGTCGTCGCCCAGCTCGGTGAGATCGAAGATGTTCCACAAGGCAACCTTCACCTCGGCCTGGTCGCCGGTGCTGACCTCCGCCAGCACATTACGGGCGCGATGCACGAGACACCTTTGGGCAGAGGTCGGGACAAGACGCGCTCGGCGGCGCTGATCAGCCCGGGCGCCCCGTCGGACGATCAGCAGCGGCGGGCGCAGGCCCCAGGCGGCCAGGATCGGCTCCGCCCGCTGCCCGCCCGTGCATCTTGAAGTGAGATGCCTCCAGGAGCAGGTAGTCCAGCTCGATGGTGGACACGTCGCGCCGGCACCGGCGTACTCGGCGACGATGGCCTGGCAGATGGTCGGGACCATGGCCTTGGACAGGGCTGCCTCGGGGGCCGAGCCGAACAGGCGGGAGACGAGCCTCTCAGTGGTGCCGCGCAATGTCGGGCGGGCGAGGTGATCGGTCCGCTGGTGGCCTTCTGGGTGTCATCGGGAGCCCGGCCTCGGGCGGCTGCGCCTCTACCAGGCTCAACTCCACGGCCTGGTGGCCACCGGCCGCGACGACCCCTTGTGGTGGGCCCTACGCCGGCCGTTCTGGCAGCTCAGCTAACACGTCCCCCGGGAAGCGACCGTCAGGATCGCCACCCTGATCGCGGCCAAGGGCGGCCGGCTGCGCGACATCACCCGTCCGAGTGCCTCTTCTCCGGCAACACCAGAGGGAAGTCACCATCGAGCACATGATCGACCAATACCAGCTGTCCCACCGCCGATGCGGAACCTGCTGGTTGACTATCTGCGCGAACGGCAGCCTTCCACTGACTACACCTTGCTCCGAGCCCTGGCCTTCGCCCTGGGCAAGTGTTCTGAAGGACCTGGAGATCCACCAGGAGAGAACACACCAGCCGCAAGTCCGCATGGACCAGCGCACCCGAGATCCGGTTCGACGACAACGGAGGACCGATAGCAGAAAGGATGATGACAGTCCGGTGTAAGGACGACCTGGGAAGATGCATTCGTCCGGTCGTAGAAGACACGGCGGTTGAGGTGGCGCCATTTTCTGACCACGTCGACCACGCCTGATTCAATTGCACAAGCGAATCGTTAGCCGGCGTTGTCTCCCGCCTTCTCGGGTGGACATGTATCGGTGTGGCGGAGGCATGTGTGAAGAGAGGAAGGTGCTCCATACTCCTAGCTCTTGCTGCCGGGATTGCCTGAGGGCAGTAGGTCGGCGCGGAATCGTCGTCCGACGATTCCACCACCATCGATCAGTCCACGGCGAGTCATCGTTCGACCACCGCGATACAGCCGACCGAAGACGCTTTCGATCAGGGGCGTTTGTGGGGATGTGGTCGCCGCGCACAACGCTCGGCGATCCCGGTCATCGCGGTACGAACCAAAGACTTCGCCGGCGTATGGGTGTACGCCGGATGGGAAACTCCTCCGGCATGGCCGGACACCTTACATTCCTAAGCTCTGCCAACGACCACGGCCACCGTGTCCGGGTGGGCGCGTCAGACCGCGGGTGCCGGCCTCGCGCCGATCCATATCATCCAGCACGAGGATCAGTACTCATACCGGCCCAGGTCTGCGCCGACCAGGCGAACAGCAGTTTCTTCAGGGATCGAAAAGGCGAGAGATCCTCCGATGAATGACACCGTGTGTGCCGCTGACGACATGCCCGGCAAGATCTGTAACGCCGCCGTGGAACACGTCGGCTCTGCCCCGATCAGGGACAGCACCTCCTTACCAAGAGTGGCGCAGACGGCCCTGCCTCGATTTCCCTTCTTCATCAACCCAAGCACCATTCAAGCCACGAACGTGCACGGTCCTCACTGGCGACCAAGCGGGCCCGCTCGAGCCGAGCAGGACTCGAGGGAACCGGTACGCCGAAGCAGAAAAAGCAGCGAAGGACGGACGGATAGAATGAGAAAGTACGCCGCAGCACTACTCACTGGTCTCGCGTTGATGACGGTAGGGGCACCTCCCGTGAGCGCGAAGACAGCCAATGCCTCGCCGGCCTCGCAGGTCTCCAGTGGCGTCGCCGAAGTCGCGGGCGTCAGATGGCGGAACGGCGGGACCGGGAAGTGCCTGAACATCCCCAGCGGCTCTACGGCGAACCTCGCCCCCGTAACACAATTCTCCTGCGGAACCTGGCCCGATCACTACTGGCTGCTGGTCGGGGGAAATCTGCCGGCGCCGTGGCTGCGTATGGTGAATCAAAATAGTCAAAAATGTCTGGCCGTGCCGGATGGATCCACGGAACGCGGCATTCAGCTCATCCAATTCGAGTGCGGAGACTGGGAAGACCATTACTGGCGTGTCGAATACCACGCCAAGGGCATCCAACTCATCAATCGTAAGAGCGGCTACTGCCTCGCGATCAGGGGCAACGATATTTCGGACCACGCCGCCGCGATTCAATGGCCCTGCGGTGATCACCCTGATCATTTTTGGAATGTCTTCTGATTTGCGGGTCCCGTACGGCCGTGAGCCTTGAGCCGCGAGCAGAAGGTTGACGGTCATCAGCACGGGGCGGGCCGGCAACCCGGTCCGCCCCCTGTGGGGACCGGGTTGTTCGCTTCGGCAGATACGCGATGACAGTGCAACAGGGATGAGAAACCCATGCATCATCAGACGGCCATCGGCGGTTCAGCGCGGATGGCGCTGCGGATGGCGCTACTTCACGCGGTTGCCGCCATGCTGGCGTACGCGGGCAGCGCGCAGGCCGCGGCGCCTGCGGCGCGGCCTGCGCTCTCGGCTCCGTCCCCGGCTCAGCCGATCGCCTTAATCGCCGGCCAAGGAGTCGGTGACCTCAACCAGACGCGTTCACGGTTCGGTGTGGACGCGACCGATCTGGGCGTCATGTGGCGGGACTCGCGCGGCCGGGTAGCGATGGCGTTCGGCGACACCTACGGGCAGGGGTGGGGTGGCAACGGCGCCGGCCCCGAGACCGCCGACTGGCGCTACAACACCCTGGCCCACTCCACTGACGACAACCTCGCCGACGGCTTGAGCATCGACTCCATGGTCATCGACCGGCCCGGGCATGCCGCGCAGATCCTTCCCGGCGACCCTGCGGTGCAGGAGGTGACCGTCATCCCCACCGCGGCCATAAGCGTCGGTTCCCGCGACTTCATCCATTACATGTCCGTCCGCTCCTGGGGGACCAACGGGACATGGATCACCAACTACTCGGGACTGGCCTACTCCGATGACGGGGGGCAGCGCTGGATCAAGGCGCCCGCCGTACGTTGGGCCAACCGTGACGGCGGCAGCCACTTCCAGATGGCAGCCGCCACCGAACAGGGCGATTTCGTCTACTTGTTCGGCACAGCCAACGGCAGATTCGGCGACGCCTACGTCGCGCGCGTCCCCGGCTCGCGACTCCTCGATCTGTCGGCCTACGAATACTGGACCGCCACAGGATGGCAGGCGGACGGCCTGGACAGGGCGATCCCGGTCATGGCGGAACCAGTGGGAGAGTTGTCGATCCTCTACAACACCGCCCTGCGGCGCTGGGTCGCGCTGCACCTGGACGAACGCAGAGCCGCGATCGTCATGCGCACCGCTATCGAGCCAACTGGGCCGTGGACGGGAGGTCAGCTGGTGGCCAAGTCAGCCGACCATCCCGGTCTGTACGGCGCGTTCCTGCACCCGGACAGCACCGGCGCGGAACTGTACTTCGCCATGTCACAGTGGGCGCCTTATCATGTCCGGTTGATGCGCCTGCGGCTGGCCGACCTCCCTTTGGACACCAACCTGGTCCAGGACGGCGGCTTCGAGGACCACCCCGCCAGTGCCAAGACGCCTACCTGGACCCTCAACGGCCGCGGCGGCACCGACTACGGCATCGGCAACGCCCATTCGGGGGCGAACAACGGCTGGGTGGGAAGCACCAGCGGCTGGAACGACCTCCACCAGCGAGTCGTCGTACAACCCGGCCGCCGGTATCGCCTCACCGGATGGATGCGCAGCTCCGCCGGCAACACCGGAGGCTACTTCGGGGTACGGCGACCGCCCAGCCAGGCCGTCATCGTGGAGCAGAAATTCGGCCCGCTTCCCACCTACACCCGTCTCAGCGTGGACATCCCTCCCGGCAACTTGACGGAACTCGAGGTGTTCGCCGGTGGATGGGCCGTAAACGGGCAGGACTTCTGGCTGCAAATCGATGACATAAGGTTGGAGGAGGTGTGAATCGCCCCGCTTCGGCGGATACCTGAACTAGGCCGTGTTTCGAAAGATCACGTGTGAGGCGTGTCGGTGATCGTTGAACGAAGAGGTCTCCGGTAGTTGGTTCAACGACCAAGAAGAACGAAATACCGGAGACCTCGTGGCCAGCGTAGTGGTGACGAGGCGGCATGACCTCACTGACGCGCAGTGGGCGGCGCTGGAGCCGCATCTGCCTGCCGCATCGGGCAAGGGGCGTCCGCCGAAGTGGAGCAGGCGGCAGTTGATCGACGGGATCCGGTGGCGGATCCGGACCGGGGCGCCGTGGCGGGACGTTCCTGCCTGCTACGGCCACTGGTTCAGCGTGTATGGCTTGTTCCGGCGCTGGCAGCGGGAGGGGGTCTGGGCGCGGATCCTGGCGGCGTTGCAGGCGTGTGCGGACGCCGCCGGGAAGATCGATTGGACGGTGAGCGTGGACTCCACGATCACCCGGGCTCACCAGCACGCGGCCGGAGCCCGCCGGGACGGCCACCTGCAGAAGGAGCCACCCGGCGGGGTGCACAGCGAGCCGGCCGATCACGCGCTGGGGCGCTCACGCGGCGGGCTGACCACCAAAACCCATCTGGCTTGCGAGCAGGGCCGCAAGCTGCTGGCTGCGGTGGTGACCGCCGGGCAGCGGGGCGACAGCCCGCAGTTCATCCCGGTGCTCGCCAAGATCCGGGTGGCCCGCCTCGGCGGTGGCCGTCCCAGGACCCGCCCGGATCGGGTCCTGGCCGACAAGGCCTACACCAGCAAGGCCAACCGGACTCATCTGCGCCGGCGTGGGATCAAGGCGTGCATTCCGAGCAAGGCCGACCAGGACGCTCACCGGCGAGCCAAGGGATCGAAGGGAGGTCGCCCGCCGTCCTTCGACCCCGCGTTCTATCGGCTGCGTCACGCTGTGGAGTGCGGCATCAACCTGCTCAAAGGCAACCGCGGCATGGCGACCCGTTACGACAAGCTCGCCGTACGCTACGAAGCCGTCGTCATCATCGCTGCGATCAACCAGTGGCTCAGTGCCTTATGAAACACGACCTAGATCGTTGATGTGAAATTCGCTGATCGTCTGCGGGCACAGCGAAGGGGTCCAAGATCGGTTTGTGAAGACTGAGCTGGACGCCCTTCTGACGGCACTCTATGTCTATCTGGACGATCATGTGATGCCTTCGCCGGCACAGCC
>NZ_JBFAQA010000067.1:0-621 GCF_040677005.1 Nonomuraea sp. NPDC049421
CCGGGCCAGTCGCCGCCCACGGCGAGGTTGAGGATGATGTAGAAGGGGTGGTCGAAGATCCAGGGGCCACGCGTCTGCTCCACCTGGTCCTTGCTGATCGTGAACACCGTCCGCCCGTCGAGCGTGTAGACGATGCCCTCGCTGTCCCAGTCGGCGGCCCAGACTCGGGTTCGATGTAGGCGGCGTGGTCGTGGGTGAGGATGGCGTGCATGGGCACGAGCGCCGGACACGACGACGTCTCCATCGACGTCGAAGGGCAGGCCCGCCACTGGGCCAGGGATCCGAATGGCGGTCATGGAGGCGAGGCGGGGCCGCTGACGAGGAGCCCGGCTCGATCGCAGGAAGTCCGGCTCATGACGTGCCGCCCGGCCGGTGACGGCAGGGGCCGGGCAGCACGGTCCTTCGCAGGCGGTCGGCGTCGAACCTGGGCTCTGCCTGCCGTGCGCGGCCGGTTGCGCCGACCGCCTGCTCAGGTCAGGGCCTCAGGGTGTCCTCGACGATGATGTGGCCTTCCTGGACGGCCCACCGCTGGTTCGGGTGATCGAGACACGACCACAACCGGACGTTCGTGTTGTTGGCCCGACTGTTGGTCGCGTCCAGGCACACCTCCCGGCCGCTGCC
>NZ_JBFAQA010000067.1:721-9490 GCF_040677005.1 Nonomuraea sp. NPDC049421
GACGGTGTCCTCGACGAGGATGCGACCACCCCGCACGACCCACCGCTGGTTCGGATGATCCAGACACGACCACAACCGGACGTTCGTGTTGTTGGCCCGACTGTTGGTCGCGTCCAGGCACACCTCCCGGCCGCTGCCGACGGTGTCCTCGACGAGGATGCGACCACCCCGCACGACCCACCGCTGGTTCGGATGATCCAGACACGACCACAACCGGACGTTCGTGTTGTTGGACCGAGAGTTGGTCGTATCCAGGCACACGCCCTGGACCTGTGCCTGGAGCGCGGCCTGCGCGCCACCTCGGATGGCCGCCGATGCGGGCGCGGCTGTCAGGACCAGCGTGGCCGCGCTGACGGCCGTCGCGGCCAGCAGCCGGGTGAAGTTGCCGGTGTGCATGAGAGACTCCTCTTCTCGGGGGCGGCTCGGGGTGCGACGATCACCGCGACGTTGCGCCGGGGCAGGGCAGAGCAGGGAGTCTGCGCCGCATCGGTTGCCGGTAGAGGCGCCGAGCACCAGAACCATTGCCACTCAAAGTATTTATCTGATTACCTTCAGTGACAGATCGTGAAGGTGAGAACTCCCTGACCTGCAACAGATAATCGCGCCCGGAGCTTCGGCTCGTCACCCAGCGTGAGATGGGGAGTGCGGTGCCTGCTGGGTGTGGTGGTCCAGCAAGCGGGTGAGCAGGTGCACGAACTGGTCGCGTTCGGCAGGGGTCAGCGGGGCGAGCAGCTCGTCGTGGAGGTCGTCGAGGACCTTGTCGAGGCGGCGCAGGTGCCGACGGCCGTGAGCGGTGATCGTGATGACGTTGCGGCGGCGGTCGTCGGGATCCGGTGCCCGCTCGAGGAGGCCGCGTTCGGCCAGTTCGTTGAGGACGCCGACCATGTCGCTGCGGTAAATGCCGGTGCGCCGGCTCAGCGTCGCCTGGCTGCCCGGACCGTACTCCTGCAACGAAGCCAGCACCGCGTAGTGCCACTTGCGGGCGCCGACCTGGGCCAACCCCTCGTTCACCAGCCGGTCCGACTGCGCGGTGATGCCTGACAGCAGGCGACTGGCCCGTCGGCGCAGTCTGTCCGGCGTCTTCGTCTCGCCGTCGTGCGGCATGTCCGCGGCTTCCGCCCTGCTGGTCATGACGCTGATCCTACTCTGTTGTGTTCGTTCGACTAACGATGTAAGTTCGTTCACATCGGAAACGTTAAAACAATAAACGTTAGCTGAACGAATGAAGGAGGACGTCGTGTCCATGGATACTTCGGTCGCCGACCGCATCGAGATCGCCGATCTGTTCGCCCGCTTCGCGCGCCTGCTCGACGAGAAGCGCTGGGAGGATGCAGGGACCGTCTTCACCGACGATGTGGCGGTGCACTCGCCGCGCGGGGGCGAACTCCGCGGCATCGACAAGGTCGTCGGCTTCATGCGACAGAGCGAGGTCCAGGGGCAGCAAGCCCAGCACCTGACCACTGATCTGCTGGTGGACGTCAACGGCGATCAGGCGGCTGCCTCGGCGTACTCGCTCGTGTTCTACTACCGCGACGACCAAGCACCTCACTTCACCGGCGGCCTGCGCATGGCCGGCACCGTGGTGCGGACGCCGGCGGGCTGGCGATTCCGTGAGCAGCGGATCACACCTGCCTGGACCCGCGAGAACTGACCTCCGGAAGGCCGGGGACACGCCGGGGAGCAGGCGACCGTGTCGTCATGCGGCTCCCCCGGCCCCCGCCGACCAGCAGGAAGAAACGTCGACAGTGCAACGACGACCTCACAGATAGGTCGAATGTGCCGACGGCGATCGGGGGTCATGGCGCGAGGATTCCAGAGACCGGCGAGTGATCAGCCGGCCTCCGCAGCACCCACAGACTCCGGTCGCGGTCGGGATGCTCTGCCTGCCGTCCTGGTGGCCGACGGCCATTTGCGCGGGTATGGTGCAGCGGATCTTGCGGGAGCGCAGGTGCCGGCGGATGGCGCGGGAGGAGTAGGCCTTGTCGGCGCGGACGGTCTCGGGCCGGGTGCGCGGTCGGCCGGGCCCGAGCCGGGGCACCCGGATCGCGGCCATGACAGCTGGGAACTGGGGTGCGTCGCCGCGCTGGCCGGCGGTGAGCACCACCGCGAGCAGGCGCTGGCCCTGCTCGCAGGCCAGGTGCAGCTTGGTCGACAGCCCACCCCGGGAGCGTCCGAGAGCGTCCGAGAGCATGGTCGGCAGGCTCGGGTCGCACGCCGCCGGGCGGCTCGGCCTGGAGTTCGCTGTGCCGGGCGGCGCCGGCGGCGTGCTCATGGGCCCGGCAGATGGTGGAGTCCACGCCGACCTGCCAGCCGAGCAGGCCTCGGGCGTCAGCCTCCGCCTGCAGCCGGGTGAGGATCTGCTGCCAGATGCCGGCGCGCTGCCAGCGGCGGAACAGGCTGTAGACGGCTTGCCAGGAGCCGTGGCATACGGGGATGTCGCGCCATGGCGCGCCGACGCGTACTCGCCAGCGGATGCCGTCGATCAGCTGGCGTTTGCTCCACTGCGACGGGCGACCTCGCCTTTTGGGTGCGGGCAGGAGCGGTTCCAGCCGCGCCCACTGCGCATCGGTGAGGTCGAAGCGCCGCGTCACCGCTAAGGTGCCCGCGAGGTCTCCGGTTACGGGTTCTTCTTGGTCGATGAACCTCTACCGGAGACCTCTTCGCTTGTCCGGCTCCGACACGCCGTTGATCAACACTTCGAGACAGGCCCTACTCCCGACGGGTGGTCGGCTGGTCCATCGACTCCACCCAGACCGCCACGCTGGTGACCAGCGCGTTAGGCATGGCCATCGACAACCGCGCACCACCCGCAGGAACCATCATCCACTCCGAGCAGGGAGTCCAGTTCGGATCCTGGGCCTTCACCCAGCGGGCCAAGGACTCCGGCCTGCTGCCCTCGATGGGCAGCGTCGGCGACTGCTTCGACAACGCCATGATGGAATCGTTCTGGTCCCGGATGCAGGTCGAACTCCTGGATCGCCGGCGCTGGAACACCCGCATCGAACTCGCGAACGCGATCTTCGAATACCTGAAGATCTGGCACAACCGGCAACGACGACACAGCAGCCTGGGCATGCGCACCCCGATACAGTTCGAGAACACACCCACCGTGGCAACAATCCAGGAACGCGACTCCACCGTACTCGGGGCACACCAGGGCCTCCAAGGAACCCGGACCGGTTCAGGGACACCGGCGCCGGGACGGCTGCGGACCGGCTCGTACTACCCGGACTGGCTGCCGGAGCGGCACAGGACATGCAGGACTCGATCGGGTGCCAGCTCAGGCTGATCACGGTGACTGTGGAGAACGCGGAGAGGTTTGCGGCAGCGTCGGCCGGTGGCGGTCTGGGACGAAATGGGGCAGGCCAAGGAGATGACCGTGCGCGTGCTGCGGCCGCTCGCGCCGGACGGGTGAGTGGGCAGCGAGGCGCCGGCTGCGCTGGTGCAGGGGATGGGCGGGGAGCTTCGGGCGGGCAACGCCGGTGACGGGTTCGAGGTGCGGGCCGAACCACCGGCGCGCTCGGTATGAGCCGGTTGATGTCCGGGTCGGCGATCAGCGTGATGATCCGGTCGGGCTCCAGGTCACTCACACGTGTGATCGCGCGGAAAGGGTTCCTGCTCATCCACCGCGCCTTGCCGAATTCCTCGCGGATGGCGGCGAGATCAGATCTGGGAGGGATCGAGAATGATCCCTCGGGCGAACTCGGTGGCGAATGTCTGTTCGCCGAGGGCGGCTCGGACCTTGGCGGTGATCCGATCGACGTCGCCGCGTTCGGCGCGTGGTAGCGGAGCGCCCACCAAGTCTCGGCACGTGGCCGCAGCGCCGAGCAGTGCGGCCGCCTGCTCATGCCGCCCGTCGAGAGCAGCCGCTCCGGCGAGCCCTTCGATCGCCAAAGCGACCGCGCGTGGATCGCCGTTGCGGCGTGCGATGGCCAGGCTGTCTCGGTGCAGAGCCAAGGCGGCCGCGGCGTTACCGCGTTGCTCGGCCGTGAAGCCGAGCTCGGCCGAGATCAGTGCCGAACCGGACGCGGACGACAGCTTGACGTACCGACCCTGCACGCTCCGCAGCAGCAGCTCGGCGAGCTCGAAGTTGCCCTCGCGGCGTTCCGCCAGCGCCAGTCCGAGTTCGGCATGCAGTTCTCCGTACACGTAGCCTTGCTCGGCGGCGAGGCGACGGGCACGCTCGTGGAACTCTTTGGAGCGTGTGTGATCCCCGGTGAGCAAGGCGATATGGCCCAGACCGATCAGGCGATCGGCGACGCTGGGCCACAGGCCCAGCTCCTCCGCCAGGCGTAGTCCGTCGCCGTGCAGCCGCTCGGCGCGTTCGTAGTCACCCTTGATTTCGGTCAGCGATGCGAGCGGCTGGACGGTCTGCAGTTGTCCCCATCGGTCACCTAGCACGCGGAAGAGCTCGAGGCTCTCGCCACCGAAGTCGCCGGCTTCGACCAGATCCCCTCGTAGCATCGCCTGGCCGGCCCGGATCGCCAGCGTCGCGGCGACCCCCCAGCGGTCGCCGAGAGAGCGGAATTCTTCCAGCGCCTGCCTCATGGCATCCTCGCTGTCCGACAGATCACCGCCGGGCGAGTATTGCACGAACCCGCGCAACCAGACCGCCAGCGCTCGTACCGCCGGATCGTCGGAGATTTCCTGTGGCACAGGTGCCGCCCGGACGCCGACGCCGGTCAGCGCCGCGAAGCTGGAGTGCCAGACCACCGCCTTGGCCCAGGGAACCGTCGGTCCTTCGCCTGCGATGGCCATCGCCTTGCCCAGCGACAACCTGGCCTCGGTGTACCGGCCGCGCAAAAACCAATACCATGCCTGCGCGTTGACCAGCCGGAGCGCGTGCTC
The DNA here is from genome assembly GCF_040677005.1 of Nonomuraea sp. NPDC049421. Lineage (NCBI taxonomy): Bacteria > Bacillati > Actinomycetota > Actinomycetes > Streptosporangiales > Streptosporangiaceae > Nonomuraea > Nonomuraea sp. NPDC049421. The sequence continues at coordinate 5,570 of NZ_JBFAQA010000067.1, forward strand.
GGTGGCGTCGGCATCGATCGCGAAGTCCAGCGCCGCCCGCAGATTGGCGGCCTCGCCATCCAGGCGTTCGAGCCAGACCCGCTGGTCATGGCCGCGCAGGTACGGTTCGGCCCGTTCGGCGAACGCGGTGTAGTAGCGCAGGTGTCTCTGCCGGGCAGCCGCCCCCTCCCCCGCCTCGGTCAGACGATCGAGGCCGTAAACGGCCACAGATTCCAGCAGCCGGTACCGTGGCGGGCTCATGACCAGCGAGGCGTCCACCAGGCCGGCGAGCGCCTCCAGCACCTGCCCGGCATCGACACTGTCTCCCGCGCAGACCACCTCAGCGGCCTCCAGTGTGCAGCCGTCCGCGTGTACGGCGAGCCGTCGTAGTACGGCGCGTTCGGGATCGGTCAGCTGTTCCCAGCTCCAGTCGATCATCACTCGGAGCGTGCGTTGCTGGGGCGGGGCACCCCGGTGACCGGTGCTCAATAACTGGAAGCGGTCGTCGAGCCGGCGGGCCAGCTCCCGTATGTCGAGTGTCCGAAGTCGTGTGGCAGCCAGCTCGAGGGCCAGAGGCAGCCCATCGAGCCGACGGCAGACTTCCGCGACAATAGCGGAGATGTCGGCGTCGAGAGCGAACCCGGGGACCGCTGCGGCCGCCCGCTCGACGAAGAGTTCCCTGGCACTGTCCTCGTCCAGCGGCGGCACCTGCCACAGCACCTCCCCGGGGAGCCCCAGCGACCGCCGGCTGGTCGTCAGGATCCGCAGCTCGGAATCGGTCTTGAGCAGCAGCGCCACCAATTCGGCCACCGGGCCGATCACATGCTCGCAGTTGTCCAGGACCAGCAGCAGGCGACGGCTGCGCAGCGCGTTGGCGAGCCGTTGCGGGGGGCTGAGCGGGCCGGCCTTCGCATCGTCCCGAACGCCGAGTGCGGCCAGCGCGGCCTCGGCCACGGCGCCCGAGCGCGTCGCGAGCTCGACCAGGCAGACACCGTCCGTGAATGTGCCGGCCAGTTGGTTCACCACCTCCAGCGCCAGGCGGGTCTTGCCGACGCCGCCCGGGCCCGTGAGCGTGACCAGTCGAGCGGACTGGAGTCGCGACACCACCTCGGTCAGCGCGTCGGCCCGCCCGATCAGCCGGGTGATCGGAACGGGGATGCTGGTCCGAGGCCCCGACACGGCCGGCACCGGTTCCGGCCGCAAGATCTCCTGGTAGGCGCCCGCGAGCTCGGGCCCGGGGTCCACGCCAAGCTCGTCGGCCAGCCGACGGCGTACGTCGTGGTATGCCTCCAGCGCCTCATGCTGCCTGCCGACCCGTGCGAGCGCGCGCAGGTGCAGGGCCCGAAGGCGTTCTCGCAATGGATGCCGAGCCACCAGGTCACCAAGCTCACCTGCCAAGAGAGCGAGGTCGTTGGCCTGCGCACCGGCTTCGAGCCGTGCATCCGCACGGGCTTCTAACGCGGCCAGCCGCAACTCCTCCAGCCGCTGGATCGGCAAACGGACGAATCCGACGTCACGGAACTCGGCGAACGCCGGGCCGCGCCACAGCGCCAATGCCTCGGTCAACACGGCGGATCGCGCCGCCGCGTCCGTGATCGTCGCAGCCTGGGCCACCAGGACGGCGAACCGGCCCATGTCCACCGCGTCCACGTCGATGCGCAATGCGTACCCTGGCGCACGGGTCTCCACCAGCCGACCGCTCTCCGGCTCGGCGTTCTCCAGCACGCGGCGCAACCGGGAGACCTTCGTGTGCAAGGCTGCCGAAGGGTTGGCGGGTAGATCATCTCCCCACAGAACCTCGATCAGGCTGTCGGTCGACACCGGCCGACCCTCGCTGAGGAGTAGCGCGACGAGCAGCACCCGGGCCTTCGGCTCACGTACCTCAACCAAGGTGCCGTCAGCAGCTCGCAGCTCCAGCGGCCCCAAGATCCCGAAACGCATAGCGCCACGCTAACGCAAGAACAGCAACCATCGGTCAGCTCGGCGGCAACATCTCAGGGCAGACAGACTGGCAGAAAGCTTACTGCCGCCCGACGTTTCGCGTCAGCGCCACGCCAGCAGGACGACAGAGGTCCATGGAAGGTTATGGCGGAAACGCCACCACCCGCTTGAGCGGGGCCCCGAACGAAGCAGCACCGACAATCCCCGTGCTCGACGTTCACCGCGCCCTCGAACATCCGCCACCAGACACACAGGCCGCTAGACACAACGTAGAGGCGTCACGCGATGACCGTTCTCCTTCCACGACGCCAGCCCCCGCTGACCAGGCCGAACTCGTACAACCTCAAGCAGGCCGACGGCGGACTTGCGGAGCAAGATCTTACAGGCTGGAGAGGCCATCGCCTCCCATGAAAAGGGTCACATTTCTTCGGCCAAGAAAACAAAGGCCAGCTCCGAGTCGAACTCCCGGCGAGAACCAACAAGAACCGAGAGGAACTGTCACATGCGCAACAATCGACACTTACCATCCACTGTCATTCCCCGCATATTAGCAATCTTCCTGGGCCTCATATCCATTGCCGCTACCCATCTGGTCGCAGCCTCACCGGCCTTGGCTGCGCCGCCGACCCCGAACTTCGGCCCGGCGATCGAGGGCTACGCACCTGCTCAATCTCAGACCACCTGCGACCCTGTCGCCAAGCCCGGTGTGGTGGAGTTCCGCGACCTGCTGAACCGGACGTATGGCACGCATACCTCTTCCATCGTCCGTTCCTGCGACGTAGGCGGCACCAGCGAACACAAAGAAGGCAGGGCGCTTGACTACCACTTCAACGTCAACATTCCGGACCAGGCGGCCGCGGCAAACGATCTCCTCAACTGGCTGCTGGCGACCGATAGGCACGGCAATGTCAATGCCATGGCCAGACGGTTCGGAATCATGTACATCATCTGGAACCGGAGGATATGGCAAGCAGGCGCCTGGAAATCCTACACCGGCGCCAGTCCCCATACTGATCACATCCATTTCAGTTTCGGTTGGCCCGGCGCGCGGAAGCAGACGTCTTGGTGGACCGCACGCCTTCCTCGTGACCGTTCGGTGAGTGATGTGACCGGCGATGGGTTCGCTGATCTGCTGGCTTATCGGGCCAATGGAGAACTGCTGCAGTACGACAACAACATCCTGATCAATCCGGGTGGGGTGCCCTATAGCGGTGGGCGGTCGATCGGTCAGGGCTGGGGCGGCTTCAAGCATGTGCTGGCGGCTGACGTGACGGGTGATGGCTTCGCCGAGGCGATCGCGGTGAATGCCGAAGGCAGGATGTATCAGTACGACAACAACATCCTCATCAATCCCAGTGGGGTGCCGTACACCGGCGGTCGGGAGGTCGGCCACGGCTGGCAAGGCTTCAAAAAGCTGCTGGCGGCTGACGTCAGTGGTGACGGATCCGCCGACATCCTGGGCATCAGCGCAGAAAACGATCTCTGGTACTACCCGAACAACCGGGGCAGCAACCCCGGCGGTGTGCCGTTCATAGGCGGCATGAAGATCGGCGAAGGATGGGATCGCTTCACCAAGGTGCTTTTGGGCGATATCACCGGCGACAGTTACGCCGATGTCCTGGGAATCGAACCCAATGGGCACATGTTCCTGTTCCCCAACAACATCGGTGTCTCCCCTGATCGTCCCTACGGTTACAGCCTGGACATCGGACAGGGCTGGGGCGGTTTCGCGACGCTGATCGCGGCCGACGTCAGTGGGGACGGATCTGCCGATGTCCTCGGTGTCGACCCCGGCGGGCAGATGCGGTACTACCCCAACAACAGCGGTAGCAACCCCGGTGGTCTGCCCTTCACCGGCGGCCTCGTTGTCGGCGTTGGCTGGCAAGGCCTCACCATCGCCTCAAGTTCCTGAGCCCCCTGCCTGACGGTCACGCTGACGACCGGCTCCGCCGCGGGCGCCGCACCGAGGCGGCCCGTGGTGGCTCCGGCCGTGGCCGGAGC
>NZ_JBFAQA010000068.1:0-8382 GCF_040677005.1 Nonomuraea sp. NPDC049421
GCGATCGCAGCCAGCTGATCAGCACGATCAGCAGGAAAACCCGCCGACGCCGCCAACGGCAGACCATCGGACGAGACCACCACCGCGTGCGCGACCCCCGGAACGGTGCTGACGAAGTCGGTGATTAACCAGTCCACCCCGCGTGCCGCGTGGCTCAGGTCGTTCATACCTTCTCCTCCGCCGGTCGCACGAACGACAGTCGGCTGCGTTCCCCTGGCCGCTTGTTGCGCTCGCTCATGCGCCCTCATCCCTACTGTTATCCCTGGGGCCGGACCCGTACGTCCTGCCCTCGCTGATGTCGTCGCGCGCGGCCCTGAAGCCCTGCTGGAAGCTGGACAACCGGCTGCGCACCCGGTCCGGTGAGACGGCCGGCATCGGGGCGACGCCCTTCGGCGCCGAGGCGGTGTCGGCGGAGCCGGGCACCAGGTTCGCCTTGGGCACCCGCTTGGGCAGGCCCGCGGCGGTCGCGCCGTCGCGCGCCGGCTCGCGTACGGCCTCGGCCGCGCTCCAGCCCGCGTCCGCCTTGGGCGAGCTCCACGTCGCGTCGGCCGCGGCGGCGGCCTGGTCGAACCACGCCGACTCCACCGAGGCGAAGATCGGCAGGTATTCGCCGTTGCCGCCGTTGCCGGCGGCGCCGCCGCTCGGCGGGCCGGACGGGCCGGACGGGATCGCGGGCATCGGGCCGGTGGCCGCGGACTCGGTCTCGGGGAAGTCGAAGGAGTTCGGCGCGGGCGGCGCCGCCTCGACGTTGCGCATCCAGGGGCGGGTGTCGTCGGACAGTCCGCCGCGCTGGGGCAGGCCGCCCTCGCGCTGGGGCAGCCCGTTCTCCCTCAGCCCGCTCAGTCCGTTCTCCCGCAGGCCGTTCTCCCGCTGGGGCATCCTGCTCTCGCCGGCGGCGGGGCCGCGCGATGCCACCCAGACGTCGTTGGAGGAGTCGCTGGACATCCAGCCGGCGGCCTCGGCGGGCAGGGCGGGGCTCGACGGCCACGACCCGGCCGGCGGGACGGCGTCCGTCGAGGGGTAGGACGGGTAGGACGGGTGTCCGGGGCCGAGCTGGAACGACGAGGCCGGCCACGAGCCGCCCTGCGGGGCGTGCTGCGCCATGGGGAAGGACTCTTCCCTGGAGGCGGCGGGGGCGGCGCCCGCGTACGACGGGGCCTGCGGGCCGAGCAGCGACTCGGGGATCAGCACCATCGCGGTCAGGCCGCCGGAGCCGTGCGGGCGGAGCTGGACGCGGATGCCGTGGCGGTGCGCCAGCCTGGCGACCACGAACAGGCCCATGCGGCGGGAGACGGAGACGTCCACGGTGGGCGCGTCGGTCAGGCGCTCGTTGGCCTGGGCCAGCTCCTCGCCGGTCATGCCGATGCCGGAGTCGCTGATGGAGAGCATGATGCCGCCGCCGTCGATCCTGCTGCCCGAGACCGGGACGCGGGTCTCGCGCGGCGAGAACGACAGCGCGTTCTCGATCAGCTCGGCGAGCAGGTGGATGACGTCGTTGACGGCCTGGCCCGCGATGGCGACGCCTTCCGGCACCTCCAGCACGACGCGCTCGTAGTTCTCGACCTCCGACAGGGAGGCGCGGGCGACGTCCACGAGCTGGACCGGCTGGCTCCAGCGGCGCGGGGGCTCCTGGCCGGCGAGGACCAGCAGGTTCTCGCTGTTGCGCCGCATGCGGGTGGCGAGGTGGTCGAGCTTGAACAGGTTGCCGAGCCGCTGCTCGTCCTGCTCGCCCTGCTCCAGGCCGTCGATGAGGGTGATCTGCCGTTCGACGAGGGTCTGGCTGCGGCGGGACAGGTTCACGAACATCGCGTTGACGTTGCTGCGGAGCTTGGACTCCTCGCCAGCCAGCCGGACCGCCTCGCGGTGCACCTCGTCGAAGGCCCGCGCGACTTCGCCGATCTCGTCCTTCGAGTTGATCTCGATGGGCGGGACCCTGAGTTTGTCGGGGTCGATGTCGGTGTTGCGGAGCTGGCGGACCAGGTCGGGCAGCGTGTGGCCGGCGATCTTGAGTGCGTCGCTGCGCAGCCGCCTGAGTGGCCGTACCAGCGAGCCGGCCATGAGGGCGGTGATCGCGAGGACCAGCACCAGCAGCACGACCACGACGCCGATGTTGATCGCGGCGAGTTGCCTGTCGCCGCTCGCCACGTCGGCGCTCCGGGTGGCGACCTCCTCCGCCAGCGACTTCTGCACCTGGTGCAGCCGGTCGACGGTCTCGGAGATGGAGTCGAACCAGAGGTCGACGTCCTTGGAGGTGGAGTTGTCGAGCCTGCGCAGCGGGGTGGCGGTGTTGTGCAGCAGCACCGCGCGGCTGATGTAGAACTCGGCGCGGCCGATCTTCTGGCTGGCCACGGTGTTGTCGAAGTTCTGCCGCTGGGCTGGGGTGGCGACCGCGTTGAACGAGGCGCGCTCGCTCTCGCGGCGGGAGCCCGCGTCGAGGAAGCCCTTGAACTCCGGCTCCTCGAACCTGCCGCGCACCAGGGCGATCATCAGCAGTGCCCGCTGCTTGGAGGCCTCCTCCTCGGCGCGGGCGATGGTGCGCAGCGCGGCGGCGGTGGAGGTGAGCTGCTCGTCCGTGGAGCCCTGGCCGAGCTCGTCGTAGACCTGCAGCAGGTCGGCGATGATCTCGGAGTACGTCTCGACCGTCGGCAGCGGCGGGAGCTGGTCCTTGGTGTACGTCGTGCGCAGCGAGCCGAGCTGGGCGAGCCGGACCTCGATGCGGTCGAGGGTTCTGCGGCCGATGTCGGACAGCGAGTCGCGGGCCTCGGCGGCGACCGCCTTGGTCCTGTTGACGCTGGCGTCGACGATCTCCTGCTGGCTCTTGAGCCGCTGGCCCTCGCTCGCCCGCTTGTTGGCGGCGACGAAGCGGCCGGCCAGGTCGCGTTCGAGCCCGAGGTCGCGGGAGAGCTCGCCGAGCTGGCTCACCAGCCGTCCTACGTCGCTGATGAGCTGGTACTGCTGAGCGCTGCTGATGGAGTCGGTGACCCGCAGCCCGCCGAAGATGACGCCCACGATCGTGGGAATGGCGATGAGGGCGATGAGGCGGGTTCGCACGCGCCAGTTACGCAGCGCGAACGGGCTGCCCGACACGGGCTGCTGTACCTGCGGGGCTTCTAAGCCCGCAGAGTGATCCGGTCCGTCCGGAGCCCTGCCACGACCGGACTCGGCCGTTGTTGTCCTCACTGGTGGCAACCTCTCGCCATGGCCTGCTTAAGGGGGGTTTCAGCGGCTTCGTCACAAGGACGAGTGATCGCAGGCAAGTTCGAGGCCCAATTTGAGCACAAACCTCATACTTAGGCCAACGTCTCGGGTGTTTTCAACCGTTCCAAATGACACCTTGTTCACGTGGCGAGCCCTTGACCACGGAGCGCAACCACCGCCTCAATCCGGACATACAACTCATAAACCTACTTTATGCCTATATTTACATCTATATCCCTGGACAGTCATCTTTAGCAGATAAAGTGCATAAAAGCGGCATTGTGCTGCCGTTTGGATCTAGCCTCCGGTACGCTTCACGCCCGGCATACAGTGCCGATCTCCAGAAGCTTCCCCCTGGTAGGAGAACCCCCCATGACACGCAAACTGCGCTGTAACGCCATTGTTGTCGGCGTCGCAGTCGCTCTGACTCTTGCCGGCTGCGGCGGATCCGACGACCCTGGCACCACGTCGGCCGACAGCGGCGGCCTCGAGAAGACCACCATCAAGGTCGGCGCCCTGCCCGTACCTGACCCGGTGGCTCTCTATGTCGCGAACGAGAAGGGCTACTTCAAGGAAGAGGGCCTGACCGTTCAGCCGACCGTCATCACCGGTGGCGCCGCGGCACTTCCGCAGATTCTGAGCGGCGCTCTGGACATCTCGATGACCAACTACGTCTCGACGTTCGCGGCGGTCAGCGAGGGCAAGAAGATCAAGCTCGTCGCCGACATGTACCAGGCGGGCCCGAACACCTTCAACCTGATGGTGCCGAAGGACTCGAAGATTCAGACCGTGGCGGACCTGAAGGGTAAGACCATTCTGGTCAACAACCTCAACAATGTCGCCACGCTCACCACGCTGACGCAGCTCAAGGTCGCCGGATTGACGGCCGACGACGTCAAGTTCGTCGAGAAGCCGTTCCCCGACATGGGCAACGCGCTGCTCAGCGGCCAGGCCGACGCCTGCTGGATCACCGAGCCGTTCATCACCGCCAACCAGAGCCAGCACGGCTTCCGCAAGCTGGCGGACGTGATGACCGGTCAGACCGCCGACCTGCCCATCGCCGGCTGGATGGCCACCGAGGACTGGGCGCAGAAGTACCCGAAGACGCTGGCCGCCTTCCAGCGCGCGATCGGCAAGGCTCAGCAACTCGTCTCCAGCGACCGCAAGGAGATCGAGGCCATGCTGCCGAAGTACACGAAGATCGACGCCAAGACCGCTTCGGTGATCACGCTCGGCTCCTTCCCCAGTGAGCTGAACGCCAACCGTCTGCAGAAGGTCGCCGACCTCATGCTCGAGTACGGCTACCTGAAGAGCCCCATCGACGTGAAGTCGGTCATCGCGGCTCCCGCGTCGAAGTGACGATCGCACGTCTGCTCCGCGGCGCCGCCGGCGCCGCGGGGTTCCTCGTTGTCGGGGAGCTGGTCATCCGCTTCGGCATCAGTGAGGACCTGCAGTTCCCCGCACCGTCGACCATCCTGCTCGAAGCCGTGCGCCTGCCCGCCGACCCCGACTTCCTGGCCGGGCTCGGCGCGACCCTGACCAACTGGGTGCTCGGCCTGCTCATCGCCACCGCCATCGCCGTGCCGGTGGGGGTGCTGCTCGGCGCGCTCGCGCCGGTGGAGCGGGCGATCAGGCCCGTGCTGGAGTTCCTGCGGCCGATCCCGAGCGTGGCGATCATCCCTCTGGCGATCCTGCTGATCCCGGTGGACGAGCTCATGAAGATCTCGGTCATCGTCTACGCCTCCGTCTGGCCGATCCTCATCAACACCCTGTACGGCATGCACGACGTCGACCCCCTGGCCAAGGAGTCTCTGCGCAGCTTCGGCTTCGGCCCCCTCGCGGTGCTGACCAGGGTGAGCCTGCCGAGCGCCGCGCCGTTCGTCGCGACCGGCGTCAGGATCGCCGCGGGCATCGCGCTCGTCCTCGCGGTCAGCGCCGAGCTGCTGGCCGGCGGTGTCGCCGGGATCGGCGTCTTCGTCAACCTGGCCGGCAGCGGCAACAGGACGGACCTGATGATGGCGGCCACGGTCTGGGCCGGCGTCCTCGGCGTGCTCGCGAACGTGCTGCTCCTGGCCGGCGAGCGCCGGTTGTTCCACTGGCACCGGATGCGGACGGGAGCGTCGGAGTCGTGAAGCTCCTCACCAAGATCTGGGTCATCCCGGTCCTGCTCGTCGTCTGGGAGTTCGCCGCCCGCGCGGTCGGCAACACCGACTTCCCGCCGCCCACGACGATCGTGGCCGCCATGTACGAGCTGTGGTTCTCTGGCCCGGCCAGCCGGATCTTCCTCACCGACGACGCGATCGACAACATCCTGCCCAGCCTGGGCCGCATGTTCGGCGGCTGGATCCTGGCGGCGCTGATCGGGATCATCGCCGGCATGCTGCTCGGCCGCTCCCGGACGGCGACCGACTACGTGGACCCGCTGATCGAGTTCGGCCGCTCGCTGCCGCCGCCGCTGCTGATCCCCGTGTTCCTGGTGCTCCAGGCCGGGCTGCACTCGCCGTACGGCGTGCTGATCACCCAGCTCGCGACCATCGTGTTCGGGGTGGTGTGGCCGGTGCTGCTCAACTCGATCGACGGCGCGAGGGCGATCGACAGGACGTACACCGAGACCGCCACCGTCTTCAACCTGACCAGGTTCCAGCGGCTGCGGGTGGTCGTGCTGCCGGCCGCCTCACCGAAGATCTTCGCCGGGCTGCGGCTGAGCCTGTCGCTCGCGCTGATCCTCATGGTCCTCACCGAGCTGATCGGCGGCAGCGACGGCATCGGCTACCAGCTCCTGCAGGCGCAGCGCAGCTTCGACGGCGCCGCGGTGTGGGCCACGATCACGCTGCTCGGCATCCTCGGTTACGTCGTCAACTCCTTGTTCGTGCTGGCCGAGCGCCGCGTGCTGGTGTGGCACCGGCAGGCCACGCGCAATCCGTGACCTCCCCTGGAAGGACTCATGCCGCATTCCGACGACCTCCTGTGGGGTGCCCTGGGTGACATCTCGCGTTTCGCCGCCCTGCTCACCATGGCGGAGCTGGGCGTGGCCGACCATCTCGCGCGGGGCCCGCTGAGCACGCCCGAGCTGGCGCGGCGGGCCGGGGCGCACGCGCCCTCGCTGCGCAGGGTGCTGCGCGAGCTGGCCGCCATGGACCTGGTCAGGGCCGTGGAGGCAGACGCTGAGACAGACGCTGAGACAGACGCTGAGACAGACGCTGAGGCGGACGCGTACGAGCTGACCGAGCGGGGCGGCGCGTTGCGCTCCGACGCGCCCGGCTTCGTCCGCTCCTCGATCCGCATGCTCGGCGAGGAGGGCTTCTGGTACGCCATGCGCATGCTGCCCGACACCGTGCGCACCGGCCGCTCGGCCTTCATCGAGCAGTACGGCCCCCTGTACGACTACCTGGCCCGCAAGCCGGAGTCGAGCACGCTGTTCGACGACTACATGGCGGCCAGGGCGGTGCCGTTCACCGAGGGCCTGTCCGAGCGTTACGCCTTCCCCGCCACCGGGACGATGGTGGACGTGGCCGGCGGCAAGGGCCACATCCTGGCGACCGTGCTGCGCGCCAACCCCGGGCTGCGCGGCGTCCTGATGGACCTGGAGCACGTGGTGGACCACGCCAGGCGGGCGCTCGCCGAGGAGGGCCTGGCGGAGCGCACCGAGGTGGTGGCGGGCGACTTCTTCGCCGCGGTGCCGTCCGGCGGCGACGTCTACCTGCTGGCCAGCATCCTGCACAACTGGGACGACGAGGACTGCGTCAAGATCCTCACCAACGTCCGCACGGCCATGAACCCCGGCGGCCGCGTCCTCATCCTGGAGGTGGTGCTGCCCGACGACGAGCGGCCGCACCTGGGCAAGGACATCGACCTGCGGATGCTGGCGATCTTCAACGGCGGCGCGGAGCGCAGCCGCGAGGAGTACGCGGCGCTGCTCGGCCGGGCGGGTCTGGCGATGAGTGACGTCGTCGAGCTGGGCTCCGGCGCGAGCCTCATCGAGGCGCGGCAGCGATGACAGGGCAGTGATGACAGGGCAGCGCCGAGGGCCGGAGCGCGGGGGTGCCGCGTCGTCCGGCGAGCCGGGAAGGGCACGGCTCGTCGCCGGCGCGGCACCGGAGCCGGGGTCAGCCGCCCCAGCCCGGCACTGCCATGCGGACCGACAGCGCGTGCTCGACGAGCTGGATGAGCGCGTTCTTGACGGAGTCCTTGGAGCGGGCGTCGAGCCGCACCATCGGGATGTGCGGTGCCAGGGTGAGCGCGTCGCGCACCTCGGCGTCACTGTGCGGATATTGGCCGTCCCACCCGTTCACACCCACCACGAACGGGAGCTGGGCCTCTTCGAAGTAGTCGATGGCCGGGAAACTGTCGGCGAGCCGGCGCGTGTCGACCAGCACGACCGCGCCGATGGCGCCCCGCACCAGGTCGTCCCACATGAACCAGAACCGGTGCTGCCCGGGCGTGCCGAACAGGTACAGGATCAGGTCGCGGTCGAGGGAGACCCGGCCGAAGTCCATGGCGACGGTCGTGGTCGACTTCAGCGGCGTCATGCCAAGGTCGTCGATCCCCGCGGAGGCGTCGGTCATGACGGCCTCCGTGGTCAGCGGCATGATCTCCGACACCGCGCCGACGAACGTCGTCTTGCCCACCCCGAAACCTCCCGCCACCACGATCTTCGTCGAGGTGAGCCCGGGGCTAGAGCCTGCGAAGTCCACTTAGAACCCTTTCCAGCAGATTTACGTCCGGCCGACCGGCGTCCAGCTGTGGCTGGTGCACGCGGACCAGACCTTCGGCGGCCATGTCAGCGATCAGCACCCGGACCACGCCGAGCGGGATCCGCAGCAGGGCCGACACCTCCGCGACGGACCTGACCTGCCGGCACAGTTGGCTGATCGCCTGGTACTCCGGCGTGATATGGGAGAACTCCCGCTGCTCGGCGGTCGCCGATGACACCAGGGCCTCCATCGCCAGCTTGACCCGCGGCGCCGTCCGTCCACCGGTCACGGCGTAGGGGCGGACGGGCGAGGCGGGGTCGGGATTCAGCTGCGACTGGGATTGAGGCTGAGGTGGAGGAGCCCAACCGCCGCTGTTCCATCTGGGGTCCGACACGTACATCACCTGGTCTGGCTGGCGCGCAGCTCCGCACGCACAGCCGGAGTCAGCACCTGACCGGCGCGATCGACCATCAGCGTCATCTGATACGCC
>NZ_JBFAQA010000069.1:0-7907 GCF_040677005.1 Nonomuraea sp. NPDC049421
TGGTAGCCCAGCCGCCGCTTGGTACCGTTGCTCGCGATGACCTCACCGAACGGGTTGTACGCGGTCGAGTCCACCAGCGCGTCGCCGGTGAAAGTAGCCACGACGTCGTCGTGCTGGTCGCTGAGCACGGTCGAAGGCTGTTGCCGTCAACGTAGCCCTCAGGACGTATGTGGTCGTCAGCGATTCAGCGTCGTGACACTGCTCCTCCAAGTAAAGGATTCGCTACACTTCTGGGTGTGGAGGAGTGGGACATCCGCGTCACCAACGAGATCCTGGCCTGGATCAACGCCCTGGACGAGCGATCCCGGGTGCAAGTCGTCGATGCCATCGACCGACTGGCCGAGGCCGGTCCGAGCCTGGGCCGCCCGCTGGTCGACAAGTTGGAAGGCTCTCAGGTCCACAACCTGAAGGAGCTGCGTCCCGGCTCGGCAGGTCGCTCGGAGATCCGGATCTTGTTTGTGTTCGATCCGTGGCGATCGGCCATTTTGCTGATCGGCGGGGATAAGTCCGGTGACTGGACGGGCTGGTATCGGCGGGCCATCCCCCGCGCCGAAGAGCTGTACGCGAAGTACCTGGCCGAACGCGAGGCGGAGGAGAAGGACCGATGACGAATTTTCCCAAGTGGAACGACGTCCGCGCCGACATCGTGGCCACCTCCGGTGGCGAGGAGGCCGTGGCCGAGGCCCGGCGGCGCAATCAGGCCTACATCGACGGCCATCGGCTGGCCGAACGGCGCAAGAGCCTGGGCCTGTCACAGACAGAGGTCGCTGACCTGATGGGAGTGACCAAGAGCCGGGTCTCCCAGATCGAACGCGGTGAGGTGTCCACCGTGGAGGCCATCGCCCGCTACGTACAGGCCCTCGGCGGGCAACTCCAGATCTCGGCCGTGTTCGGCGATGACCTGTACATCCTGCGCGGCACCGACACCCACGCCGCATAATTCGAACACCTCTGCACGGCCCGATCATGCAACTAGTACTCCAGCGCACTTAAGGATCGGTGAGCTGTCGTTGCCGTTGGTAGTGGCAGCGGCGGGCTCTGGCTTGGTGGCGTCGTCTCCAGCGTGGCCAGCTCATACAGTGCTCGAGGGGATGGTCGGGCTGATGAAGGCGGGCGTGGAGACGACGGATCTCGTTGACGGTGAGCGGGATCAACTCGTCAGGTTCGCCGAGATCATGGGAAGCCGTGGACAGAAACGACGTTTGTCCTGCTGTGGGCCCCCTGTGTGGCGGCATGGGCGGCGAGGAAAGCCAGGTGGGCATGCGCGATCATGGCAAGGGTGACGTGCCGGTACCAGGCGGTGTGACGGCGAACCTGATAGTGGTCGAGCCCGACCTCGTTCTTGGTGGCCTGAAAGCACTCCTCGATGCTCCACCGAGCGCCCGCGACCCGCACCAGCGTGGGCAAGGCGACCGGGCCGGTGGCCCAGCAGCGGTAGAACGCCAGCTCGGTCGGGTCACTGATGGAGCGACGCACCAGCAGCCAGTCATGAGGACCGTGCTCGCCCAGCGTGATCCAGGCCCAGTCGTAAAAGCGGTGGCCCTTGGCTCCGTCCCCGCACGAGTAGCGCTGCCAGGCCGCCCGGTCCAGGGCGGCAACCGCGACATCGGCGCGGGTCTTGGTTCCGGCCACGGTGATCGGGTGGTCGCACGAGACCGCGAACACGTGGTTCAGGCCCCGCTCGCGGCACCGCCGTCGCAAGACGGTGTTGTCGCCGTAGGCCTCATCGCCGCTCACCCAGCCGAAACTCAGCAGCACGTCATCGGCGGCGCGTTCGATCATCGTCCAGGCCAGCTCAGGCTTGGTCGCGAACACCACATGCTGCGGGACGCCGGCCGCCTCCAGCCGCTCGGGCTCGGCGAACCAGGACGCGGGCAGGTAGAGTTCCCGGTCAATCAGCACCCGGCTCCCACCAGGGGCGGCGTAGGCGGCGAACACCCCGATCTGACAGTTGGTGATCTTCCCCGCGGTGCCGGTGTATTGCCGCTGCACCCCCGCTGAGCAGTGACCCTTCTTCTCAAACCCGGTGTCATCGACCACCAGCACCCCCTCCAGGCAGCCGAGACGCTCGCCTACCTGGGCCCGTAACGCGTCCCGCAGCGCATCGGCATCCCACCGGGCGTGGTTGAGCAACCGCTGCATCCCATCCGGCGTCACATCCCCGGCGTATTCGGCCAGCGACCAGCCGTTCTTGCGTTCCAGACCGCTCAGCAGGCCCCCCACGAAGGCCCGCGCGCGTTGCCGCGGCTCGCTGCGGGCGAAGAAGGGGGCCAGCACCTGGGAGAACAACTCATCCAGCGCATCACCCCACTCAGCACCGACATCCTGAGCTACCGTGGACCGCACGGCCACCGCCCGATCATCTTGATTCTCACAATCCCATGATCATGGCGGTGGCCGTCTCACGTCCGGCCCTTCGCCCAGCCCGACCTCTCCAAGTGCGGCTGGAGTACTAGGCCGGATCAAGACGCTGATCGGCCGGCTGTTCCACATCGGCTGCACCATCGAGGGCGTCGGCAAGCTGCTACGACGGCACGGCTGGTCGGTACAGGTTCCCTCCCGGCGCGCGCTGGAACGCGACGAGCAGGCCATCGCCACCTGGGAGCAGAAGGTGTGGCCGGCCGTAAAGCCACCGCGGCGGACCTGGGCGCCTACATCTACTTCGAGGACGAAGCGGGTCAGGGGCTGAGGCCGCCGAAAGGACGCACGTGAGCACCCCGCGGCGCCCGCCCGGTGGTAACAGTGCGCGGCAAGGGCAGCGGCCGGGTCAACATCGCCAGCGTGGTCTGCTACCGGCCCGGACACCGCCCACATCTGATGTTCAAGCTGCTCATCTACCACGGGCGCAAGGACGAGCCCAAAAGCTTCACCTGCAGCAACTACCGCAACCTCATCATGGTTGTCCACCAGCAACTCGGCACGCCGCTCGTGTGGTGCTGGGACAACTTGAGCACCTGGTCGCCGAACTGGCCCGCTTCGCCGAAACCAACGCCGACCGGTTACGCATCTACCGGCTCCCGGCCTACGCCCCCGAGCTGAACCCGGCGGAAGGCATCTGGTCGCTGATGCGGCGTGCCATGGCCAACTTCGCGGTCACCGACCTGACCGCACTCGTCCGAATCGTCAAGCGCAACCTCAAGAAGATCCAGTACCGGCCCCATCTGATCGATGGGCGCCTGGCTCAGACCGGACTCATCATCGAGGAGACCACCGTGACCACATGACCGGCTCTACGAATTCAACCTGTGTAGCAGTCGAACGAGATTCGGCACCCCAACACGAGGCCATCGCGAAGGGTACCGAAAAGGCGCATCAATCACCCCTGTTCGGCAGCCAGAGGGCTTCACCTTTGACCATGAAACGTAGATTCCCGATTAATATGTCAAAAAGGGATTTCTTTGGCAGCCATAGCTTCTCGTAGATCTTCGACGCCATAGCGAGCAGCGAAGTCAAGCTCTCCACAGAATGCAGGTATTGCCATCAGGAACTCAACATGCCTGCCATCCAAAAGATTGACGGCTGACAGAAAACCTTCCAGAGGAGCAACCACGATGAACCCGCGAAGTTTACTATTCAGCAAAAAGTTGTAAGAGAGGCGCAAAATATGGCCAGCACCCAAATCTTCTCATCCACGCAGAGCACCACCGCGCGTTCCGGCGGGTCGTGATACAGCCCGACTACGTCGACGACCTTCTCCACGAACAGTGGATCGGTCGACAGCTTGAACGTCGTCGTGCGGTGCGGCTTGAGGTCGAAGGCCCGCCAGATCCGGCCGATGGTCGACTCCGACAGTCCGCTGCGCCGCGCCATCGAGGCGCGGGTCCACTGTGTGGCGCCGGCCCGCGTCTCCTCCAGCGCGGCCACCACCACCTGCTCGACGTGGTCCAGGCTGATCGACGGCGGGCGGCCTGGGCGCGCCTCATCGATTAGCCCGTCCAGCCGCAGGCGCAGGACCGATGACGCCATTTGGAGACGGTGTTCGGATGCACCCGCAGCTCAGTAGCGATCTGTTTGTTGTCCTTGTCGTCCGCGCATCCCAGCACGATCTTCGCGCGCATCGCTAGGACCTGCGCGGTGCTGATCCCCAGCCCTGCACACGCCAGCACGATCCTCGCCCGGACCGCCACCCTCGACGCCCCCGCTGACATGCCGATCAGCCGAGCCCGCTCACTCTCCGATAGGTGGATCTCCACTGCGGACGGTCCTGGATGCGCCACAGTCAACACCATACGGATTTAACTGGCGAATTTCAGGCGGATGACACTAGCTGCTCCTGCAGCGAGTACGCGAGGGATCCACCTTCTCGACGGCTCAGCGTGTCGCAGAGAAGGTGTGATCTTGAATCCTTATCAAGGGAGCGGCACCTCCTCCGCCTTCACTCCAGTGACCAGGTGCTCGAGCCCGCTAGAAACTCCTCCTAGGAGGTACGCCCACGAGCCGATAAGTATATATAGACGGCCTTCCTCATCGAGAGCCAGGAAGTACTCCCCACCCGTGCCGACATCTCCGATGGGGAAGAATCGCCGCCGAAACTTATCGGAAAGCTCCGCGAACCTACCTTCTTCACCCATCGCCAACTCGGGATCTATTTCGAATGGTTCTCGAGCAGTGCTGATCCCCGGACCACTCACTTCCACCTTGATTCCGCCGAATTCACGAAGGAAACTCTCGGCTTCATCATGCCATTCGAACGACACCAACGACGCTTTCCACGGCTCAATGTCCACTTGCCTGCCAGGAAACCATCCGGAGCTACGCAGTATCCGCTCCACTTTCGACGAGAACCGCAACATCTCACCTCGTCTTGAAGTCGAGATCGTAATGATCGACCAGAGCTTCGCAGCTACCGCAAGGGCCTATCGGCATCTTGAAATTCCGATTAGTCTTGCTGCGCCCCAAGACAGCAGCTGCAGTCGCTCCAGTGGGGTCGAGACCGGCGTCCAGTGCGTCCGTCAAACACTGTACCAAGCCACAACCGCCGTGGTTGTTCCCGCGCCTCGACGGGTGAACGGAGTCGAGGACCGACTGCACATCAGGATGCACGCGACGTCCTCGCCCGCCGTCGCTATGACCAACGAGTGGTCGGTGGCCCGGCACCTGTATCGCTTCGATGGTGTTGGGGCGCTGCGAGTTAGTCCACAATCTGCGACTCGCTCAGCTTCGTCGTTCACGGCACTGACGACGTCACATTGGGGATTGGTGTTATGGACGAGGACCGACGCAGTTCCTGCGAGGACGTGATAGGTGTGGAGGCCCTCGACGGTCAGGTTGTGGACGCGTTGGGTGGCGGTGCGGTGGGCGACTGCGGTGATCTGGACGTACGTGCCGGCCGAGGTTTGCAGCCACATGCCGGCTCTTCGAATTTAGGCGGGGTTGAGGTGTCCGCGGGCACGTCGGGTGGTGGCGCAGCGGGTGCGTACTGTACTGCACTACGCAGACACCCTGAGGGTGAAAAGAGGCCACTGATTTGGGCGACGAGGCTCATATGTGTTCGCGTGAAACGCACGCCTCTTCATGGTCCAGGATAGCTTTTTGCGGACTCACGGTCGATGAGACCATGAACAGCCCTGTAATCAATCTCCGGCGGCACATCGACAGCAAGCAGAGACTGGATTGGACCGGCCTCGGCCTCACAGCCAAGCTGCTCCAGTTCTCGCCTAGCTCGGACCTCGGCAGTTTCCCGGAAGAATATAAGTCGCAGAGTTAAACGACCCCTCGCAGACAGCAGTTCGGAGAACCGCCCCTCACCGGCAGATGCGCGATAGGAGACGAAATCCCCTTTGCTGATTCCAACCACAAAGAAAGGGACGCTGAGAACTTCTCCCACGCCGTCAGCGAGCGGCCTTACCCAGATTCCCTCTTCCGTATAGGGAGGGCAGCCGTCCGGGCCCTGTTCGAGCGGAAAAACCACACGAACAGAACTAACACTTGAAGCAGACATGCTACCCTCGCACTTCTATTGCCGCTCAGTAGAGACAGTAACGCTTCCCGTGAGCCTTAGCATCCGAAACTACAGCGGCTTCTTGGGGGGTGTTACTCCAGCGAGCGTTGCAGGGCACACATCACCCGACCATTCCAGGGAGATGCTGGACCGCCTAGCGACTCGGGCCAAATGTGATCGTTCGCGTTTCGCGAGGATCAGGAGAAACGCTTTTACGCGAAGACTGCGAAGGAATTGTCTCAACACTGCAGTCATCACAGACAGTTAACCCACCATTGTTATTCCGGGATTTCTCGACGACCTTACGCTTGCCGGCGGCCGTAAATGGCTTACCCGCACCGGGTCATTTCAGCATCCAGATCTGTGGTTACGCTCGCGAGTCTACTTCAAATCGACACGGACTGGTGTTGTGAACGAGGACGGCACTCGGCGGACCGGGAGAACGGGCCAAAGCACAGCTGAAGACCTGGCGTACCCCGCGCAAACTCCGCTGCTGCCCACTCCTCGCAGGTCAGCTCGTCAGAGCGATCCTCGTCCTTCAGCGCCGCGAGGCGGGATGAAAAGCACTCACAGGATCGTAAGATAACCGTCGCTGCTAGGGCTATTTCCTCGCCACGCGAATGAGTGCTTCCGCCTCGGCGCTTCTGTCTACAAGCTCGGCCGCCATCCTGATCTCCTGATCGGACATCGAGCGAGCCAGCGATATCGCCTCATGAACGCCGTCCCCATCGCCAAAGTCGAGCAATTTGAGGAACCAGCGCACGGCCTGCACCTTGTCCGCCGGCCCGCCCACTCCGTCTCGATACCACTCCGCCAGCGTGTAGATGACCCTTGAAACGCCACCTGACGCTGCCACGCCATAATGGACGCGGGCCCGCGCGAAGTCCTGCTGCGCCGCGAACTGGTCGCCCAGAACAGCGTTGGCGGCCGGCAGTCCTGCATCGGCGGCCCGGCGCAAAAATTCCAGCCCCTTGACTTCGTCCTGTTCGACGCCGGCTCCCTGTAGGTACATCATCGCCAGATTGAAGAGAGCGAACAGGTCGCCCGAGAGGGCCGCAGACTCGAACAGCTCGCGAGCCGCATCGAGATCCCGCTCTACACCTATACCATTGGCGAGCATCGAGCCCAGCCCACGTTGGCCAGCCGGGTGGCCAGCCTTGGCCGAGGCGACGAATAGCCGGTACGCCTTCTCCGGCTCCCTAAGGCGTTCCAGGTAGAGCCCGGCAACCAAAGCTTGGACATCCGCTCGCCCCTCGGAAGCAATCTCCTCAAGCTGCGGAAGCATGCGCATCAGTTGCTTGCCGGCTGCGGCATCCCCCCGCACGAGTGCCTCGTGCAGTTGCTCCGCCAACTCGAAGAGATCACTACCGGATCGATTCGCCATCGTGTCAAACCTCGCCTACCCTGGCCCACAAAGATCACCCATGGTACTGGAAACCGGGGTCGGCAACAACCGTAGTTTACGGTTTGAACTGATAACGTCCGCTGGGATCATTTACTGCTAAACATTGCCCGGTATGACGAGCCATATCCGTGAAGAAATCGAAGCAGTCATCACACATCGGCCTCGTTACCGTTACCTCCTCACCCGGCCTGAGGGTCGCTGCCTGCTTCTCTGCATGGGACAGGTAGTAAGCGCCTGCTCCTGCTTTATTGTCGCGAAAGTCGGGAACGCGGCCCTTACCAATCGAGTCCTGCACTTTAAGGACATCTTCTAGACTGGGGCGTTCAAATCCGTCCGGGACAGTGTCCGCATAACCGCTGAGAGTGAAGATACCGTCTACGTACGCTGCCGTCTTCTTCGGGTCGTAGTACGGCCACTTGATCCTATCGTTGTGAACGAGGATCGCTTGACTGCCGGCCACCACGTAGTAGGTGTGGAGGTCCTGGACGGTCAGGTTGTGGACGCGTTGGGTGGCGGTGCGGTGGGCGATTGCGGTGATCTGGACGTACGTGCCGGCTGAGG
>NZ_JBFAQA010000070.1:0-3699 GCF_040677005.1 Nonomuraea sp. NPDC049421
AGGTCCTCCACCATCACCGCTTGGTTGTCACGGATGATCTGCGTGGAGAGCTTGTGCGCGAAGTCCCGGCGCGCGTCGGCCACCCGAGCGTGGGCACGGGCCACCTTGACCACAGCCTTGGCGCGGTTGTTCGACCCTTTCGCCTTGCGTGACAGGGCCTGCTGCGCCTTCTTGAGCCGCTTCTCCGCCCGACGCAGGAACCTTGGATTGCTGATCTTCCGGCCGTCTGAGAGCACCGCGAAGTGCGTCAGCCCGAGATCGATGCCGATCTCGGCGGCCGTCTGCGGCAGCGGCTGGGCGGTGACCTCGACCACGAACGAGGCGAAGTACCGGCCCGCCGCGTCCTTGATGACCGTCACGCTGGAGGGCTCGGACGGCAGGCGGCGCGACCAGCGCACCGTGACGTCGCCGATCTTCGGCAGGCGCAGCTTCCCGCCCGCCGTGACCTGGAAGCGGGCGTTGCGGGTGAAGCGGATCGCCTGCCGGTTGTCCTTGCGGGACCGCAACCGGGGCGGGGCGAGCTTCGGCCCTTTGCGCTTGCCGGACACCGAGGCGAAGAAGTTGCGGTAGGCGGTGTTCAGGTCGGCCAGCGCCTGCTGGAGCACGACCGCCGACACCTCGCCCAGCCAGGCCCGCTCCGGGGTCTTCTTCGCCTCGGTGATGACCCGCTTGGACAGTTCGCCGTCCGAGACGTACGGCAGAGCGGCCGCGCGGGCTTCCTGCCGTGCGCGCAGCCCATCGTTGAACACCACCCTCGCGCACCCGAACGCCCGCGCCAGCGCGGCGCACTGGCTTAATGTCGGGTAGAGGCGGACGTTGTACCGGAGCTGCACGCTCCGATCATACCCAGCCTGGCACTACAATGGTGTCATGATCAGGATTACGCTCCGGCTTCCCGAGAACGTGCACGCCCAGGTGGCGGCCCGCGCCGAGACCGAGCGGCGATCCCTGAACTCCCAGATCGTGCACCTGCTTGAGACCGCGCTCGCCGCCGACCAGGCACACGGTGAATCGCCTTGACGGCGATTCACCTCTCCCTGCCCCGCTACGCGGGACGACCCGCTTCACCCCCGGCCTGAAAGCCGGAGCACTACGGGCATCATCGGTGCTCAGCCCAGCCCGTGGCGGACGGCGTAGAGCGCCGCCTGGGTGCGGTCCTGGACGCCCAGCTTCATCAGCACGTTCGAGACGTGGGTCTTCACCGTCTTCTCCGCCACGGCCAGGCTGCGCGCGATCTCCCTGTTGGACCGGCCGGCCGCGATGAGCGCCAGCACCTCACGCTCGCGCTCGGTCAGCGGCACGGGCCCAGGCGCCTGGCCGTTGCCCGGCGCGGCCAGCATCGCCCCGGCCGCCTCCGGCGCGAGCAGCACCTGGCCGCCGTGCACCGCGCGGACGGCCTGGACCAGCGCCTGCGGATCGACGTCCTTGTAGAGGAAGCCGGCCGCGCCCGCCCGCATCGCCGGGCCGACGTCGGCCGGGTCGCTCACCGAGGTCAGCACGACCACGCGGGTGGGCGTGCCGGTCAGCCGTTCGAGCGCGCCGAGCCCGTCGAGCACCGGCATCTTCAGGTCGAGCAGCAGCACGTCGGGGGTGAGCTCGCCGACCAGCTCGACGGCCTGCGCGCCGTCGCCCGCCTCGCCGACGACCGTGATGTCGTCCTGGAGGTCGAGGAACGTGCGCAGCCCCTGCCGCACCACCGGATGGTCGTCGGCGATCAGCACCCGGATCACGCGCTCACCTCCATGCGCACGGTCGTCCCCTCGCCGGGGGCCGACGCGACGGTCATGACGCCTCCGACGGACTCGGCCCTGTCGCGCATCGACACCAGCCCCAGCCCGCGCTGCGGGTCCGCCGGGTCGAAGCCCTTGCCGTCGTCGTGCACGCCCAGCACCAGCCTGCCGTCCTCGTACGCCAGCCGCACCCGCACGTTCGCCGCCCCCGAGTGCCGCAGCGCGTTGTGCAGCGCCTCCTGTGCCACCCGCAGCACCGCCACCTCGGTCTCTGGCGCCAGCGCCGGCAGCTCGCCGCACTCGAACGCCACCAGGGGCGGGTGCAGCCGGTCGAGCAGGCGTACGTGCTTGCGCAGCGTCTCCGTCAGCCCGTGGCGGTCGAGCTCGGCCGGCCGCAGCTCCACGATGACCGCGCGCAGCTCGGAGATCGCCTCGCCGGCCAGCCGCTGCACCCGGTCGAGCTCGGCGGCGGCCTTGCCGGTGTCCTTGTCCAGCAGGGCGCCGGCGGCCTGCGCGGACAGCCGCAGCGAGAACAGCTTCTGGCTGACCGCGTCGTGCAACTCCCTCGCCATGCGGTTGCGCTCCTCCAGCATGGCCAGCTCGCGGCTGTGCTCATAGAGCCTGGCGTTGGTCAGCGCGATGGCGGCGTGCGCGGCGAACAGCGTGAGCAGCTCCTGGTCGGCCTCGGTGAACCCGCCGCCGCGCCGCTTGTTGGCCAGGAAGATGATGCCGAGCACCCGGTCGCCGTCGCGGATCGGCACCCCGAGGAAGTCCTTCATCACCGGGTGGGCCTTCGGCCACCATTCGAACCGCTCGTCCTTGCGCAGGTCGGGCAGCCTGACGGGGGTGCCGTCGCGCAGCATCGCGCCGAGCATGCCGTGCTGGCGGGGCAGCGGGCCGATCGCGTCCCACTGCTTGTCGGTCAGGCCCTCGGCGACGAACTCGGCGAACGAGCCGTCGTCGTCGGGCACGCCGAGCGCGGCGTAGCGGGCGTCGAGCAGGCGCTGCGCCGAGCGTACGATGACCTGCAGCACCTCGCGCACCGACAGGTGGCGGGTGACCGCGAGCACGGCCGAGCTCACCGCCTGCATGATCTCGTCTCGGTCGGAAGGCGCGTCGGAGGGCACGCGACCCACTCTATGGTCCTAGGACGAAGTGCCCAGGCACCGGCCGGTCCTCGGCCCGATGTCCGCGCGGCCGTCCGTTCCTAGCGTCGGTGTCATGACGAACACCGCACTCATCACCGGAGCTTCACGAGGTCTCGGCCTGGCCCTCGCCAGGGCGCTCGGCGCGGCGGGCTGGCGTCTCGTCCTCACCGCGCGCGGCGCCGACGACCTCGACAGGGCCGCCGCCGAGCTGGGCGCGACCGCGATCGCCGGCGACGTGACCGACCCCGCGCACGTGGCCCGCCTCGCCGCCGCGGCGCCCTCGCTGGACCTGCTGGTCAACAACGCGAGCGACCTCGGCGTGACGCCGCTGCCGCACCTCGCGGACTACCCGCTGGAGGCGTTCAGAGGGCTGCTGGAGACGAACGTCACCGCGCCGCTCGCGCTCGTCCAGGCCACGCTGCCGGCGTTGCGGGCGTCCGGCGGCTCGATCGTGAACGTCACCTCCGACGCCGCCACCGGCGCGTACGGCGGCTGGGGCGGCTACGGCGCCACCAAGGCCGCGCTGGAGCAGCTGTCGAACGTGCTGGCCGCCGAGGAGCCCGACCTGCGCGTGTGGTGGGTCGATCCCGGCGAGATGAACACCCGGATGCTGGCCGACGCCGTCGGCGCCGACGAGGCCGCGGGCGCCGCCGACCCCGCCAAGGTGGCGGCGGCGCTGTACGACCTGGTCGGCGCCCGTCCCGCGAGCGGCAAAGTGAGCCTGCATTGACCTCCTCCCCCTCGTGAACGAGGGGGATTCCCACGGTCGCCCGTGAGGCTTCCTGCTTCACCGCCGGTCGCCCGCCCGAGAAAGGAACTCT
>NZ_JBFAQA010000071.1:0-1334 GCF_040677005.1 Nonomuraea sp. NPDC049421
CTACATGCTTACCCCAGGACAACCATCGCCTGGGTTGGACTACCTTCCTGCGTCACCCCATCGCTTACCTACTACCCGATCGGTCCGAGCGTTCGGTCTAACATCCCCTCCGAAGAGGCGACTGACTTAAGGACTCTTAGCATCACGAGGTTCAGTATGGGCGCATTGAAGCGGGTACGGGAATATCAACCCGTTGTCCATCGACTACGCCTGTCGGCCTCGCCTTAGGTCCCGACTTACCCTGGGCGGATTAGCCTGGCCCAGGAACCCTTGGTCATCCGGCGCGAGGGTTTCTCACCCTCGATTCGCTACTCATGCCTGCATTCTCACTCGCACAGCCTCCACAACTAGATCACTCTGCTGCTTCGCCGGCTGCACGACGCTCCCCTACCCACCAACAACACATGGTCGTCAGTGCCACGACTTCGGCGGTGTGCTTGAGCCCCGCTACATTGTCGGCGCAGAATCACTTGACCAGTGAGCTATTACGCACTCTTTCAAGGATGGCTGCTTCTAAGCCAACCTCCTGGTTGTCTCTGCGACTCCACATCCTTTCCCACTTAGCACACGCTTAGGGGCCTTAGTCGGTGATCTGGGCTGTTTCCCTCTCGACTACGAACCTTATCGCCCGCAGTCTCACTGCCACGCTCTCACTTACCGGCATTCGGAGTTTGGCTGACGTCAGTAACCTTGTCGGGCCCATCGGCCATCCAGTGCTCTACCTCCGGCAAGAAACGCGTAACGCTGCACCTAAATGCATTTCGGGGAGAACCAGCTATCACGGAGTTTGATTGGCCTTTCACCCCTACACACAGGTCATCCCCCAGGTTTTCAACCCTGGTGGGTTCGGTCCTCCACCCAGTCTTACCTGAGCTTCAACCTGCCCATGCGTAGATCACCCCGCTTCGGGTCTACAGCATGCGACTCAAACGCCCTCTTCAGACTCGCTTTCGCTACGGCTCCCCCACACGGGTTAACCTCGCCACACACCATAACTCGCAGGCTCATTCTTCAAAAGGCACGCAGTCACATCACAGCTGAGACAAGCCCAGCTAAGCTCCTACGGCTTGTAGGCACACGGTTTCAGGTACTATTTCACGACCCCTCACCGGGGCACTTTTCACCTTTCCCTCACGGTACTCGTGCACTATCGGTCACCAGGGAGTATTTAGGCTTACCAGGTGGTCCTGGCAGATTCACACAGGATTCCTCGAGCCCCGTGCTACTTGGGATCCCCTCCAGCAGTCCAACCGATTTCGCCTACCCGGCTCTCACGGTCTACGGCGCCCCTTCCCAGAGGCTTCAACTATCGACTGGATTTATCACTGCTTGGC
>NZ_JBFAQA010000072.1:0-2483 GCF_040677005.1 Nonomuraea sp. NPDC049421
GGGGCCGGGCGTCCCGGTGTCGCCGCCGTTCAGCGCGTTGAGAACCGCGGTGTAGGCGGCCTTCTTGTTGCCGTTGCCGTCGAAGAGCAGCGCCTGGGCGCCGCTGCCGAGCCAGGAGTCGGTGTCGCGCACGCCCCAGACCGTGACGCCGGTGCAGCGCGGCACGGCCAGGCAGTCGTTGACGACGTTGGCGTACGTGGTGGCCGAGCCGCCCTGGATGTCCAGCTCGGTGATCTGCACGTCGACGCCCAGCGCCGCGAAGCTCGAGATGGTCGTGCGGTAGTTGCTGTTGTACGGGCTGTTGCTGTTGAAGTGGGACTGCAGGCCGACGCAGTCGATCGGCACGCCGCGCGACTTGAAGTCCCTCACCATGTTGTAGACGCCCTGCGTCTTGGCCCAGTTCCAGTTGTCGATGTTGTAGTCGTTGTAGCAGAGCTTGGCGTTCGGGTCGGCGGCGCGGGCGGTGCGGAAAGCCACCTCGATCCAGTCGTTGCCGGTGCGCTGCAGGTTGGAGTCGCGCCGGCCGCCGGAGTTGCCGTCGGCGTAGGCCTCGTTGACCACGTCCCAGGCGTAGATCTTGCCCTTGTAGTGGTTCATGACGCCGTTGATGTGGTTGATCATGGCCTGGCGCAGCGAGCCGCCCTCCATCGACCGCATCCAGTTCGGCTGCTGGTTGTGCCAGGCCAGGGTGTGCCCGCGGACCCGCTTGCCGTTCTGCACGGCCCAGTTGTAGATCCGGTCGCCGGCGCTGAAGTTGAACTGCCCCTGGTTGGGCTCGGTGGCGTCGATCTTCATCTCGTTCTCGGCGGTGATCATGTTGAACTCGCGCGAGGCGATCGAGGTGTACTGGCCGTCGCCGAGCTTGCCCTGGGCTATGGCGGTGCCGAAGTAGCGGCCGGTCTGCGCGGCCGCCGCGCCGAGCGTGCTCTCGGCGGCCTGCGCGGGTAAGGGCGCCGTCATCGCCGCGATCACGCCGATCCCGGCGATGGCGCTCACCACGCCGGCGATCAGTGCCCGCTTGCGCCCGCCGGGCGCGGGCGGGAAGGTGGGTGGGGACATGGCGTTCTCGCCCATGCCTGAGCCTCCATGTACGTGTCGGGGAAGGAAGCCGGCGGGGGACACCCGCGGCGGCGACGCCGCGGTGCGCACCGCGGCGGTCGTGACGGTGCCCCCTGCCGCACACCACCGTTTCTGACAGGGGAGATCGTCGTGCGGTCTCAGTCTGGGAATCGCTCCGAAAGTTGTCAAGGATTCAGTGAAACTTTCGGAATCACGCCTCTCCGGTGCATCCGCCGCGGCGTGCCGGGACACCTGATCAGCCGGAGAGAAAGTTTCGGAAGGCGACCCAGGCCGCTCAGCCATCGATGAAACTTTCACGGCGCCCCCCTCCGATGCCGCAGGTGAGCCGCCTGCACGCGGTGTGGAGCCGCCCGGAGACCCTTGACAGAACGTTGCGGCTCGGATTTGCTCCGTCCGCCACCACCAACACCACCTTGTTAGCGCTAACAGCAAGCGTCCGGCGCCGAGACGGCGACCCCCCAGAGAGGACGTGCAGCATGAGAACGCGAAGGCACGCCGGCATCGGTGCCGGCCTGGTGGCGCTCATCGCGGCGATCGCGACCGGATTGTCGATGTTCCTGACAGCAGCCCCGCAAGCGTCTGCGGCGGCGCTGACCGAGGTGACGAACTTCGGCAACAATCCGGGCGGCCTGCGGATGTACCTCTATGTCCCCGACCGTCCCGCCGCCCGGCCGGGCGTGCTGGTGGCGATGCACGGGTGCAACGGCTGGGCCCAGGGCTTCCACCAGGGGACGGAGTTCGCCTCGCTGGCCGACCGCCACGGCTTCATCGTCATCTACCCGCAGGCCAACAAGAGCGCCAACGGCATGTCGAACTGCTTCGACGTGTGGTCGAACGAGGCCCTGCGGCACGGCGGCGGCAGCGACCCCGTCTCGATCGTCTCCATGGTCGACTACGTGCTCCAGCGCCACTCGGGAGACCCGGAGCGGGTGTTCGCCACCGGCTTCTCCTCCGGCGCGATGGAGACGCTCAACCTGCTCGCCACGTACCCCGACGTGTTCAAGGCCGGCGCCCCGTTCGCGGGCGTGCCGTACGCGTGCCTCGGCCCGGCCGGCTGCGGGGACAAGTCGCCGCAGCAGTGGGGCGACCTGGTCAGGAACGCCTACCCCGGCTACACCGGGGCCCGGCCGCGCGTGACGGCCTGGCACGGCACCAACGACTCCGTCCTGCCGTACTCGATGCTGCAGGAGGAGATCGACCAGTGGACCAACGTGCACGGGCTGAGCCAGACCCCGACCTCCACCGACAGCCCGCAGTCCGGCTGGACCCGGCGCGTCTACGGCTCCGGGCAGGTCGAGGCGTACACGATCAACGGCGCCGGCCACGACCTGCCGCACAACGGGATGGCCGCGCACGCCATCCGCTTCTTCGGCCTCGACGGCGGTGGCACGACCCCGCCGCCG
>NZ_JBFAQA010000073.1:0-1766 GCF_040677005.1 Nonomuraea sp. NPDC049421
TCGCCGTCGGTGATCTTCCGCTTCTGGGCCACGTAGACGCGGACCAGCTCGTTGACACCCGGCGGCAGCTCGTCGCCCTCCTCACGGGAGAACACGCGTACGCCGATGACTTTGCCCTGCTCGCCGTGCGGCACCTTCAGCGAGGTGTCACGCACCTCTCGGGCCTTCTCACCGAAGATCGCGCGCAGCAGCCGCTCCTCCGGCGTCAGCTCCGTCTCACCCTTGGGCGTCACCTTCCCGACCAGGATGTCGCCCTGCACCACCTCGGCGCCGATGCGGATGATGCCGCGCTCGTCCAGATCGGCGAGGGCCTCCTCCGAGACGTTGGGGATGTCGCGGGTGATCTCCTCAGGACCGAGCTTGGTGTCGCGGGCGTCCACCTCGAACTCCTCGATGTGGATCGAGGAGAGCACGTCGTCCTGTACGAGCCGCTGCGACAGGATGATCGCGTCCTCGTAGTTGTGACCCTCCCACGGCATGAACGCCACCAGCAGGTTCTTGCCCAGCGCGAGCTCACCCTCGTCGGTGCAGGGACCGTCGGCGATCACCTGGCCCGCCTCCACCCGCTGGCCCTCGGCGACGATGGGCTTCTGGTTGAAGCTGGTGCCCTGGTTGGAGTGCTTGAACTTGGCGACCCGGTACGTGACGTGGGTGCCGTCGTCGTTGGCCACGGTCACGTAGTCGGCGCACACCTCCTCCACCACGCCGGCGGAGGCGGCGATGATCACGTCACCGGTGTCGGTGGCGGCGCGATATTCCATGCCGGTGCCGACCAGCGGCGCCTCGCCCTTGATCAGCGGCACGGCCTGGCGCTGCATGTTCGCGCCCATGAGCGCGCGGTTGGCGTCGTCGTGCTCCAGGAACGGGATCATCGCGGTGGCCACCGACGTCATCTGGCGCGGCGAGACGTCGATGTAGTCGACCTCGTCCGCCCTGGCCAGCTCGAACTCGCCGCCCTTGCGCCGCACCGACACGTACCGCTCGGCGAACCCGCCGTCCTCGGTGAGCGCCGTGTTGGCCTGGGCGATGACGAAGCGGTCTTCCTCGTCGGCGGTGAGGTAGTCGACCTGTTCGGTCACCCGGCCGTCGACGACCTTGCGGTAGGGGGTCTCGACGAAGCCGAACGGGTTGATCCTGGCGTAGCAGGCGAGGTAGCCGATGAGGCCGATGTTGGGCCCTTCAGGGGTCTCGATCGGGCACATCCGGCCGTAGTGGGACGGGTGCACGTCACGGACCTCGAACCCGGCCCGCTCCCGCGACAGACCGCCGGGGCCCAGCGCGGACAGGCGGCGCCGGTGGGTCAGCCCGGACAGCGGGTTGATCTGGTCCATGAATCCCGACAGCTGCGAGGTGCCGAAGAACTCCTTGAGCGCCGCCACCAGCGGCCGGATGTTGATCAGCGTCTGCGGCGTGATGGCCTCGACGTCTTGCGTGGTCATGCGCTCGCGGACGACGCGCTCCATGCGGGCCAGGCCCAGGCGGACCTGGTTCTGGATGAGCTCGCCGACGCTGCGCAGACGGCGGTTGCCGAAGTGGTCGATGTCGTCGGTCTCGACCACCACGTCACCCCGCGCCCCCGGCATCGACTCCTCCCCCGCGTGCAGGCGGAGCAGGTAGTCGATCATCGCGGCGATGTCGTCGACGGTGAGCGCGCCGTGGGTGATGCCGGCCTCGACGCCCAGCTTCTTGTTGATCTTGTAGCGGCCGACCTTCGCGAGGTCGTAGCGCTTGGGGTTGAAGTAGAGGTTCTCCAGCAGGGTCTGCGC
>NZ_JBFAQA010000074.1:0-1766 GCF_040677005.1 Nonomuraea sp. NPDC049421
TCGCCGTCGGTGATCTTCCGCTTCTGGGCCACGTAGACGCGGACCAGCTCGTTGACACCCGGCGGCAGCTCGTCGCCCTCCTCACGGGAGAACACACGCACCGCGATGACCTTGCCCTGCTCGCCGTGCGGCACCTTCAGCGAGGTGTCACGGACTTCGCGGGCCTTCTCACCGAAGATCGCGCGCAGCAGCCGCTCCTCCGGCGTCAGCTCGGTCTCGCCCTTGGGCGTGACCTTGCCGACCAGGATGTCACCGGGGACGACCTCGGCGCCGATGCGGATGATGCCGCGCTCGTCGAGGTCGGCAAGCACCTCCTCGGACACGTTCGGGATGTCGCGGGTGATCTCCTCGGGGCCCAGCTTGGTGTCGCGGGCGTCGACCTCGTGCTCCTCGATGTGGATCGAGGAGAGCACGTCGTCCTGCACCAGGCGCTGGGACAGGATGATCGCGTCCTCGTAGTTGTGACCCTCCCACGGCATGAACGCCACCAGGAGGTTCTTGCCCAGCGCCATCTCACCGTTGTCGGTGCAGGGACCGTCGGCGATGACCTGGTTGACCTCGACCCTGTCGCCCTCGGCGACGATGGGCTTCTGGTTGAAGCTGGTGCCCTGGTTGGAGCGCTTGAACTTCGCCACGCGGTACGTCGTCCGCGTGCCGTCGTCGTTCATGACCGTGATGTAGTCGGCCGAGACCTCCTCGACCACACCGGCCTTCTCCGCGCTGATGACGTCGCCGGCATCGGTCGCGGCACGGTATTCCATGCCGGTGCCGACCAGCGGCGCCTCGCTCTTGAGCAGCGGCACCGACTGGCGCTGCATGTTGGAGCCCATGAGCGCGCGGTTGGCGTCGTCGTGCTCGAGGAACGGGATCATCGCGGTGGCCACCGACACCATCTGGCGCGGCGACACGTCGATGTAGTCGACCTCCTCGGCACGCGCGAGCTCGGTCTCACCACCCTTGGTGCGGACCAGGACGCGGGCCTCGGCGAACGAGCCGTCGGGGTTGAGCGTCGTGTTGGCCTGCGCCTTGACGTAGCGGTCTTCCTCGTCGGCGGTGAGGTAGTCGATCTGGTCGGTCACCTTGCCGTCGACGACCTTGCGGTAAGGCGTCTCGACGAAGCCGAAGGCGTTGATCCGGCCGTAGGAGGCCAGCGAGCCGATCAGGCCGATGTTGGGGCCTTCAGGGGTCTCGATCGGGCACATCCGGCCGTAGTGGGACGGGTGCACGTCACGGACCTCGAACCCGGCCCGCTCCCGCGACAGACCGCCGGGACCCAGCGCGGACAGACGCCGCTTGTGCGTCAGGCCGGCCAGGGGGTTGGTCTGGTCCATGAACTGCGACAGCTGCGAGGTGCCGAAGAACTCCTTGATCGAGGCCACCACGGGGCGGATGTTGATCAGGGTCTGCGGCGTGATGGCCTCGACGTCCTGCGTGGTCATGCGCTCGCGGACGACGCGCTCCATGCGGGCCAGACCCAGGCGGACCTGGTTCTGGATGAGCTCGCCGACGCTGCGCAGACGACGGTTGCCGAAGTGGTCGATGTCGTCGACCTCGACGATGACCTCGCCGTTGGCGCCCGGCATGGACTCCTCGCCGGCGTGCAGGCGCACGATGTACTCGATCGTGGCGACGATGTCGTCCTCGGTCAGCGTGCCCAGCGTGATGTCGGCGTCGACGCCCAGCTTCTTGTTGATCTTGTAGCGGCCGACCTTCGCGAGGTCGTAGCGCTTGGGGTTGAAGTAGAGGTTCTCCAGCAGGGTCTGCGC
>NZ_JBFAQA010000075.1:0-1667 GCF_040677005.1 Nonomuraea sp. NPDC049421
CCGTGTGCGCCGACTTCGAAACCGAGCTGCGCGAGTTCAACGGCGAGGACAACCACGTCCACCCGCTGGTCGACTTCCCACCCAAGCTGGTCAACGTCCCACCCAAGGTGGCCCTGTCCAAGCTGGTCAACAGCCTCAAGGGCGTGTCCTCGCGCCGGATGCGTCAGGAGTTCCCCGAACTGGCCCGCCACTACTACCGGGCGAACAAGCTGTGGTCGGGCTCCTACTTCGCCGGGTCGGTGGGCGGCGCTGCGATCAGTGCCCTGCGCCAGTACATCGAACAGCAGAACCGGCCCGTCTGAGCTGGATGGACGCCGTTTCGCCCGGCGGCGAAACGGCTGTTCTCGCCCCGCTACGCGGGCTGGCCGGCTTCACCCCCGGCCTCAAGGCCGGAGCACTGCCGACGATTCCGGTAGCCGTGGCCGGGCTGCTCGGCGATCAGGGCGAGCACGGCCAGGCGGAGCTCGCCCGGCCCGAAGAAGCGGCCCGTCGGGCCGAGCCCGCCCGGGGTGCGGCGTGCGTTCATCATGTCTCGGATGCTATATCGAACGATATATCGGCGCGCATACCTTCTCAGATGAGCAGGACGATCTTGCCCCTCGCGTGCCCGCCCTCCAGGTGGGCGATGGCGGCGGCGGCCTCCCTCAGCGGGTACGTGCGGTCGATGACCGGGGTGAGCGCGCCCGACTCGGCCAGCTCGCGCAGGGTGGCGAGATCGGCGGCGTTCTCGCTGGTGAGGAACGTGGCGAAGCGGTGGCCCGCGAACAGCGACGTGAGGTGCCCGGCGATCATGCGGCCTATCGGGCCGAACCAGCGGTCGCCGTCGCCGCTGTTGGGGACCAGCGTCCCGCCCGGCGCCAGCACGCGCCGCAATGCGCGCAGGGAGTGGTTTCCGACGTTGTCGAGGACGAGGTCGTAGCGCCGGCCCGACGTGGTGAAGTCCTGCCGGGTGTAGTCGATGACGTGGTCGGCGCCCAGCGAGCGGACCAGCTCGACGTTCCCGCCGCTGCACACCCCGGTCACCTCGGCCCCGTACGCCTTCGCCAGCCGTACGGCGAACGTGCCGATCCCGCCCGACGCCCCGTTGACCAGCACCCGGTGCCCCTCCCGCACGCCGCCCTTGTCGCGCAGCGCCTGTAAGGCCGTCAGGCCCGACGTGGGGATGGCCGCCGCCTCCTCGTACGCCAGACCGCCCGGCATCGCGCTCAGGGGCCCGTCGGAGGGCACCGTGACGTACTCGGCGAACGCGCCCCTGCGGCAGCCGTAGACCCGGTCGCCCGGCTGGAACCCGCCGGCCCCCTTGCCCACGGCCTCGACCTCCCCCGCGAAGTCGTTGCCCAGCTCGGGAGCCCTCGGCCGGGTGAGCCCCGCGAAGGCCCGGAAGGCGTACGGGCTGCCGCGCATGAAGTGCCAGTCGCCCGGGTTGACCGCTGCGGCCCGCACCCTGACCAGCACCTCGCCCTCGCCCGGCACGGGCGTGGGCACCTCGTGCAGCTCGACGACCTCAGGCGGGCCGTAAGCCCGGTAACGGATGGCTTGCATCGTCATAACGCCCTCTCTTACACCTGAAAGGAATTTCTGACACATGACGACTTTACCTCTCCATGGCCACCCGCGGGCGGGCACGAAAAAGCGCGGCGGGCGAGGGGTGCTCCCCCTCGCCCGCC
>NZ_JBFAQA010000076.1:0-1640 GCF_040677005.1 Nonomuraea sp. NPDC049421
GGCCCGGACGAAGGTCGCCCGCCGGCATGCCGAGGTCGCCGACGCGCGCCGCGAGTTCCACCACCAGTTGTCCACGAAGCTGATCCGCGAAAACTGTGAGGATAGTCGTGTGCCGTTTCGAGCCCCGGCTTGACTCGCGCGAGAACAGACCATGGTGTCTTGGCTTGGATCTGTCGGCCGGGGTCTCGAAGCGGTGCTCGCTGTCACCGGGGCGTCGGAGCGTGTCTCGATAGGGGCCTTGCCGCGAACAAAGCACCGTCACAGTTCTGACCGCTCCTGCCGCCCCGGCGACGGCTGACCAGCCCCCACGCCGAGCAGGAGCCGGACCACGATGACCAGCATGCCGCACACCAGCGCGCCTCTCCACCTCGCCCACGGCCGGGAGGAGGTGGTCCTGGGTGTCGACACGCATAAGGACGTCCATGTCGCCGCCGTGCTGAACGGGATGGGAGCGCTGCTGGACACCCGCGGCTTTGCGACCGGCCCGGACGGCTATGAGCAGCTGCTGGTCTGGGCGCGGTCCTTCGGCGTGCTGCGCCGGGCCGGAGTGGAGTGCACCGGCTCCTACGGGGCCGCGCTGGCCCGCGTCCTGGCCGCCGAGGGCGTGGAGGTCTTCGAGGTCAGCCAGCCCGACAAGGCCGCCCGCCGCCGTCGGGGCAAGTCCGATGAGGTGGATGCCGAGGCCGCCGCCCGCGCCGTGCTGTCGGGCCGGGCCACCGCCATCCCCAAGTCCGGCGACGGGCCGGTCGAGATGGCCCGTCTGCTGCGACGCGCCAAGGAATCGGCGGTCAAGGCCCGGACCCAGGCGATCAACCAGCTGCGAGCGGCTCTGGTGGTCGCTGACCCCGACCTGAGAGCCTCCTTCGACGACCTGGGACCCAAAACCCTCATCCGCCGCTGCGCCGACCTGACCGTCGGCCCGGTGGCCGACGTCCACAGCGCCACCCTCTACGTGCTGCGCCTGCTGGCCACCCGTATCCAGTCGCTGTCGCAGGAGATCGACGCCCTGGAACAGCTGCTGGAGGAGGTCATCCGCCGTCACGTTCCCGCCCTGCTGGACCGCGTGGGCATCGGCCCGGACACCGCCGCCGCCCTGCTGGTCACAGCCGGAGACAACCCGCAACGACTGGAGAAGGAGGGCTCCTTCGCCGCTCTGTGCGGGGCCAGCCCGGTGGAGGCATCGTCCGGCAAGTCCCAACGCCGGCGCTTGAACCGAGGCGGCGACCGGCAGGCCAACGCCGCTTTGTACCGCATCGTCCTCACCCGGCTGCGCTGGGACGACCGCACCCGCGCGTACCTGCAACGGCGCACCACCGAGGGCAAGACCCGCCGCGAGGTCATCCGCTGCCTTAAACGCTATGTCGCCCGCGAGGTCTACGCATTGATCAAAGCAGCGACAGCCGATCATGCCTCTGACCCAGCCTGACCACTTGACGAACATAGGGGCATCCAAGCGATCTATGTGGAGGACCTGGCGGTCAAGGGGCTGGCACGCACTCAGCTGGCCAAGAGCGTGCACGATGCGGGCTGGGCGTCGTTCATCGGCATGGTGGAGTACAAGGCGAAGCTGTACGGCCGGACGTTCGTGAAGATCGGCAGGTTCTTTCCCTCCTCCAAGCTCTGTTCGGCCTGCGGGGCGC
>NZ_JBFAQA010000077.1:0-1527 GCF_040677005.1 Nonomuraea sp. NPDC049421
AGCGCGCCGCCGGGTGGATAGCGGCCGTCGAGGATGGCGGCTCGTAGGTCGGTGGCGATGACGCGCCAGAGGGCGTCTTTGTCGTCGGTGCTGGTCTCCATGGTCGGCCTTCCTCGGTAAAGCTTTCAGGACTACTTGTACTACAGGTTGACCACCAAGCGCGATGTCTGTCAACCTGTACTACAGGTAGTCCAACAGAGGAGGTGGTGCCCTATGAGCAAGGAGGAAGAGTCACTCGGTGCCGACTGGATGGCCGATCTGGCCCGCCTGATCAACGCACCCGGCTATGGACGGTGGAGGTCCATGGTCGCGGCGATCGGCGGGTGCGCCCATCCGGTGCACCTGGCCGGACAGTCATTGATCGTGGACGCGGGCACGGGCGAAATCCTGCATGCCTACACCACGGACGGTGAGCCCTCAGGACATCTCTTGGTGGCCTGCGGGAACCGGCGGGCCTCGGTCTGCCCGGCCTGCTCCCAGACCTACCAGGCCGACACGTTCCACCTGATCCGGGCAGGACTGTCAGGAGGCAAAGGCGTGCCCGAGACCGTCAGCACGCACCCCCGGGCATTCGTCACCCTGACCGCGCCCTCCTTCGGTCCCGTCCACTCCCACCGCGACGGCCGTCGCTGCCGTCCCCGCAACCGCGACAGGGTGTGCGAGCACGGGCGGCCGGTCGGCTGCCACCTCCGGCACGAGCCCCAGGACGACCGGCTCGGCCAGCCGATCTGCCCCGGCTGCTACGACTACACCGGCGCGGTGCTGTGGCAGGCGCACGCGGGCGCGCTGTGGCACCGCTTCACCCTCGCCATCCGCCAAGAGCTGGCCCGCCAGAGCGGGATGACCCGTCGCGGCTTCGCCGAGCACGCCAAGGTGTCCTTCGCCAAGGTCGCCGAATACCAGCGGCGCGGCCTGATCCACTTCCACGCCGTCATCCGCCTCGACGGACCCGCCGGACCTGCCCAGCCGCCACCCGACTGGGCAGACCACCACCTGCTCACCCAGGCCATCCCACCCGCCGTCCACCAGGTCACCGTCACCACACCACCGAGCGACCTCGGCAGATGGACCCTCACCTGGGGCGACCAGCTCGACATCCGCCCCATCCTGCTCGACCCCGACGCCGACGGGCTCAGCGAACGAGCCGTCGCCTCCTACATCGCCAAGTACGCCACCAAGGGCGCCGAAGCCTCCGGCACCATCGACCACCGCCCGTCCTGCCGATCCTGCGCCGGACGCGGGCGGCTCAGCCCGATGACAACCTGCGGGCACTGCCACGGCAGCGGCCTCAAACCCGGCCTGAACCTCGACGCCCTGCCCGTCACCGACCACGCCCGACGCATGATCCGTACCTGCTGGTACCTCGGCGCACGCCCCGAGTTCCGCGCACTACGCCTCCGCCCCTGGGCGCACATGCTCGGCTTTCGCGGCCACTTCTCCAGCAAGAGCCGCGCCTACTCACTCAAGCTCACCGACCTGCGCAACGCCCGCGCAGCACACCGCGCCGCCGAAGCCCGCGAGCGCCAC
>NZ_JBFAQA010000078.1:0-1357 GCF_040677005.1 Nonomuraea sp. NPDC049421
CAGGGCCGTTGCGTTCTCGACGGGTGAGACTGTTGAACCCCTGAGCCGGGTGGGCAAGTAGAGGCGCCCCAGTGCGGAGATGACGAACGCGACCCCTCATGATCGTCGGTGTCTAGCCAGTCGATCAAGAACAGGGGCCGCGTTCGCGTGCCATCATCCCCGATCGACGTGCTCTTCCGCCACCTGGAGCACGTCACTCTCACCGATCCCGCCTCCGACCTGCCCACCCTGGCCGAGGTGCTGGATGCCGTACCCGACCCACGCCACCGCCGGGGACGCCGCTACCGGCTCGGCCCGCTGCTCGCGTTATCCCTGCTCGCCGTCCTCAGCGGAGCGACATCCCTGGCGAAGATCACCCGGTTCGTCGCCGCATACGACCCCGACCTGCGCACCCAGCTCGGGCTTCCGGCCACCACCCCGCTGGCCGCCAGCACCCTCGGCCGGCTGCTGGCCCGCCTCGACGGCGATGCCTTCGACGCCGCGACCTGCGCCTACCTCTCCGCGATCACCGGCCACCCGCCAGAAACGACCCCCCAGACGACTACTGCCACCAGAACACCCCTGCTCGGCCTGGCCGTGGACGGCAAGACCCTGCGCGGCAGCCGCACCGGCGACGGCGTGGTCCACCTGCTGGCCGCCGTCCGGCACGACACCCAGACCGTGCTCGCCCAGCGGCAGGTCGAAGCCAAGAGCAACGAGATCCCCGCCTTCACACCCCTGCTATCCGGCCTGGACCTGTCCACCATGGTCATCACCGCCGACGCCCTGCACACACAAGCCGAGCACGCCCGGCAGATCGCCGCCGCCGGCGGCCACTACCTGTTCATCGCCAAGGCCAACCAGCCCACGCTCCACCGCAGGCTCAAAGCACTGCCCTGGCGCGAAGCGGTCCTCAACGACCGCACCGACGAGCGCGGGCACGGACGCCGCGAGATCCGCCGCATGAAAATCTGCACCGCCCGCCCCGGCCTGCCCTTTCCCCACGCCGCCCAGGCCATCCAGGTCAAACGTCGCCGCACCGACCTCAAGACCGGCAAGACCACCATCGTCACGATCTACGCCATCACCAGCCTGCCACCGGGCCGCATCACCCACGCCCAGCTCGCCGCACTGATCCGCGGGCACTGGAGCGTCGAGGCCCTGCACCACATCCGCGACGTCACCTACCGCGAAGACGCCTGCAAGGTCCGCACCGGCAACGCGCCCCGAATCCTGGCCAGCCTCCGCAACCTCGCCGTCGGCCTGACCCGCCTCATCGGCTGGACCAACATCACCGCCGCCACCGACCACTACCGCAGCCACCCCGCCGACGGTCTCCAGCTCCTCGGTCTCACCACATGAGAACGCTTCAGCCCTG
>NZ_JBFAQA010000079.1:0-1306 GCF_040677005.1 Nonomuraea sp. NPDC049421
CGACCGCTTCTACGGAATCTGTTACCAGGCGGGTCTGCCGCCGATCCGGCTTCACGATCTTCGCCATGGCGCGGCGACCGCGATGCTCGCGGCCGAGGTGGACATTAAGATCGTGCAGGAGACGCTCGGGCACAAGACGTCGGCGTTCACCCGCGACACCTACACCAGCGTCTATCCCGAGGCCGCCGCTGCGGCGGCTGAAGCGACCGCTGCGCTACTCACGGGACCATCGGTGCCCATGCAGCGACCGGTGCCGCCTGAGCAGCCGCGTGCCACTCGCTCCGATACCGGCGAAGGGACGGAAAGTGCAGGTGGATCGGTGATTCGTCTGCCCGCGACATAAGGGTGCGGGCAGGTCCGAGAGGTTGACCGCAGGCCGCATCCGCGGCCAACCTCTCGTTTCCGCGCCGTGCCGCGCGCCTCGCCCCGGCCCGGTGGCGGCCAAGCCGGGGAACGGCTGCAGATCACTTGGGGTGGGCGGTCCCTCTGAGAGATGTCATCGTGGACGCGGATTCGTTGCACATCGCGGCCAAGTACAGCAGCTCGATGTCGGACTCGCTGGGTTGAGCGTCCAAGTAGCACCACACAACGCGGTGGCGACTGTGCGGCAGGAGGAGATGGCTGCCCCATCGTCCGCGTGAGAGGGCGGCCACGATGGCCAGCCCGCGGCCTTGCTCGGCGTTCCGATCCAGGCGAGGTATTGCAGGGGGACGTGGTGCGGGGCGGACAGCGCCGTCCCTGGATCGGTGACAGTGAGCCGGAAGAGGTCACTCGCGCGCGCGAGATGGATCAGTAGCCAGTGCCGGCCGTGTCCGTGGTCGGCGTGTACGACGGCGTTGGTGACGAGCTCGGAGGCGGCCAGGATCAGCGTGTCCCGGGCGGGATGAGAACGGCCTACCCAGCCGGTCACCGCCTCACGGGCCAGTCGCGGCGCCTGATCGTCACGCGTCAGCTCGATCGTTCCTATATGTTCCATGTCGGTCCGCGGAACTTCCTGTATCACCGCATTTTCCTCATTACTCCTAGGCATACGGCTGCACGTTCAGTGGCGAGAAAGCGTGTAGCCGCCTGCGGTATTTGGCGGCGCCTGTCGTCGGCATGGTGCGACAATCCCAGACCCCGGGTGCAAATGGCGGACAGTCCGAAGCACTTCGGAGGCACGTATGCCGTGCGCTACTACACGGAAGTCGTGTATTTTCCGTGCACTGGCGGGAGGGGAGTCGATGACCTGGCAAGACACAAGCACGGATCCGTCGTTGAAGACGCCACGGACAGAATTCGGCGTCTCCTTGGGCGAATACCGAAT
>NZ_JBFAQA010000080.1:0-1199 GCF_040677005.1 Nonomuraea sp. NPDC049421
CTAGTGGCCCGTCACGCAACCTTGGCCGGGTAACTGGTCCAGCTTCGGATAGGTGAAGTGGCGGCGAAGCTGGTCTTTGGTTGGGCGCGGGCGTTGCGCCAGCGGATGTAGCCACCGATCGCCGTGTTCTGCTCGTCATGGGAACGGTGATCGGTGCCGTTCAAGGCGTAATAGCGCAGCGCGGCGAACTCGGATTCGATCCAGTTCAACCACGAGCCGTAGGTCGGCAGGAACACCAGCTCGACGTCGTTGTCGGCGGCCCAGGCTCGGACCTGGGGATGCTTGTGCGGCGAGTAGTTGTCCATGATCACATACAGCCTCTCGCCGGGCCACCGTGTGCGCAGGGTCTTGAGGAAGGACAGAAACTCCCGCCACCGCTTTCGCCGACGGATGCGGTAGTACAGCTTGCCGGTGGCCAGATCCAGCGCGGCGATCATGTGCATGACGCCGAAGTAACGGTTGTAGGTGGCCCGCAGCCGGGCCGGACTTCCGGCCGGCCGCCACCGTTTACCCTTGCGGGGCAGCAGGTTCAACGGGCCGAACTCATCGACGCAGATCACCCTCCCATCGGCGGGTGGGTGGTCGTATAACTCCAGCACCCGCTGCATCTTGGCGATGAAGTGCGGGTCGTTGGACGCCTTCCACGTGGTGGTGGTCTGCCAGCTCACGCCGCCCTTGTGCAGGATGCGCCGCAGGTGCTCGCGGCTGAGGGCGTCCACCACACCGCGGGCGATGAGGTGTTCGGCCAAGGTACGCAAACTCCAGGTGGAGTGGCCGGTGATGCCCCACTCCGCGGGGACCGTCCGGGCGATCAGGCAGATGTGCTCACGCACCTGTTCACTGATCGCCGGTGGCCGGCCCCCGCTCCATTTTGGGTCCAGCGCGTCGAACCCCCGCTCGTTGAAGGCGTGGATGACATCGCGCACGTAATCCTCGCCGACCTGCATCAACGAGGTGATGTCCGGGACCGACTGCCCTTGGCCAGACATCATCACCATGATCGCCCGGCGCAGCTTGACCGGATCCTTCGCAGTCCGGGTGATGCGCTGGAGTTTCCGGCCCTCCTCCATCGACAAGGGTCGGACGAACACATCCGGTGGACGAGCCACGACTACCTCCCAGCTTTTCGAGGCAGCCAGCCTGACGGGTTCACCAGCCGAGATCAATTACCCGGTCAACGTTCCGAGACGGCCCACTAG
>NZ_JBFAQA010000081.1:0-1168 GCF_040677005.1 Nonomuraea sp. NPDC049421
ACGATGTCGTCCCTGCCATCGGCGTCAACATCACCCGAAGCAACAAGGTCGCCGGTGTTGGCCATGGTCCAGCCGCCAGAGGTGTAGTCACTAGCCCGTGCGAACGACGAACCGCTAGACGACCACCGGTAGATGGTCATCGTGCCGTCACCGTCATCACGCATCATCGCCGGAGCCTCGGCCCCTCCCAGCGCGTAGGGCCAGATCGTGTTGGCGATGATCTGACCGTCACCGGCCTGCTCCGCGTACCTGCTGGGATATTGCGATACCTGGACGGCTTGGCACACTTCGCCGATGGGTGCGGTTTTCCACCTGTTATTGGGGTAGAGCCGGATCATCTTGTCGAGGAACGCGTTGGTGGCCCAGATGGGGTCGAGACGATGCGCGGCGCTACCCCAGTTGTCCTGCTGCTGGAACAGACCCAGGCTGGTGTGATCGACCTTCTCGCTGATGTTCTGGATGCTGCTCTCGACGATGACCGTGGTCATGGCGATCGCCGCGGCTCGGAGGTCGAGCCCCCGTTCGCGAACGGCTTTGACGATCATCCGCGCGCAGGAGACGCGGTAGGCGGACATGTAG
Organism: Nonomuraea sp. NPDC049421; assembly: GCF_040677005.1. Lineage (NCBI taxonomy): Bacteria > Bacillati > Actinomycetota > Actinomycetes > Streptosporangiales > Streptosporangiaceae > Nonomuraea > Nonomuraea sp. NPDC049421. Next base: position 580 of record NZ_JBFAQA010000081.1, read on the forward strand.
CCGCGCATCTTGGCGTTGAGGCTGCCGTTGAGGCGGGTGGCGAGCTCGGTGTCCCTCGTGGTGGTGCCGCCAGGGTCGCATGGAGCGAGCTGGTAGGCGGCTGCCGTGATCGGAGGTGTCGGCTCGGCCAGAGCGGGACTTGTCGAGGCTGAGACGGCTAAACCGGTGATGACTGCCGTGCCCATGCAGCCGGCACGAAGCATAAAAGAGCCGAACATGAAGATCCTTCGTAGAAGATGGTCGAAGCGGCGGTTCTATCGCTGGAGACAGTGCGGGCAGATGAGGCACCGAAGGTCGGACGGATGCCATCCGCAGGGCGCAGGCCCGGGCGAAGAGGCCGTCTCGTGCCCGGACCTGCGTTGCCGGATGAAGGTCAGTTCCACTTGCCGAGGACGAGGCGTCCGGCGACGGGGCCGAGAGCGTAAGGGCCGGAGGTAGACCATTTACCGGCGTAGCTGCTGCCGTTCTTCCAGACATGGAAGCTGAAGGTGTTGTCTCCGTTCTGGTAAGCCGCGACGATGTCGTCCCTGCCATCGGCGTCAACATCACCCGAAGCAACAAGATCCCCGGTGTTGGCCATGGTCCAGCC
>NZ_JBFAQA010000082.1:0-1073 GCF_040677005.1 Nonomuraea sp. NPDC049421
AGGACCGGGCGGGCTTCCGTGCGGCCGGTCGCCTGGTCGGTGGCCACTACCTCGTCGCCGGTCTCCACCTTTTCGATCGGCTTGGTCGAGCCGTCGGCCATCAGGACCGGAGTGCCGGGGACGAAGCTGTTCGGCAGAGCGCAGGTCGTACCAGGCGGGTCCAGCGGGACGTCCGGGATCGTGGCGTCGATGACCTCTTCGATCACCTTGTCGGCGATGTCCTCGGCGGCGTTCTCCCCCAGCTCCTCCACCACATCCTTGGCGCAGGAGATCATGCTGCGGCACAGCAGGTCACCGTCATAGTCGAGGCCGTCGTAATCGACGCCCGCCGTGGCGACGTCGGCGACCTCCGCCTCCTCCAAGACCATCTCGGTGGCCTCGTTGGCGGTCTCGTTCTTCTTCTTCGTCGAAGTCTTCGTCTTCGGCTTAGAAGCCGTCTTCTTCGTGGTCTTCTTGGTCGTCTTCGTCGTCTTCTTCTGGGTCTTCGCCTTCGGCTTCTTGACCTTGGGGGTCTTGGTCTGGGGCTTCTTGACCTTGGGCGTCTTGACCTTCGGCGACTTCGCGACCGGCCTGGTCGGCTTCTTCGCCCCCGCCCTGGTCGTCTGCTTCTTGGTCGTCGACTTCTTCTTCGTGGCCTTCTTCGGTTTCCCGCCCTTCTTGGCCGTCTTCTGGCCGGCCTTCTTTCCCGCCTGCTGCGCGGTCTTCTTCCCGGCCTGCTGGGTGCCCTTCTTGGCGGCCTGTTGCGTGACCTTTCTGCCGCCCGTCTGGGCGGTCTTCTTGACCGCCTGCTTGACGCCCTGCTTGACCACCTGCTTGACGGCGGCCTTGGCGAACTGCTTGATCGCCACCTGGGCGGCCACCCGCACCACCGCGAACAGGATCGGGATGCAGAACGGGCAATTACCCGACGGGTCGGTGTAGGCGAGCGGGTTGCCGCCCGCGTACGTGTAGCGGTTGAGGTTGATCGACGGGTACGGGTCGATCGAGAAGTCGTCGCGCGAGGCGAAGCCACCCGTGCCCGGGATGTACCAGCGGGAGGCCATGTTGACCTTGCCGGTGTTCGGGTCGGTGTA
>NZ_JBFAQA010000083.1:0-1058 GCF_040677005.1 Nonomuraea sp. NPDC049421
GACTTCGGTTGGGCGAAGGTGAGAACTTAAGCGCCGGTAAACGGCGGTGGTAACTATAACCATCCTAAGGTAGCGAAATTCCTTGTCGGGTAAGTTCCGACCTGCACGAATGGCGTAACGACTTCCCCGCTGTCTCAACCGCAGACCCGGCGAAATTGCACTACGAGTAAAGATGCTCGTTTCGCGCAGCAGGACGGAAAGACCCCGGGACCTTCACTACAGCTTGACATTGGCGTTTGGAGCGTCTTGTGTAGGATAGGTGGGAGACTGGGAAGCTCGGACGCTAGTTCGGGTGGAGTCATTGGTGAAATACCACTCTGGTCGTTTTGAACGTCTAACTCTGGTCCGTGATCCGGATCGGGGACAGTGTCTGGTGGGTAGTTTAACTGGGGCGGTTGCCTCCTAAAGGGTAACGGAGGCGCCCAAAGGTTCCCTCAGCCTGGTTGGCAATCAGGTGTTGAGTGTAAGTGCACAAGGGAGCTTGACTGTGAGACTGACGGGTCGAGCAGGAGCGAAAGCTGGGACTAGTGATCCGGCATCGGCGTGTGGAAGCGGTGTCGCTCAACGGCTAAAAGGTACCCCGGGGATAACAGGCTGATCTTCCCCAAGAGTCCATATCGACGGGATGGTTTGGCACCTCGATGTCGGCTCGTCGCATCCTGGGGCTGGAGTAGGTCCCAAGGGTTGGGCTGTTCGCCCATTAAAGCGGTACGCGAGCTGGGTTTAGAACGTCGCGAGACAGTTCGGTCCCTATCCGCTGCGCGCGCAGGAGACTTGAAAGGGGCTGTCCCTAGTACGAGAGGACCGGGACGGACGAACCTCTGGTGTGCCAGTTGTACCGCCAGGTGCACGGCTGGTTGGCTACGTTCGGAAGGGATAACCGCTGAAAGCATCTAAGCGGGAAGCTCGCCTTGAGATGAGGTCTCCCACCACGAGAGTGGGTAAGGCTCCCGGTAGACGACCGGGTTGATAGGCCGGAGGTGGAAGCATGGCAACGTGTGGAGCTGACCGGTACTAATAGGCCGAGGACTTGACCACAAAGCAGACTTTCTAGTTTT